>DATFRP010000364.1:0-25985 GCA_035263125.1 Vicinamibacterales bacterium
CCAAAGCCCGGCGGACATATCCCCACCACACCCCCACCTATAATCGAATCGATGTCCGCAGCCCGTCCTTCGGACTGCATCGCCGGCGACGAGGCGCTCGCCCGCGGCGACTGGTCCGCCGCACGTGATGCCTTCGACGCCGCCCTTCGCACCCGCGAGAGCGCCGAAGCGCTCGAAGGTCTGGGACTCTCCGCCTGGTGGCTCGATCTGGCCGACATCGTCTTCGACGCACGCGAGCGCGCGTATCGGCTCTACGTCGAACGCAACGAACCCGTGGCCGCGGCGCGCATCGCGGTCTGGCTCGCATGGGACGCCTGGGCGTTTCGAGGCGAGCATGCGGTGTCGAACGGATGGCTGCAGCGTGCTCGACGGCTGCTCGCCGATCAGCCCGAGTGCTCCGAGCGCGCGTGGCTCGAGATTCGCGAGGGATCGCTCTGCCTCTTCGAAGACGGTGATCCGGACCGAGCGTATGCGATGGCCGCCGAAGGCATCCGGATCGCGAAGGCAGCCCACGACATCGATCTCGAAATGCTCGCGCGGTCGGTTCAAGGCATGGCGCTCGTCGCATCGGGCGCCGTGTCGGAAGGGCTGGGCCATCTCGACGAAGTGAGCGCGGCGATCATCGCAGGCGAGCTGACCGATCTCGTTGCCATCGGGCTGTCCTGCTGCTACATGATTGCGGCGTGCGAACGCGTACGCGATTACGACCGTGCGGTCCAGTGGTGCGCGCGGCTGAAAGTCTTCTGCGCGAAATGGGGATTGCGCCCTCTCTTCGCCGTGTGCCGCACGCAGTACGCGTCGATCTGCATGTGGCGCGGCACATGGCCTGAAGCGGAACAGGAGCTGATCACGGCGAGCGACGAGCTCGCGGCGAGCCGCCCTGCGATGACACCCGACGCGCTCGTGCGCCTTGGTGAGCTTCGACGACGCCAGGGCCGGCTCACCGAGGCGGCGTCACTGTTCGAGCAGGCAGGCTCGCATGGGCTCGCACTGCTTGGACGTGCGGATCTCGCCTTCGATCGCGGCGACATGCCCGCGGCCGCCGAATACGCCGAGCGGTATCTGCGTCGAATCCCCACGCAGAACCGCACCGATCGCGCCGCAGGACTCGAGCTGCTCGTTCGCGCGCGCGCCGGCATCAAGGATCTCGAGGGCGCACGAACGGCGCTCGCGGAGCTCACCGCCATCGCCACACTGCTTGCGACGCTCCCGCTCAAAGCTGCCACCAGTCTCGCCGCCGGATGGGTGGCCGAAGCCGAGGATGATCCGGATCTGGCGCGCCAGCATTTCGAGGATGCCGTCGATCGATTTCTCGAAGGACGGGCGCCGTATGAAGTCGCCCGCGCCCGCATCGCGCTCGCCCGCGCGCTCGCCTCGCTCGGCCGCGTGGACGAGGCGGCACTCGAGGCGCGGCGTGCGATCGAGCTGCTTGGTGAGCTGAAGGCCGAACTCGAGATCTCACGCGCCCGGCAACTGCTCGACTCGCTCCCCAGCCGAACCACGGGCGACGCCAGACGACCCTCGCGTCCCGCCGATCAATCCGGACTGACGGCTCGCGAACTCGAAGTGCTCAGGCTCGTCGCCGAAGGCCTGAACAATCAGGCGATCGCCTCAAAGCTCGTCCTCAGCGATCACACAGTCCATCGTCACCTGGCCAATATCCTCAACAAGCTGAGCGTGTCGTCTCGAGCTGCCGCGGTGGCTCAGGCCGCCCGGCGAGGGCTCCTCTCGTAGGAATCAGGAAGCGGGAATCAGGAAGCAGCCCTGGGCAAGGTGATAGGCCTGAAGCCTCGGCCCTGATTCCTGGAACCTGGCCCAGGCCTTCGTCCTGATTCCTGCTTCCTGATTCCTTCCGAGATGGCCCCTTTGGGCCATCCGCACCCATGGCCTCTTAGAGCGATGCGCGCCCGGGCGCCCACTTCGTACAGTCCTCCTGTGACACAGCGTTCACGAACGCTCATTGAAGGAGGACATATGAAGACCCTCGCATCGGTGATGACGGCAGCGGCAATCTTCGGCGGCAGCGCCACCTACGTGGCATTCGCGCAGGGACACGCGCACGTGATTCAGGCGCCCGAGGACGCGAAGTGGGGACCTGCGCCGCCCTTCATCCCGCCCGGCGCGCAGATTGCCGTGCTCTCTGGTGATCCGACCAAGCCCGTTCCGTATGCTGTCCGCTTGAAGTTCCCCGCGAACTACATGATCCCCGCGCACTCGCATCCCACCGACGAGAACGTCGTGGTCACGTCCGGCGCGGTGACCTTCGGCATGGGCGACAAACTGGTCAAGGGCGCGCCGGGCAACAAGACGATGGCGGTCGGCGGATATTTCCTGGCGCCGACGGGAATGAACCACTTCGCCTACACGACGAGCGAGTCGACGATCGTGCTGTACGGGGTTGGACCGGTCCTGTTCAAGTACGTCAACCCGAACGACGATCCGCAGAAAGCGAACTCGTCGAAGTGAACCACGGAGAAAAACGGAGACATGGCCACGGAGATCACGAAGAACACGAAGGATGAGAAACGGAGAAGATACGCCACAAAGAACACAAAGACCACAAAGTCGAGGCCCGGAGGGCCATCAACTCCGTTTCTCCCTTTGTGTTCTTCGTGATCTCCGTGGCCGGAAACTCTCCGTGATCTTCGTGACCTCCGTGGCCCAAGGCTCTCCGTGATCTTCGTGATCTCCGTGGCCAAAACCCTCCGAGTTCTTCGTGATCTCCGTGGCCAGGATCCTCTGCGATCTCCGTGGCTACGGACGGCTCACCACATCGATGATCGTCTGCGGATTGTCGGCCGCGATCACCAGCCGGTTGCGTGACGCGATATACGTGTAGCGTACGTTGATGTGCGCTTCGGCGATGCGCTGAAAGACGCGCGCGGCCGCACCGGGCTCGTCGGCCACGGGCACGAGCGCGACCTGCTGTTCCTGCACCACACGAAATCCGGCGGCGTCCAGGCATCGGCGCGTCGCCGGGAGATCGGTGGTAAGGACGTGCACCACCCCGTTCATCTCGGTGTAGCCGTCGATGTTGATGCCTGCCGCGCTCACCGATCCGATCGCCTTGGCCAGCATGCCAGGGCGATCGTCGGCCAGCGTCACCGCGAGATCGGCGGATAGATGTGGCTCCATGGTGAACCCTCCCTTGGCCACGGGCTCTTCGTGGCGCTACGTACGTATCGCTTCGAGCGCCGCCTTGCAGCACTGCCCGTCCTGCTCAGCGAGGCCGCCGGACACGCCGAGACCGCCGATGATCCTGCCACCGACGACGACGGGCACGCCGCCCTCGACGACGCTCGCCCCGCGCAGGTTCATGACCCGCAAGGCCACGCCTCCGCGCTCGACCGAATCCTGAAACATCTTGGTCGGCCGCTTGAACATCGCCGCCGAACGCGCCTTGTCGATCGCAATCCGCGGGCTCGCATGTTGCGTATCATCGTCTTTTTCGAAATACACCAGGATGCCGGCCGGATCGACGATCGCCACCGCCATCGCCCACCCGTTGGCGCGCGCTTCCTTCAACGCCGCAGCCGCGACGTTTTTGGCCATGTCACTCGAAATTGGAACCCCGTACGACGCCATCATTGCACCTCATTGCACGCGACTGCACTCAGCAAGGGCGCGCGTTTCGCATTAAAATCAATCTCAGACCTGATCGTTTCGCAGGTCCTTGCCACGAAAACTGTAACTCGTTGCTCGCATTCCCTCCCCCGCGGCAATGTGAGGTTGTATGAGTATCTGGATGGAGTTCAAGAATACGATTCTGCCCTGGCTGCTCGCGGCTACCGTTGTGGCGTTCCTGATCCAAGAGCATCATCGAACGACCGATGCTCTGGTGCAGGCGAACAACCGGCTGGCCGCGGCGGTCGAACAACAGGGCAAAGCACTCGACGGCGTGCGCGGACTGCTCGCATCGCAGGGGTACACACTGCCCCCTTTAGCCGAAAAGCGGTGATTCACGGGCTTCGGGTGCCAGTGCACCTGACGTCCCGCGACGCACTGCGCATGCTCGATCTGGCTGACATCTGGGCGGCACGGACTGGCAACGAAGTGACACTCGTGTCGGCCAACGATCACGTTCACTCCCGCCGATCGGCTCACTACGACGGCGAAGCGGTGGATTTCCACTCGTCTGACCCGGACGATCTGTCCGAGCTGTTCCGACGGGAAGGGTATCGTGTGCTCTGGAGAGTGCCGGGGCACTTCGCGCACGTGCACGTCGAAAAGCCCAATTCGTTCGACGGCACCGAGCGTCCGCAGGATCTGGCCACAAGGACGCCGCCTTCACGTCCGAGATCACGAGCCCGGACGGGTGGATAGACACGTGGGGGCCGCCTTTCAGGCGGCCCTCGCACAGGTCCGGCTGCGGCTGGACGCTACGTACCAATCTTCAGCAGCCTGCTCGCGTTACCTCCGAGAATGGCTTCTTTGTCAGCGTTGCTCAACGACTTCGCATTCAGGACGAAATCGATGCCGACCGGCCAGTCGAAGGGATAGTCGGTCCCGTACACGATCTGTCCGACGCCGGCTTCCGCGACGAGATGCCGCAGGCCTTCGTCGTGAAAGATCATCGTGTCGACGAAGAGCTCTTTCCTGAAGTACTCGCTCGGCTTCTTCTTGAGTGCCTTGCAGTCGGCACCGTTGCTGCCGCCGCGGCCGCACAGTGCGTCCGACCGTCCCGTGTAGGAGGCGAGATATCCGCCGGCATGCGCGGCACAGATCTTGAGTCCGGGGAATCGATCGAGGGTGCCCTCGAAGATCAAGTGCGAGAGAAACACCGTCGTCTCGAGCGGGTTGCCAATCGTGTTGCCCAGCACCCCCTTGCCCTGGAGCCGCATGTTCTGCGTCGTACCTGGCGCCGGCTGCGGATGCATGAACAGCAGCACACCGAGCTCCTCCGCCTTCGCCCAGAACGGATCGAACTTCCGATCTGAAAGCTCCGTGCCCTCGACGCTGCCACCGATCGCGGCGCCGCGCAGACCGAGCTTCTTGACCGCCTGCTCCAGTTGATCGGCCGCGAGATCGGGATGCTGCAACGCGAGCGACGCCATCCCGACGAAACGATCGGGGTGCTTCGCGCACCACTGCGAGATCTTCTCGTTCTGGAGCGTGATCAGATCGCGCGCAAGGGCGCGATCGGCGTTGTATCCCCAGGCGTTGATGTTGATCACCTGGTAGTCGATTCCCTGCGCGTCCATGTCGACCAGACGCTGCGGGTTGCCGAGGGCAATGGCTTCGGTCAGGGTGGCCTTCGCCGCAGCCGCGAGCGGCGTGTCCTTGACGAGGTCGACGACCTCGCGAACGAAGCAGTGGGCGTGGACATCGACTGTACGGATGCGCTTGCCGTTGATGACCGCTTCGCGCCTCTTGCCCGGTGGCGCGCCAACCTGACGCGCTGCCGCTGCGACGCCTGCCAGACCATGGCTACCCAGAAGGAACCCGGCAGTAGCACCGGCACTGTTTCTCAGGAAGTCACGTCGATTTGGCACGGCTCCTCCTGAACGTGAACGATGGGCTGGCGGATTATACGTTCAAGTGGAAGAAGTGGAAGGCATGACCGTTGCTCCAGCCCCCGGAGGAGTTCGAAGTATGGACCGCAGCGATAGCCTCCGACAGCCCGACGATAGAGCCGACAAACGACTCACTCATCCCACGCCGCCCGAGCTCGAGGGTATCAGCCCACTGAATCCATCGACGTTTCCGCGCGCCGAAGATGACGCAGACACCTTCGCCCACAGCCCCGAGTTCCACGACCTGCCAGATCGCGGATCCAACGTGGGAAAGGCGGACGAAGAGCAAAAGTAAGAGGTGTTCTCGAGCGGCGCGCGCAGCTAAGATCGGCCATCTTCGCGGCGACGGCCGGCGACAATGCCGCATCGAGGAGCACCGATGAAGGTCTTCGTGATCGTTCTGGTCGCGATCGTGACCAGCGCGTCGCTCTCCGCTCAATGGTTGAGCCAGCCGACGCAGAGCATTCCGCGAACAGCGGACGGCAAACCGAATCTCAACGCACCTGTGCCGCGCACTCCTGACGGCAAACCCGATCTCTCGGGCCTGTGGACCAGGATCTCGCCGAAGTACTCACGGAACATCGCCGCCGACTTGAAGCCCGAAGACATCCAGCCGTGGGCACGGACGCTCGTCGACCAGCGCAGAGAAGATCTCGGCAAGGACTATATGAACGTGCGCTGCCTTCCGCTCGGGCCCGGCTACACCACCGCTGCCGACAGCACCGGCGCCGAGATGATGAAGATCGTCCAGACGCCGGGACTCATACTGCTGCTGAATCCAGATCTGACCTACCGTCAGATTTTTACCGATGGACGCACACTGGAGTCTGCGCCCAACCCGAACTGGATGGGGTACTCAGTCGGTCGTTGGGAGGGAGACACGCTCGTCGTCGAGAGCAACGGCTTCAACGATCGCACCTGGCTGGATCACGACGGCCATCCGCATACCGAGCAGTTGCGCACGACGGAACGGTATCGTCGCACGAACCTCGGCTCCCTCACGATCGACGTGACCTTCTCGGACCCTGGCGCGTACGCGAAACCATGGGCCGTCTCGGTGCGCGCCGAGCTCGCTCCAGACACCGAGATGATCGAGTGGGTCTGCAACGAAAGCCCGCACGGCGTGGAGCACTGGGTCGGCAAGGCCTCCGATGAACGCAAGGGCGAAGTGCAGGTCAATCCCGCGATTCTGGCGAAGTACGTCGGCACCTACGTGGAGCAGCCTCCGTTCTGGAGAGCGATCGCCCGGGTGGTCGAGATCACCGTTGCCGATGGTAAGCTCGTGGCCGACATGGACGGTCGCGGAAAGGTCACGCTGATCGCCACATCGGACACCGAGTTCACCGGCCTCTACGGACTCGGCGTCGGCTTCATTCAGGGCGGCTCGGGCGGCCTGTTCGTCAAACACGTCTCGGGCAACTACCGGTTCGCCAGGAAGTAACGAGCGGGTTCTGCAACTTGAAGGTGTGAGGTAAGATTCAGCGGTTTTGTGAACGCATGTGCCAAGACGAAACAGTGACGTGCATCCTGCCGCGCCGGCCTTTCCCGAGCCTGCACGCCATTTTCCACTTTTCCCCACCGCCGATTCTGGTCCTGCGTTTGCTTTAGCCCGATCCTTGTGGATCTCGTTGTCGAAATCTCGGGGCTGATCCTCACAGCGATTGTCGTCTCGGCCGTCGCGACGAGATGGGTCCGTACCGACAGCGGGATCATGCAGCCGTTTTTCGTCATCGACGTCACGGCGCTGCTGCTCCTCGGTCCGAGAGTGGCGATGTTCGTCGCCGCAGCCGGCGCGATCACGCGTGGCCTGGTCGACTCAAAAGCAGCGCAGCCCCTCCCACGAGTCATCGCGCGTGCGGTCACTGCCGTGATCGCCATCCAGACAACCGGGCTGGCGCATTGGCTGCTGGGAGGAACTGTCGGTGATCTCGGCTGGCCGTGGCAGATTGGCCCGCTCGCCGGCGACGTCGCGGCCTATCTGTTCACGACGCGCACCTCTGCCAACGTCATCGAGCCGCTCCTCAGCGGAGAAGAGCCGATCACACGTTCGCGGCCGAATGTCCTCATGGCCTTTCCTCCCTACATCGTCGGGATGAGCATCGCGGTCGGCCTCGTCACCTTGATCGAACAGCAGTGGTGGGAGGCCTTGCCGGTCGTGGCGGTGCCACTCTTGTTCGTGTGCTTCGCCTACTACGATTACAAGCGTCGCGTCGAGGATGACCGGCGGCGGCGAGAGGTGCTCGAGTCGCTCGATCAAGGCCTGTCGGTCCTGGACCGCGACGGGATCATCACGTTCTGGGACGATGCGCTGGAGTACATCGTCGGATGCTCGCGACACCAGGCGATCGGGCACTCGGTGTTCGACGCGTTGCCCAGCCTCCGTAACACCGATCTGCCGCGAGCGATCACCGACGCGCTGACGAAGAACACCTCCAGAGCGCTGACCCATCTCGGGGTCACGTTTTCTTCCGGATCGCGAATGCTGAACGTGTCGGTGCTCGCTGTCGATGATGGCGTGTCACTACTCTGGCAGGATGTCACCGTACGATCGCGGGAGGAGCAGGCGCTCAAGCGAAACGAAGAGCGGCTGTCGCTTGCTGCGCAAGGTGCCAACGACGGCTTATGGGAGTGGGATCTCCGCAGCGGGGAGTTCTACGTCTCCGGCCGCTGGCGCGCGCTGCTCGGTCTGCCCAGCGAGGCCGCGATCGTGCGCGCCGAGGAATGGATCAATCGCGTCCACGACGATGACATCATCCCGCTCAGAGAAGCGCTCGAAGCACACGTCTCCGGGAAGACCGATCACTTTCAGCTCGAGCACCGCATTCGCCACGAGGATGGGACCTACCGCCGGTTCCTGTGTCGTGGCATTGCGATACGCGGCGTCGACCGCCCGCGCATTGCCGGATCGCTGACCGATACGACCGAGCGGGCGAAGGAGCAGGAGCAGCTCCGGAGCGCCGGATTCCGCGATCCGCTGACCGGGCTGTCCAACCGCAGTGTGTTCGTCGAAGACCTTGGACGTCGGCTCGATGAGTTCAAGCGTCGGCGGGGCGAACGGTTCGCCGTCCTCTATCTCGATCTCGACCGCTTCAAGGTCGTCAACGACAGCCTTGGCCACATGGTCGGCGACGAACTCCTGATCGCGGTCTCGCGCCGGCTCGAATCGTGTCTGCGTCCCGCCGACGCGCTGGCTCGTCTCGGCGGCGACGAGTTCGCCATCCTGCTGAACGGCTTGAGCGACGAGCAACAGGCGATCGTCATCGCGTTCCGCATCCAGGAATCACTGGGCGCGCCGTTTTCGATTGGCAACCGCGAGGTGTTCACGTCGGCCAGCATCGGCATCGCCCCTGGATTGTCCGAGTATTCGAACCCGGAAGAGATCATGCGTGACGCCGACACCGCTATGTATCACGCGAAAGCGCGGGGCAAGGCGAGGCACGAGCTGTTCGATGCCGACATGCACGCGCGCACGCGCGACCGTCTCGGGCTCGAAAACGATCTTCGCCACGCCGTCAGCAACCGCGATTTCGAGGTGAAGTACCAGCCGATCGTCTCGTTGGCATCGGGCCGGTGCGTCGGCTTCGAATCGCTGGTGCGCTGGACCCGGCACGGCGAGGCCATTCCTCCGGCGACGTTCATTCCGATCGCCGAGGAGCTTGGGCTCATCGAAGCGCTGGGCACCTGGGTCATGGAGCAGGCGTGCTTTGCGTTCGCCTATTGGCTGCGGCGATTCCCCAAGAGCGGTCTCGAATGGATCACGGTGAACGTCTCGAGCCGCCAGCTGATGCAGCAGAACTTCATGCGGCTGGTGGAACAGGCGGTCCATCAGTCGGGACTCAGGCCGAACGATGTCCGGCTCGAAATCACCGAGACCGCGTTGATGGACAGTCCCAACATCGTCGCGGAAGTGCTGCGCGAGCTGAGAGATTTCGGCGTGAAGATCTATCTCGACGACTTCGGGACCGGCTACTCGTCGCTCAGCCACCTGCACAAGCTTCCGGTCGACGCGCTCAAGATCGATCGATCGTTCGTGAAGAGCCTGCTGGTGCCCGATCGTCCGGCCACGGTCGAGAGCATCCTGGCGCTCGCCCGAACGTTGAATACGAGCGTCGTTGCCGAAGGCATTGAGAACGCCGGCGAGGCACACGAGCTGGAGCGCCTCGGGTGTACACACGCGCAGGGCTTCTTCTTCTCACGTCCGCTGTCGAAGGAGGCGGTCGAGACGTTGCTGATGGCCGACGAACCACTCGGCGCCCAGCACCAGCCGTCGGATCTCGTCATCGCGGCCCGACGCGAGCCGGTCTTCTTCTCGAAGCCGTTCGAGTGGCCGGAGCGGCTGCTGTCGCAGTGACGCTTCGCTTTGGAACTATCGATTCGCGCTCAGATAGAAGCCGCTGAAGAAGCGCCTCAAGGCGCGAATGAGCCAGACCGCGCTCAGGGCGATCACAATCAACCCGATGACGACCACGATCGCCGCGATCGTCGGATGGGCCAGAGCGAGAAATGCCAGCATCGCCACGAAGCCGTCTTCAGACAGACTGAGCGCCCAGTTCGAGAGCGGCTCGGGGCTCGCGTTGACGGCCACGCGTGTGCCGGCTTTCGCGAAGTGACTGCTCGACGCCAGCGCCGCACCGATGAACGCCGCGGCCGTCTGCGCGGCGGGACCGGCGTTGGCGGCGGAAGTGACGGCGATGAACGCGCCTCCCGCCGGGCGAATGATGGTGTGCACGAGATCCCAGACGGAATCGACCCACGGGATCTTGTCGGCGAAGAATTCGACGACATACAACACGATCGCCGAGCCGATGATCCAGTTGTTGTCGAACAGGTTGTACTGAGGCGGGAGATCGACCCAGTGATACCGGCTCGCGAGGCCGAGAATCGCGACCGTCGCGTATAGATTGATCCCGGAGATAAACCCCAACCCGAGCGTACGGCCGAGGGCGTCACCGAACATGACGAACTACTTTCCTTGCAGCTCCTGCTGGCGAAGCTTTTCGAGCTCCTCCAGCTCCTTGTTGTTCGTGCAGTAGAACTCGTAGATCTCGCCGTTGCCCAGGGTCCATCGCCGCGGCGCCGACTTCCACGGCTTCTGCAGCACCTTGGGATCGTCGACGGTGATCTCGACGATCAGATAGTTCATGGAGGGACGTGTGTAGCGCTCGGTGACGTGAAGATCTTCGCTGTGGAACCAGCCGTTGGGTTGAATATAGGTGCGCTCGTCGAATCCGATCGAGTCGACGACCAGCGTATCGCCTTCCCAGCGCGCGCTGCTGTTGCCGTGGAAGAAGGGCTCCGGCTGCTTGGGCAGCGGTCTCCCATCCAGACGAATGATCCGCCAGTTGTTCAACACTTCGTACAGCTGCGCCATGAGGCCCGGCTTGTGGACGATGAACGTCGTGTAGGGGTTCTGCAGCCAGATCGCGGGCACACCGCGCGGCATGCAATTGACCGACGACTTCGACAGCTCGAGCTCCGTCGGCGTCATCGACTTGATCTTCTCGAGCGCCCACGGCTGGAACGCTGGACGCTCCTCCGGCGTGAGCTTCGGATCGAATTGACGCACCGCCGCCGGATCGACGCCAAAGCGGCCCGACACACCCTGGCCTGCACCGTTCGGGAACCACTGGCCGGTGAAATCAGGATGCCCGTCCGCCAATCGCGGCGTGGGGCCACCGGGCGGCATCACCGTGATCTCGTATTTCTGCGGTTGAGTGGCCTGGCCAGTCGCCGCCTGCCCGGCGGCGAGAACGCTGCCGGTCGTGAACGCGACAACAACGTAGAGCGCAGGCTTTAGGGCAGTTTTCGTTTCGGTGTAGCTGCCGTCCTTCGTCCATGGGACTTGGTACTTAGTCCGTCCTTGGTCCTTGGTCCGTGGTCCGTCCTTGGTCCCTGGTCGACGAGAGTCTTGTGAGCGCGGATCCGCTGCCTTTCCGCGACCGTGGCACTGGCCGCTCCGTGGACCAGGGACCGTGGACCAGAGGACGGACCAAGAACCAAGCACGAAGAACCAAGGACGCGCGCTACACCGATGTGAAACGCGCGCAACAGGCCTGCGCGCAACCGTGAGGAGGCGGATGATGCAAACGTGAAATGTCCGCACGGGTCTCAATCCTGAATCTGCCCGACCTGTCGCAGCACACCATCCGCAAACTTCAGCGTGCCGGCGGCCGCCGCGTTCGGCTTGCCGGTCTTCGAGAGGCAGCCTCTCACCCACACGGACTTGTTGACGTTGTCGAGAAACACCTGGCGGTCGGTGCCGTTTCTCCGCAGCGTGACCGGCGAGTACGCCTGAAACGACCAGCCCTCGACCTTCCCCTTCTCGTCCTTCACATCGACGTAGAAATACGGGTGCGGGTTCTGCCAGTCGACCTTCGTCAGCGTCCCGGTGAAGTCACGACACCTGGTCGCGTCCCATTCGGCAGCAAACGAGTGATGGGCAGAGGCGGGCGCCGCGCACAGCGCGATCGCACACGACATGGCCGCCGCGCCGAGCATGGGCTGGAGTTTCATACCGTCGAAGTCTACACGAGTGCCGCGCTGCCGCGCTTCGCCACACCGCGGTACAGGAATCCGGCGAACTTCGGGGCGCTTTTCAGGTAACCGTGCTCGAGGCGCTCGATCGTCAAGCCCGCCTGTTCGATCAGCGTGGAGATGCGACGGTTCAGATGGCAGCCGCCGAACACACGCTGCTCGATGCCGTCCAGGCGATGCTGCCAGCGTACGACCTTGGGATCGTCGGAGAGTCCATGCTCGACGAAATAGAAACGTCCCTCGGGTGTGAGGACGCGCCGGATCTCGCGCAGCGCGCCTGCGACATCAGGAATGGTGCAGAGTGTGAACGTGCTGACGATCGCCCCGACACTCGCGTCGGGCACCGGCAGCTTCTCCGCGGACAGCCCGACGAACTCCACCGGAAACGGCGCTGCCGCGATCCGCGAGCGCCCGAGTTGCGCCGATCGCTCCGAAGGATCGACACCGACCACTTTCGTGACGGCGCGAGGATAGTACGGAAGATTGTGACCGGCGCCGAATCCGATCTCGAGCACGTCGCCCGCAACCTCTTTGAGGCAGCGAGCGCGCTCGCTCCTCACGTCTGCCGTGTCCATCGCGAGGTTCATGATGTACGGCAGGATGCGCTGTTCGTAGAACCCCATAGGCGTCAGATCGCTCGCTTGGAAGTAGCGAATACTCCGCAGATCTCAAACAATGTAGTGGATAGCGAGTAGATGGAGTGTCCCGGCTTCAGCCGGACCTGTCAACATGTCCTTATCGACGCACGGCCCGACCTTGCTTGCGCCGCAGCAGCGCGGCACCTCGATTGCCGAGCGCGCGACGACCGGGCTGCCGCCCGATCTGCTGAATCGTGCGTCATCGCGCCTGGAGACGCTTGCGTGGTTGTACGCGTTCACGTTTTTCATGGCGGCGTTCTTCCCGCCGCTGCTGTTCCCGGCCGAGCGCAAGATCCTCTTCAGCGAGACGCTGCACTGGGCACCCGGTGTCATTTCGATTGTCGACGCGATTGGGGTGGCGCTGGCGATCCGCTTGGTGCCCCTGCGGCCTGCGATCGTCACGGTACTGGGGCTGGTCTTCGAGGTCATCAGCAGCTACGGCATCGCCGCCGCCGAATTCCTGCAACCGCTCGGATCGATGGTCGGGCCGCACTGGATGGGCCTGTCCTGGGTCGCGGTCTGGATGCTCCTCTTCAACGTGGTGGTGCCGACGGTGCCGCGCTTCGCGGTGATGGCGGCGCTCGTGTCGGTCACATCAGTGCCAGTGATGGTGCTGCTGTCGCTCTCGGTTTTCCCGCCGCCGTCGCCGGTGAACGGGTCGATGATCTTCTTCGGATTCGGCTTCCCGTATCTGCTCGTTGTCATCATGGCGTATGTCGGCGCGCGGATTGTCTACACGCTCGGCACCGAAGTCACCCGCGCGCGCGAGCTCGGAAGCTACCGGCTCGAGGATCGATTGGGCGAGGGCGGCATGGGCGAGGTGTGGCGGGCCAGCCATCGTCTGCTCGCGCGCCCCGCTGCGATCAAACTGATTCGCGCGTCGTCCAACGGCGCCGGCGTCTCCGCCGACTCACGGCGGCGCTTCGAGCGTGAGGCCCAGGTGATCGCGCAGCTGCGATCGCCTCACACCGTCACGCTGTTCGACTTCGGCGTCTCAGCCGAGGGCTCGTTCTATTACGTGATGGAACTGCTCGAAGGGCTCGACGCCGAACGGTTGATCAAACGCTTCGGCCCGATCCCCGCCGAGCGGGTCGTTCACATCCTTCAGCAGATGTGTCACTCGCTGTCGGAGGCCGACTCGTGCGGCCTCGTGCATCGCGACATCAAGCCGGCTAACGTCTTTCTCTGTCGATACGGTGAGGACCACGACTTCGTGAAGATCCTCGACTTCGGCATCGCGAAGGCGATCGGCGACACCCCGACCAACGCGCCGCCGACGATCACGATCGGCAACGTCATTCAGGGAACGCCTGCGTTCATCGCACCCGAACAGGTCGTGGGCGACGCCGACATCGACACGCGGGCTGACATCTACTCGACCGGTTGCGTCGCCTACTGGCTTCTGACCGGGGAGCTGGTGTTCACCGCAGACACGGCGATGAAGCTGCTGCTCGCGCACGCGCAGACGGCACCCGACCCGCCTTCGTCGAGGACGGAGCTGCCGATCCCGCCCGACCTCGATGCGCTCGTGCTGTCCTGTCTCGCCAAGGATCGCGGGCAGCGACCGAAGTCGCCGCGCGATCTCCTGCGACGCCTCGATGCCTTGCCGCTCCAGCAGCACTGGACCAGCGATCGCGCGCGCGACTGGTGGGCAACGCATTTGCCGGCCAAGAACCTGTAGCTCGACGTTCGAAGTTCTTCGGAACGGCAGAGAGCTATTTCGCGGCGGCCGCGATCGAATCGACCTTGATGGTTTTCGTGTTCGCGTCCAACGTACCGACGACCGTGACCTTCTGGCCGGCGAGCTTCTCGGGCAGCTTCTGATCGCTCAGCACGTACGCGCTCTTGCCGTCGTACAGGACGTACGACGCACTATGCAGCGCGATGCACGCCTTGGTGCATTCGGCATCGTTGGGGCCCATGCGCATGGCGGAGTGATCGCCTTTCGCGCACATGTCGTCGGTGATGACGCCGGTGAATTTCTGCTTGGCCTGACCCGCAGAGAGTGCCGCGACGAAAAGAAGGGCGATGGAAAGAGTCAGTGTAGGCCGGGTCCTGTTTTTTGGACCCGGCGTAGAGCGGATCGAATCGATCATTGGTCGCGTCAACGAATCAGGGCCGCCTGAAGGCGGCCCCTACGTGTTCGTTAGAACCCAGGGATCATCAGGTGGGCGGTCGACGTGCCCGCATCCATGATCCACACGCCACCCTGCTTCCCATTATCGGGGAGACCCGTCGACTGCGTCGTCGCTCCCGGCACGGCAATCGTGGTGTGCCGGCGGATCATGTCCTTGTTCATGCCCATGACGTGATACCAGACCGACCCGTACTCCGGCTTGATTCGGGAGCCATCCTTTTCAGCAGCGGCAAGCGCGGCCTGCCGTTTCGCCCGATCGGGCTCGGCTTCGAACTTCAGGTTCTGCGCCACGCGCGGCAGGTTGGCCAGGCTGGTGCACTCGGCCGCGAACGGCTGCTGGCCCGGCTGTCCAGAACGATCGAAGCAGACCAGATTGTTTGTGCCCTTCCTGACCGTGTCGTATGTGTAGTCCGGCTTCCACTTGATGACCGTGGCGCCGTCCTTCAACTGCTGGGTGGGTGCGGGTGTGAGCGCCGTCTCGAGATCTGCCGGCGCCTGCGCGAAGGCGCTGGTCGAGAGAGCCAGCGCACCAACAATCAGAGCGATGCGTTTCATTGCGTAACCTCCAGCCTCCACGCGCCCTTATGTGGCTTTCGCGAACGGTCGTGTCGGCAGCGTTGTGCAGTATACCCCTGTCCGCACGTCTCTAGACGCGGCCGGCTCCCTGGCGTTCAGCCGCGCGGGCCACTTCGACGAGCTCGCGCACGGCGGCGACGATCACCTCGGGCTCGTCGAACTGAATCCAATGCGTGCTCCGCCTGGCGGTGATGTGTCGCCCGCGTGACGAGCTCTCCGCAAGCGTGCGATGGACAGTGAGTTCCTCAGGCGGCTGATTGCCACTCGAAATCACGACGACCGCCACGTCAGGCGGCGGCGCGTGTCTCGCCAGTGACGTCCCTTCCCGCTCGAACGCTTCCAGATGATCCCGCATCGACCGAAAGCATTTCGGCTGACACCAGATCGCCCGCACGACCGGATGCACATCCGGCGGAAGCTTCCGCACCTCGAGAACAAACCGTTCCAGATTCTGTGCAGCAGTGGGACCGAAGATCTTGACGAATCGACGCGGCGCGCCCGGCATGCCGCCCACGAGGAGTGCCAGGCACGCGCGGACGACCCCGACATGAGCGAGCCACCTGCCGATGCTCGAGAAGAATCGCCCGCCACGAAGCAGACGGGCACGCTCGGGCGTCATCGTCAACCACTCGGTCGGCGGATCGACGAGCACGATGCCGGCCACGCTCAGTGAATGTCGCGCGGCGTAGGTGCGGACGACAAAGCTTCCGAACGAGTGACCGACGAGCACGAACGGGCCACGGCCACCGACATGTGCGAGAACGGCAGCGAGCTCGTCGACGATGCGGTCGAGCGTTCTCGGCTGCGACGGCGCGTCGCTCCATGCGAGCCCCGCGCGATCGTACGCACAGACACGCGCGAACGCCGCGATCTGCGGTTGCACTACCGCCCAGCTGAGAGACGAGGCGGCGATGCCGGCTTCGAGCAGGACGACC
Organism: Vicinamibacterales bacterium; assembly: GCA_035263125.1. Lineage (GTDB taxonomy): Bacteria > Acidobacteriota > Vicinamibacteria > Vicinamibacterales > UBA2999 > Gp6-AA40. The sequence continues at coordinate 16,334 of DATFRP010000364.1, forward strand.
GGACCTCCCTCCCCGCTGCAGTTGACGTGCACCCGATAGCCCCCGACGTCGACCAATTGCCCCGGAGGCGGGAAGAACCGACGGTCACGCCGCTGACCCGACCATTGATAGGCCAAGCCGAGCGCGAGGAGCCCGAGAACAGCGCCGAGAAACGCCACGGGTCCAATGGTCGATCCGATCCCGGGACGCGACAACAGTGTGACAGGGTGGCCGCTCACCTGATGAAAGGGTAGGCGGAACACCTGCCGAGGTTCTCGTCGCGTACGTTGGCTATGCTGCAACATCGACCGCGATTTGTCGTGAACTGCAACACGTCCTCGTGATGTGGACGATTCGACACACCGAATTTTTCGCGCCAAATCGCAATTGGGCGAGCGCACGTCTTCGCTTGAACGGGAATGCTGCTTGCACCCTGCGCGCGGACGGCATAGCCGCTTGAAAACGGAAGATCGGCTGCCTATGGATCCCGATATCACAATCGAGGCCCAGGACATCGTGCGGGCATACATGACGGTGCTCGAGCATCAGTACCGTACGAACGACTCGTTTCCGATGCCTGTTTCAACCCTGCCGTATCCGAAGCCCATCATCAAACGATCGCTGCAGACGACGGTCGTGTCGCTGTCGGCGACCGGCCAGTTGACATCGGAGCTGCGGGAGGTCTTCGAGATTGCGTACACCTCGCTGGCCGACTACCTGGACGACGAACTGGTTCGGGTCATGCGCGAATACTCTGCAGCGATGTCGGATCTCGACAGCGATGGACGCATAGGGCGCGAAAAGACGAGCACAGCGGCATGGGGCCGGATCGCCGAGACGAGCTCGCTCGTGGCTCGCATCGCTCAGGCCTCCGCCGAAGAGGCCGACACACTCCGAGCCGAGTTTCATTCTTTCCAGCTGCAGGCGGCCGCGCCCGCATCGCCTGGTACTTGAACGCTCTAATCACAGCCAATTGCACAGAGAGGAGCCAGTCCCATGAGTCACGCTCCCACGATGTTCCCGGCGCGCGTCACTTCGCGCGCAGATATCGAAGCCGAAATCAGCCGACGTCTGGGCGCGGAGCGCGCACGACTCGAGGGCGAGGCGGGCCTCCGCACCCGTCCGGTCGAGCACTTCAAGCGACCGGCTGAGTTGCCGTTCACCGCCGATCAGCGCGATCGCGTCACGATTCTGATTGGCGGGTTGACGTGGAAGCACGACGCGCTCATCCGTGCGGCCATGCAGTCGGCCGGCTATCGGGTCGAGGTCATGCCGATCCCCGATGTGCCGGCGTTCCAGATTGGAAAGGAATACGGCAACAACGGTCAGTGCAATCCGACCTACTTCATGGTCGGCCACCTGATTCAGTTTCTCCAGAATCTCGAGCGGCAGGGGATGTCGCGCAAGGACATCATCGACCGCTATGTCTTCTTTACCGCCGGCTCGTGTGGTCCGTGCCGCTTCGGCATGTACGAAGCCGAGTACCGGCTCGCGGTGCAGAACGCCGGGTTCGACGGCTTCCGCATTCTGCTGTTTCAGCAGACCGACGGCGTAAAGTCGGCGACCGGCGAACCGGGATTGAAGTTCACGGTGGACTTCGGCATGGGCGCGTTTGCCGGGCTCAATTTCGGTGACGTGCTCAACGACGTCACCTATCAGATCCGTCCGTTCGAGGCGCAGGCGGGCGAGACCGATCGCGTCGTCGACGAGTGCATGGCGTACCTCGGCTCGCGCATGCGCGAGCGCGAGATGTACGACTTGAGAAAGTCGACGAGCTTCATCGGCTCGCGCATGGCGAAGAAGCCGAAGCTCGAGGGCATCTTCAACACGCTCGGCAAGGTGCACGACCACCTCTACGGCCGTCAGACCGACGAGACGCTGCGACATCTGCGCGATCGCCTCGCGACGATCGAGGTCGACCGTCTCCGTGTGAAGCCGATCGTCAAGGTCACTGGCGAATTCTGGGCGCAGACCACCGAGGGCGACGGCAACTTCCACATGTTCAGCTTCCTCGAGCGCGAGGGGGCGCAGGTGATCGTCGAGCCGATCGGTACCTGGGCGCTCTACATGCTATGGCTAGCGAAAGCGACGCACGCGTCGAAGAAAGGGCTCAACGGGCAGGGCTGGAAGCATGAGCTCCAGCACCGGTTGAAGCAGGGCTACTTCGCGCTCGGACGCCGCTTCTACGCGCATCAGTACCGCCGCGTGGTGCGCGCACTCGGCGACATCGCGCACCCGCTCATCAGCCTCGAGGAGCTCGCGACGCTCGCATCTCCGTACTACAACGTGTTCGCCCGCGGTGGTGAAGGCCACATGGAAGTGGCCAAGAACATCTACTACACCACCCACAAGAAGTGTCACATGGTGCTGAGCCTCAAGCCGTTCGGCTGCATGCCGTCATCGCAGTCCGACGGAGTGCAGTCGGCCGTCATGAGCCACTTCAAGGACATGATCTTTCTGCCGATCGAGACATCGGGCGAGGGTGAAGTCAACGCGCACAGCCGCGTGCAGATGGCGCTCGGCGAAGCCAAGATCAAAGCCAAAGCCGAATTTCAGCAGGCGCTGGAGTCGACGGGCAAACGGCTCGACGACGTACGTGCGTTCGTCGCCGATCACCCGGTCCTGCGAAATCCCTTCTACAAGGTTCCGCATCGTCATGGGATCACGGGCACTGCAGCGACGTTCGTCCTCCACGTCAGCGACCTGATGGATGGCAAAGCGCGCTGGGCAGCAACGCCGAAGAAGACGGCACCGGTTACGGACAAGGCGATTCTCAAACAGGCATCGTAAACGGCATGCCCATCGGCTTGCGCAGAAGAAGCAGGTGAGACATGGCGAACACACAGTACCTAGTGGGCCTCGATGTTGGTTCGACGACGGTGAAGGCCGTGGCCATCGACGCGACGACCGACGAGATGGTGTGGTCGGACTACCAGCGGCACGAGACCAAGCAGCCTGAGAAAACGCTCGAGTTTCTTCAACGGCTCGAGGCCGATCTCCAGATCGGCCCCGACAACTGCCGTATGTTCATCACCGGATCGGGCGGCAACACGCTGGCGCCGAGAATCGGCGCCAAGTTCGTGCAGGAAGTCACCGCCGTCTCGCTCGCGGTGGAAAAGCTTCATCCCGAAGTGAATTCGGTGATCGAGCTCGGCGGACAGGATGCCAAGATCATCGTCTTCAAGGAAGACTCCGACACCGGGCGCAAGAAGAAGATCCCGTCGATGAACGACAAGTGCGCCGGCGGCACCGGCGCCGTGATCGACAAGATCAACGCAAAGCTCAAGATTCCGGTCGAGGAGCTGGGACGCCAGCGCTACGACGGCATCAAGCTGCACAAGGTCGCCGGCAAGTGCGGCGTCTTCGCCGAGACCGACATCAACGGGCTTCAAAAGGAAGGCACACCGCCCGACGAGCTGATGGCGTCGCTCTTCGACGCGATCGTCCTGCAAAACCTGACGGTGCTCACCCGCGGCAATACGCTCCGGCCGCACGTACTGCTGCTCGGCGGCCCGAATACGTTCATCGACGGCATGCGCGAAGCGTGGCAGGCCAACATTCCGAAGGTCTGGAAGGAACGTGGCATCGAGGTTCCCCAGGGTGAAACCCCGCAGACGCTGATCAAGACACCGAAGAACGCGCAGTACTTCGCGGCGCTCGGCGCCGTCGAGTTCGGCAAGGCCGAAGACGACACGGTCGGTCGATACCTCGGCATGACCGATCTCGAGCACTACATCACCGTCGGCCGTCTCGAGGAGAAGGCCGCATCAGGTGGTCGAGGCTTGAGTGCATCGGTCGACGAGCTCGCCACATTCAAAGAGCAATACAAGCCGAAGCGATTCGTGGCGCCTCCGCTGCCAGCGGGCGCGAGCGTTCAGGGGTTCATCGGCGTCGACGGCGGGTCGACGTCCACCAAGGCGGTTCTGCTCTCCCCCGACGGCGACGTCCTGCGGAAGGTCTATCAGCTCTCGAAAGGCAACCCGATCCAGGACGCCATCGACATGTTCACGTCGCTGCGCTCGCAGGTCGAGGAGGCAGGATCCACGCTCGAGGTGCTGGGGGTCGGGACGACCGGCTACGCCAAGGACATCCTGCGCGACGTGCTGCAGGCCGACGCGGCGCTCGTCGAAACCGTCGCGCACACCGAGTCGGCGATCAAGTTCTACAACGACCCGCATGTCATCGTCGACGTCGGCGGACAGGACATCAAGCTGATCGTACTGACCGACGGACGCGTCAAGGACTTCCGTTTGAACACGCAGTGCTCGGCCGGCAACGGCTACTTCCTGCAGTCGACTGCCGACAGCCTCGGCATCCCGCTGACCGAGTATGCGGACCGCGCGTTTGCCGCCGACGCGATGCCGATTTTCGGATACGGCTGCGCCGTCTTCATGCAGTCCGACATCGTCAATTTCCAGCGGCAGGGATGGGCGCCTGAAGAGATCCTGGCGGGTCTCGCAGCGGTGTTGCCGAAGAACATCTTCCTCTACGTGGCCAGCATCCCGAACCTTGCGAAGCTCGGTACCCGCTTCATTCTTCAGGGAGGCACACAGCACAACCTCGCCGCAGTGAAATCGCAAGTCGACTTCATCCGCTCCAATTTCCGCGGCGCCTCGGTGCAGCCCGAGATCATCGTCCACGAACACTGCGGCGAGTCGGGCGCGATCGGCGCAGCGGTCGAAGCGCTGCGGCTGTGGAAGAACGGGCATCGCACGACGTTCATCGGCTTGAACGCCGTCGAGAAGATCAGCTATCGCACGACCCGCAACGAAGCAACGCGCTGCTACTTCTGCAAGAACAACTGTCTGCGCACGTTCATCGACATCAAGATGAACACCGTCGCGGCGCTCGATGGCTCGGCCGCCATCGTGGACAAGCCCGCAGACGAAACGCCAAAAGCAGTAGCGGCCGCACCGCTCAAGTTCGTGTCGAAGGTACCGAAGGCGGACGACGAGCAGCGGCTCATCATCTCGACGTGTGAGAAAGGCAGCGTCGAGGATGTCGAGGCGATGCGGACGATCAAGGCGGGACTCGACTCGAAGAAGAAGTCGCATCCCAACTTCGTCGATATCGCCGCGCGCGAAGTGTGGCGTACACGCAGCCCGGAGTCGGTGGCCGATCCGCTACCGAAGCCGCGGGCGTGGGATCGCGCGGGCCGCGCTCGTCTCGACGCAATGACGCGACGGGGGGCACTGCGCATCGGCATGCCGCGCGTGCTCAACATGTACACGTATGCGCCGTTCTTCAGTGGCTACTTCGAGAGCCTGGGCGTGCTCGGTGGGAACCTTGTGTACTCGGACTTCACGACCAACGAGCTGTACCGCGAGGGCGCCGGCCGCGGCGCGATTGATCCCTGCTTCCCGGCCAAGATCGGCATCGCGCATGTCCACAACCTCCTGGTCGCAAAGCACGCGAAGAAGAAGCTCGATTACATCTTCTTCCCGATGGTCGACACGCTCCATACCGAGCTGACGCACCTGCAGGGCTCGAACGCCTGTCCCACCGTGACCGTGACGCCTGAGACGGCGAAGGCTGCGTTCACGAAGGAAGGCGACATCTTCACCGAGCAGGGCCTGGTGTACCTCAATCCGATTCTGAACTTCGACGACCTCCCGTTGCTCAAACGTCAGATGTTCCAGACGTGGGCGGGAGCGCTCGGTCTCTCAGAGGACGAGAACGCACGCGCCACCGAGACTGGCCTGCGTGAGCTTGCGGCGTATGAAGCCGACATCCGGCGTCGTGCCCGCGAAGTACTCGACGAACTGGAACGCGAGAACAGGATCGGCATCGTGCTCCTGGCGCGGCCGTACCATCACGACCCGGGCCTCAATCACGAGATCCTCGATGAGTTCCAGAAGCTCGGGTACCCGGTCTTCACCCAGAGCACGCTCCCCCTGGATGACGACCTGCTCGAGCGGTTCTTCGGCGATGAAGTGCGTGACGGGGTGATTCCAGGACCGAAGGCGATCACCGACGTCTGGAAGAACTGCTACTCGGCGAACACGAACCTGAAGGTGTGGGCCGCCAAACTGACGGCGCGGCACCCGAATCTCGTTGCGCTCGAGATGTCGAGCTTCAAGTGCGGTCACGACGCGCCGATCTACTCGGTCATCGAATCGATCATCGAGAAGTCGGGCACGCCCTACTTCTCGTTCAAGGACATCGACGAGAATAAGCCGACCGGCTCGATCAAGATCCGCGTCGAGACGATGCACTACTTCCTGAAGCGCTACACAGAGGACAAGCAGCGCAAGAAGGACGCGGCCGCCGCCATCGACGTTGAGCTCGCCGCGTACGAACAACGTCTCCGGGCGGAGCTGCTGCAGGCTGAAGAGTTCGCCGAGGTGAGCGCGCGAGGACGTGAGACGTTCAAGGGGCGGATGCTGCCGCTGATACCGGTTCCGGCGCAGAGTGCCTGCGAGAGCATTGCTGCTGATTGAGCGGGGGACGTCATGCCAGTACGTGCCATCGACGACGTCACGCCAACACAAAGTGGCGGTGCGGCGGCACCGGTATTCATTCGACTCCGACAGGAGGTCGTCGATCGGCCCGAGCGGACGGCCGCGCCGCGCCCGGCGGGCCAGCGATTGCCTGATCCGGTGTTTCCACATCGGCCGGAGCTGCTGACCGATCACGAGTTGCCGGGCGACGGGACGCGTCACTGGTCGCGGGCGCACAAATGGCGCGCGTTGCGCGGCTGGGCGGTGCCCTACTTCCAGTCGCGGCTGCTGCCGGGCGATTTTCACCCGATCGTCACGTATCTCTTCACCGAGTACAAGTGCAACCTCGATTGCCACTACTGCTACTCGTACGACAACCGCGTCAAGGGCATGAGCGAAGAGATGGCACGCGGTGCCATCGACTGGCTGCACGGGACGACGTGCCGCGTGCTCGCGCTGATGGGCGGCGAGGTGCTGCTCCGGCCGCAGTTCGTGCACAAGGTCGTCGATTACGCGGCCAGCAAGGGCTTCTGGATCTACATCCCGACGAACGGACGGCTGCTGAAGCCAGCAGTGATCGATCGCCTCGCCGACGCCGGCGTGGCGACGTTCAACCTTGCCGTGGATGCGGTGAACGAGCGGCCCGGGCTGCCCAAGGCGCTCAATCCCATCAAGTCGTACTTCGAGTATTTGATCAGCAAGCAATATCGATACGGCTATACCGTCTTCTTCAATATCAACATCTGCCACAACAACATGGAGGACGTGCGCGAGCTGACGGAGATCGCGCACGCCAACGGGATTTCAACCGACTACCACCTCAACGAGCGCCCGCTGCTCGAGCAGAGTCACTTCACGCACCTGAGCGACCAGAACCCGACGTATCTGCGGCCGGACGACCAGGAGCGCATCAACGAGCTGGTCGACTGGCTGATCGACAAACAGCGCAGCGGCTATGTGATGACCAACTCGAACGAGAGCCTGGCTCTGATGAAGGACTTCCTCCGAGGCGAGCTCGAGCCGTGGAACTGCCGCGCCGGTCACAACACGATGATCATCCGCGTCGACGGCACCCTGGCTCCCTGTTTCCCGATGTACTCGGCGACGCACGACTGGGGCGTGATCGGCGCGCCAAAGTTCGAGCGTGCCCAGCTCGCCGACATGAAGAAGACCTGCGAGCGACACTGCTACTCGACGCTGAATCACATCGTCGGCTACGGCTACAACGATCGCCGCGTGATCCAGTGGCTGTTCAAACAGGCGCGACACGGATTCCAGAGCATCCGCGGGAACTTCGAGTAGTCGTACGTAGTTGTCCAGCTTCAGCCGGACCCGTACACGCTTTCAATCACGCGACCGGAGCTCTGTCGTGTGTGGAACGCTGGCCAGCCCGATCGGCGCCGCGGAAAAAACGCGCCTTCGGATCCATCCCGATAGCTCACGTTTATCTTTCTAGCTAATTGCGGCGGTTTCGCCGTGTGGGCTCCCTTCGTCGCGTTTTTAGTGTCTTCGCTGATCGCGTCGCCTTTAGGGCCGGCCACCGTTCCACACCCAACAGAGCTCCGCTGAGTGCGGCCGCTCACTTGGGTTACGAGGCTCGATGCGGCGTCGAACGGGTGGCGGCGGGAGGGGCATCCCTGTACCCTGCGGCTTGATTGACGGAGCTACGACCGCGAACGTGCAAGTGAGTATTGGCGCCGGAGCGCCGAGAGGCGCGGAGGCGCCCACCGTCTACGCGGTGATCCGGATCGGGGATGCTGCACGAGCGGTGCGACGTGACTATCCGTGTCGTGATGGCTTTGTATAGCATCGCGGTGACCAGTTGGCACCTCGCCGATAACGCCCGAGGGGCATCTGCGCCATGAGCGCCAGAGCGGGACTGCATCGCGGCGAGGTTCCATGCTCCAAGCACCAATGGGAAGTCTGCGCGAGAAGCGCCAGTACAGGGACTGTGTCGGAGCGTGTGCCAACGGTCAGAAGAGTGAGCCGCCGCCTATGACTGAGACCTATCGCATTTATGTCGGGATCGATTGGGGGACCGAGCAGCACGCCGTCTGGGTGACGGATGCCACTGGAATGAACGTCGACACACGGCGAGTCGATCACACAGGGACCGCGATTATCGCGCTCGTGGACTGGCTGGTGCAGACGGCGGCCAACGACGCGGCGACCATCGCGGTCGCCCTCGAAGTCCCACGCGGCCCCATCGTGGAGGCGCTGCTCGAGCGGGGCTGTCACGTATTCGCCCTGAATCCGAAGCAGCTCGATCGCTTTCGCGATCGGTTTTCGGTCGCGGGCGCGAAGGACGATCCCCGGGATGCTGCAGTGTTGAGCAGTGCGCTGCGGACCGACCGACAGGCATTCCGGCGGCTGCAGCTCGATGATCCCTTGACAATGCAACTGCGCGAGTTCTCCCGCCAGGACCTCGAGCTCGGCGAGGACGTGCGGCGCGTCGCCAACCGTCTTCGCGATCACTTGGTGCGCACGTGGCCGGAGGTGCTCCAGCTCGCGCCAGCGGCGGATGAACCCTGGCTGTGGGCGCTGCTTACTCTGGCCCCGACCCCGTCCGAAGCCAGCCGATTGAGCTCGCGACAGATCCATCAGGTGCTGCGCGCGCACCGCATCCGGCGCCTCACGACCGATGACGTCCGCGCCGTGACGCAGGCGGTCAGTGTCCCGCTGGCGCCCGGCGTCCGGGACGGCGTCCGCGTGCGCATTCTGGACCTGGTCGAGCAATTGCCCATCCTGGCCCGCCAACGTCACGCGGTGGAACGCCGCCTGCGTGAAACGCTCGACGCGATGAGTGAGGCGAGCGAGAGCGAGTACAGCCGCGAGCAGACGGACGTCGCGATCCTCCAATCGCTGCCAGGCATTGGGACGCGGATCGCGGCGACGCTGCTCGCGGAAGCAGCGGACCCGCTGCGGACGCGAGATTACCATGCACTTCGCCAATTGGGTGGCGTGGCGCCGGTCACCAAACGTAGCGGCAAAACCTGTATCGTGATCATGCGCTACGCCTGTGATCATCGTCTGCAGACCGCATTTCATCTGTGGGCGCAGGGCTGTCTGCAACACGATGAACGGTGCCGGGCGCACTACAAAGGCTTGCGGCGCGCCGGCCATAATCACGCCCGTGCCCTGCGCAGCGTCTGTGATCGAATGCTCGCCGTGCTCATTGCGATGCTTCGAGACCGAACGACCTACGATGCGACCCGTCGCCGGTCGCTGATTGC
>DATFRP010000365.1:0-3196 GCA_035263125.1 Vicinamibacterales bacterium
AGCGCATGGACGGTCTCGGCGATGGTGCTCGCCAATGGACTGTCGCTCGGGGTGGTAGGACTCGGGATCGGCCTGCTCGGATCCGTCGCGCTCAGTCGTGCCGTGGCGTCATTTCTCTATGAGACGAGCCCGTTCGATCCGCTCACGTATCTCGCGGTGACCGTCCTGCTGTTCGTCGTGATCACGGCGGCCACGCTTACGCCCGCGCGCCGCGCCGCGCGGATCGATCCGATGGCGGCACTGCGCGAGCGGTAGCGCGCGGTCGGCCTTTCCGAGGGCGTGCACCTCGCGGAGGGCACGCCCTTCCTTCTTGGCGTCAGCGTTGGTAGAACGGCGGCGGCTCGATCTCGAGCGCGCGCAAGTACACGTATCCCTGTCCTCGATGATGGATCTCGTTGTCGATCGCGTAGAGGATCAGGTCGTGGAGCACACCGGGATACTGACCGAACGCCGTCAGCGTCTCCTGAAAGCGCTGCGGCGGGATCTGCGGCCACAGCACGTTCAGCTGTTGGGTGCTCTCGTCCCACAGCCGCAGCACGTCCTGCTTGGGCCTCGGGTCGCGATTCGAGGACGATGACCAATCGCCGGTCAGCGCTCCCTGCACCATCGGCACCGCCATGGTGATCATCTCGAGCGCCAGCGCGCCGAACGGGCGCATGCCGCCGACGGAAAACGTGAACAGCTTGTCGTCTGGAAACGCGTCGATGACCCGACGGGTCAGGCGGCGGTGTCCCTGCCAGTGATTGAGCAGCGCTTCCGCGCTGACGAAGAGCGTCGTTTGATCGATCACGCAACCTCCAGGCCTTAATATAAATTTCAACCGAGCTCCGAGTTGAGAGGCATCGAGTGTCAACGTCTTATCGTGAAGCTGTCAAGATCGACGCGACCGAATCTGGCGAGTCTCACGCCACGATTGATACTATGAGGCAGGACAAATGGCGGCTAAGCCCTGTCTTCGCAGCATCGACCGGAACGCGGCGAGCGGTCACCGGCGGCAGGTGGGATAGCCCAATCGGTGAGCGCTTGTGATCGTGGGCGTAGCACAACTCCGTTCGTTCTCCGTGCCCCGTTTCTCCTGTTAATCCGTTTTCTCCGTACCCGTCACCACCTCACGGAGGTCGGACGGAGAACGCCACCTGGACGCGGGCGGCGTTCGACATCCCCGCTTGGGATCGCCGACCATCCACGACCGTTGTCCGTCAAAATGTGAGCTATGCAAAGAGCAGTGATGTGCTTGCTCCTGTTGGCTGTCGCTTCTGGCGCAGAACTGGATGCACAAGTCGCCGCGGAAGCGCGCAACGTCCTCGTCGTCGTTGATGATCTGCATCTCCAGTTCCGCAACACGCCGCGTGTACGCGAACTGATAAAGCGCATACTGCCACTGTCGATACGCGATACCGATCGGGTTGGGATGGTTTCGACCGGCTCGTCGGCTATCAATCTTCCGCCCACTTCGCGACTGGATGAGGCCATAAAGTCGCTTGGTCGTGTAACTGGACATGGATTGTCTCCAGGAGCCGTTCTGGGTGCGCAGCAGCAACCCGACGTCGCAACAGAATTGCGGAATCGCGCGACTGTGGCCTTCTCCCTGGTCGCCAACGCCATTGACACGATCGCATCGTCGTCACCCTACCCGATCGCAGTCTTGTACTTCAGCGATGGGTATCGCGAGGGCATCACGCCCGAGCCAAGAGAACTGATACAGAGCGCTTTGCGCGGCCACGCTCCGATCTACACGTTCGATCCGCGTGGCCTCACTGGCGAACCTCCGAACACCGTCTCGAAAGAAGAGTGGGAGGCATACATTCGCGCCACACAGGGCAGCCTCCGAACGCTGGCGATTCAGACAGGGGGCGCGCTCGTCCTCACGATCGGCGAATTGGATTCGCTGCTGTCGCGTCTCGCGCAAAAGTAGCGATGTACGGTGGCCCGCGGCCGCTCTCATTGGTCGAGGAGCCATGTAGACTCCGAACGTGGCTTTCGACGAGGCGTCGGCCCCGGAGCCGCGCTCAGCCACTCGGCGCCTTCGCTTCATAGCGGCGATCGCATTCGTCGCGCTTGGGGCGGCACTATTCGCCGTTGGCTTTCGCGTATTGCTGGCGCTGGTCTACCGCAGTGTCTTCGGCGCCTCGAACGTCGTCGAGTCGATGCAGCAGCTGCCACGGTGGTTGCGGCTGCTGGTGCCGGCGCTCGGGGGCGTGTTCGCCGGATTGATCGGGCATCTGTTCGCGCGCCCCTCGCAGGGCGTGAGCAACGTGATGGAAGCGGTCGCGCTCGGCAACGTCAACCTGTCGCTGCGCACGACCGCCGTGCGCGTGCTCGCGTCATGGGGTGCGATTGCGACCGGGCTGTCGATCGGCCGTGAGGGCCCTCTCATCGAATTCGGTGGATCGCTGGGTGCCGTTGCAGGCCGGCTGCTCGGCAGCGGGTTGACGCCAACGCGGATCCTCGTCGCCGCTGGAACCGCCGCAGGGTTCGCCGCCGCCTACAACACCCCGTTCGCCGCGGTCTTGTTCGTGGTGGAGACGATCGTCGGCATCGCCGCGATCGAGGCACTGCTCCCGACGATGACCGCGGTGCTGCTGTCGGCCACGCTCACACGTGCAATTGCCGGCGGCGGACCGATCTACGGCGCTCGATCGTTCGTCCTCGAATCGCCGCTCGATCTGATCTCGTTCGTCGTGCTCGGCGTCCTCGCCGCGATCGCTGCGCTCTGCTTCAAGCAATTACTGGAGTGGCTCGAGCAGTGGCTCGCCGATCACCCGATCCCGCAACCGGCGAGAGCGTCAATCGGCGGACTGATCGTCGGCGCGATCATCGTGTGGGTGCCAGAAGTCGCGGGTAACGGCTACGAACCGCTCAATCTGATCCTCGATCAGCAATTACCGCTTCGGATCGTCGTCATGCTTCTGGTGATGAAGGTACTCGCGACCAGTTGCTCGGTCGCATCGGGAATTCCCGGCGGGATCTTTACGGCGATGCTCCTCGTGGGCGGCGCCGTCGGAGCGCTCTATGGACACGCGGCCGTTCTGCTGGGAGTGGCGTCGGCCTCTGCCGCCGGCAGCTACGTCCTGGTGGGCATGGCCGCCACAACGGCCGCGAGCATCCATGCACCGCTGACCGCTGCCGTGCTGGTCTTCGAACTGTCCGGCGATTATCCGATCGTGCTGCCGCTGCTGCTCGTGACCGTCATCGC
>DATFRP010000366.1:0-19031 GCA_035263125.1 Vicinamibacterales bacterium
GCCTTCGGCGTCAGCCGCCTGCTTGTTGCTGATCGACGCCATCTCGGCCAGCATCGCCGCGGTGCCCGATGCGAACGGCGTGCTGAACGACGTGCCCCACGCCGCGGCATACGTGCCCATCGGATAGGTGCTGATGATCGCTTCGCCCGGCGCCGCAATCCACGCCACGCCTGTGCCGTAGTTGGAGAAACTCGAGAGCGTATCCCAGTTGGTCGTCGATGCCACGCCCATCACCGTTGAATACGAGGCGGGGTAGACGTTGATCTTCATGCCGTCGTTGCCGGTCGAGGCCACTGCGACGACGCCCTTGCCCGTGGCGTAGTTGATCGCGTTCTCGAGCTCCTTCGACGGTGCATCGAAGCTGAAGCTCATGTTGATGACCTTGGCGCCGTCGAACGACGCTCGATAGAGCGCGCGCAGGACATCGGAGAGCGTGCCGCTGCCGTCAGCGCGGAACGCCTTCAACGGAAGGATGTTCGCCCGCGGCGCGGCCAGGTGTATCACGCCCGCAACGATGGTGCCGTGGCCGAACGCGCGGAACTCCGGACCGTCGAGCACTGCCATCGTCGACTGATCGAGCACTGCCATCGTCGACTGGTTGACCCAGCCCGGTTGCGACTGATCGAGCACCGTCATCGTGGACTGGTTGACGTCGTCGCGCTCGGAGCCGCCGTCGCGATTGCGAGTGAAGTCGTATCCCGGGAGAAGTACCGGACTGAGCACCGGATGCGTTGGATCGACGCCTGTATCGATCACTGCCACCGTGATGCCGCGGCCCGTCGCGTTGTAGCGATCGTGTGCCTCGGCGAGGCCGAGGATCCCGAAGGCCGGCTGATGCACGTAACCGCCGCGGACGTTCGTGCCGTAGTAGGGGACCGGGTCCTTGTCTAGAAGGGCGGGCGGTACGCTGGTCGTGGTCGCGTCCGCGGCTTCGGTGAAGACGGTTCGATCGGCCTCCACCGCTGCTATGCCAGGCGCGGCCGACAGCAGGCTGGTCACGATCTGCAGGTTGAGCGTGTCGGGGACCGAGACGAGGTACAGCTGCCTCAACGACCCGTCGAGGCCGTAGAGCACGGTGCAGCCGGCCAGCGAGCACGCCCTTTGGACGATCGTGAGGTTGTCGAGCAACGGGAGCGGGTTGACCCGCACAATCAGCCTGGACTCGGCCGCTGCCTGCGTCGGCACCGAACCCACGAGGACGAGAGCCAGCAGCGACGGAATCAGTCGGAAGAAAAGACGACGCGTCATCTCTGTACCCCTACTCCTTCTCTCTGGACGATGGATTCGACGGGTCGAACAGCACATCGAGTGGCAGCGTGACGAGGTCGTGCTCGAAGGCCACCAGCAGCTTCATGTTCTTTAGAAGGTCGAGCGTGGCCTGGAACTCACCGAACTCGTTCGTCTCGAACGTGCTGATCGTGACGTCTCCGTCGACAAGTGAAACGGCGGCGCGTGCAAAGGGTCGGGCAAGGCTGCTCTTGTCGATGATTTGACCGGCGAGCAGGAACGATCCCGGCCGTGATCCGGCATCGACGTGCAGGTCGATGGCGAGCGAACCCGCGCCGAACAGCAGATGTCTCGAGTAGGCACCGGCGCCGGAGCGGACGCCGGCGGGGGCGGTCTGCAGGCTGTCGACGAGCAGCGTTGCGATGATGGCCGACGCCAGGGACCGGTGGCGCTCAGGGGGCGGCGAGGCTCCGAGACCCTGTGCAGCGAAGTACGACTTCGCCACGCGAAGCGCGTTCTCGGGAACTGTGAGCGCGCGCTCGTCCTGGGCGAAGACCGCTACGTCCGTCCACAGGCGATAAGCATCGACACAATCAGGACATCCGGCGCGCACGTGGGTCTCCATCGTCCCCCGGACCTCGGCCGGCGCGACGCCCCGTACGAGGTCGGCCCACTGCGGAGAGGAAAAATGTTCAGCCATCATCAACACCGCCGCTCACTGAGAGAGGGGCGCGCAGCGGCCGAAAAAATAGACCCCATCAGGACGCCGCTCATACGTGCGTGCTCTTTCCCGTGACCACAAACGGTGCCCAGTAGTAGGGATGGGGGCTTGCCGCACGGACCTCCCCCATCGCCTCCCGCAGCGCGTTCACCGGCGCCGTGCCGGTCGCGATGCGTTCGTAGAAACGCGTCATGAAGTCAGCCGTGCTCTCGTCGTGCACGTTCCAGAGACTGAGCACCAGCGTCGAGGCGCCGGCGCAGAAGAGGCCTCGTGCGATCCCGAGCAGTTCATCGCCGGCGGCCGCGACCTTGGCGCCGGTTGCACAGCCGCTCAGCGTGACCAGGTCGGCGTCGAGACGCAGACGATAGAGGTCGTAGACGCTGAGATAGATGTCCCCGAGTCTGATGCCCGAGAACATCGGACTCTCGGGCCGGAAATAGCCGTGCGACGCGATGTGAAGGATCCGGCTGTGGCGCCCGGTGGTGCGCAGCTCGTGTTCGGTCGCGGCCTCGCCGATCCGAAGCGTGGCACCGGGAATGGCGTTCGCGACCGCTCGTACCTCCGCATCGATGAGGGGCGCCTGAGCGTCGGGGACACCGAGCACGAGAGCCCCCTGGCCGTTGCCCGATGGGCGCTGCTGACAACGCGCATAGACGCTGGCGCTTGGCGCGTACGACACCGCGCATGCATCGGTCACGTACTGCTCTCCGTCGAAGAGCGCGTGAAACGGCACGTAATGCAGCGCGCCGTGCGGCACAATCACGAGATTGCGTCCCGCCAGCTGCGACCACACTGGAGCCAGGAGCTCGTTGAACAACCCGCGAAGATGACTCTGCGTCGCACGCAGCAGCAGCTCCTTGAACGACTGCACGTACTCGGCGCCGAGGGTGAATTTCGAAAACTGGAACTGCAGCATCCGCGTCTGCGCTTCGACGCGGGATGCGAGCGAGATGTGCTTCATCTCGACGCGTTCCGAATCGACCAGGCACAGCACGATGCGATCGTCGATCTGGAAGTACTCGACGATCGTCGTATCGGCGGGGAGCACCTCGCGGATGGCCTCGAGCGAACACGCCGAAGGCGCGTCCAGATCCGATTGGGACGAACCGGTGGTGCTGAGCTCGCGCAGCGTGCGCGCCATCTCTTTCTCGCGCGCGCCAATCTCGTTGCGGAACGCCTTGATGCGCTGGCTCGAATGTTCACCGGGTCGCAGCTGCTCGATTTCGACGAGGTGGTAGTACCAGTTCAGTTCTTCGCGCAGCTCGCGGATCGACTGCGCCAGCTGGCTTTCAGAACCCTCTTTGCGCGCCAGGGCGTGCACCGGCCGGAACATCAGATCGAACAGCGTGCGCGACTTCGCCTGCTCGACGTACGCGAAGGCATCTTCGACGCCGATCGTCCCGTCCTCGCCTTCGAGACAGAGTTGGACGAGCCGTTCGTAGACCTCGACCTTGTTCTTGACGAACGCGATCTTGAGCTCTTCGCCATTCAGGCGGCTTCTCAAGGTTTCGAGCGCGTCGCGGGACGCCTGATAGGCGCAGTAGGCTCCGGCGCGATCGCCGCGGCTCGTTCGCACGTGGCCGAGCAGCAGCTGGGCGTGGTAGGTGAGGATCGGGCTCTCGACTTCGGTGAGCAGTGCCACGACCGTGTTGCAGCCGCGTTCGGCCTCGACCGGATCGTTCAAGCGGAGAGCGATGCGCACGAGGAGCAGATGACAGAGCGCGGCCTTGCCGGGCAGGCCGGATGCCGTGAACTGTTCGAGCGCGGATTGGCACAGTCGACGGGCCTCGACGAGCTGGCCGCCCTCATCGAAGAGCAGGATTGCCTGATAGAGGTCGATGAGCGAGGGCCAGACCTGATTGCGCTCATCGACCATCCGCGCCCGCGCGTGGGTGAAGAGCTCGATGGCACGAAACGTCTTGCCCTCCTGGCCGTAGGAGGCGGCGGCATTGGTCAGCGCCCTGGCTGCCTCGTAACCCATACCGAGGTCGTTGAAACGCGCGTGCGCCTGCTCGGCCATCTCCCGGGCATCGACGCTCAGGTTGAGCTCGAGATAGATCTCCGAGAGATCGAGCAGCGAGAGCGCGGCATGATAACTGTCGCCGGTCTTCTTGGCGCTGGCAGCGGCTGTATGCAGCAGCTCGATCGCGCGACTGTACTCGCCGCGCAGATAGTAGAGCCACGCGATGTTGTAATCGGCCTGGCCGACGGCCTGGTCGAGGCCGCGCTCGACGGCCAGCCGCCGGGCCTCCTCGTACGCGGCGCGCGCCGCATGGAAGTCGTTGAGTACGGTCAGCGTGACCGCTTTGTTGTGAATGACCGTGAGCAGGCCATCGGCGTCGCCCAGAGATGACAGTGCCTGATGCGCCTCTTCGTAGTGCGTCATCGCTTCGGCGAAGCGATCCTGCCGGTGCAGCAGGTTTCCGATCATGATGTCGAGCCGCGCGAGACGCACCTGATCGCCGTCGGCCAGAAACAGTTCACGCGCGCGATCGGCGGCGTGGCGGGCGTCGTCGTAGCGGCCGAGGAGCAGCAGCGGCTGCACCGATGCGCTCAGTGTGCGGGCGAGCTCGCGGAAATCGCCGAGCCCTTCGAACCTGGCGATCGCGTCGGCGTGGTGGTCGACCGAAGCCTGGTTGTTGCCGCCGATGTTCAACGCATTCGCGATCGCGCGAAGGCTCAACGCGTGAAGGTGTGGATCGCCGATCGCTTCGGCGATCGCCGCAGCATCCTGCGCACAGGTCAGCGCACGCGCGAAGTCGACCCGCAGCAGCTCGCGCGACTGTTCGATCAAGCCCCGAGCCTGCGCCGGAGTGAGGGCGGCGTCGCCGACGCTCACAGGCTGATCCTTTCGAGCGCGGTTCGTAAGCGATCGAGACAGCGGCTGCGCAGGAAGCCGATCGATCCCACGGCGACGCCGAGCTCGGCGGCGACCTCGCGATACGGGCGCGGCGTCTCCTCGAAGAAGAGCATCCGGACCATCTGACGGCAGCGAGCCGTCAGCCCATCGACCGCGTCGCGCAGCGCCTGGGTGCGCTGCAGTTCGCGCAGGAGCGCATCGGGCATGTCGCTGTCGGCGGCGAGCATCTGGTCGGCGCGACCGGCTTCGTCCGCGACGTACCGTTCGCTCTTGCGTTTCGTCTTCAGGACTTTGTGCCGCGTCACCTGAATGAGCCACGCCGGGAGAGCTTGCGGATCGCGCAGGCGCGGCAGCTCGCTGACCAGATCGAGGCACACGGCCTGGAAGATATCGGTCGCGTCGTCGCGGTTCAGACCAAGCTTCAGCGGAATCGAGAAGATCAGTCGACTGTAGCGATCGATGAGCGCGTGCCACGCAGTCTCGTCGCCGCCGAGACAGGCGGCAACGAGCTCATGATCGGTGCGCGACTCGCGCGCGGTGCCGACGACCTTGGTCATGACGATCACCTGCCGTTGCTCCGGCCCTGCGATTTGAAGTACAGCTGCTCGACGTTCCACAGCGTGTAGTGGTCGAGCACTGACGGCTGAAAGTTGCCCAGATCGGCCCGAGCGCCCACGAGGACGTGCGGCGTGGCGAGAAAGATGAACGGGACGTTCTCGGCGATGATCATCTGCACGCGGTCGTACAAGCGTTTGCGCTCGGGGATGTCGAGCGTGACGAGCTGCTGCTGCATCAACCGATCGATTTCTGCTTCCCACGGCGTGGCAGGTTGCTTCTGCCCCAGACGCCAGTAGTGGTTGGTCCCCCGTGACAGCCAGACGTTCATCTCTCCATTCGGGTCGGCGTCGCCGCCGCCGAACCCCTGCACCGACGCGTCGTAGTCGAACGTGTCGAGGATGCGGTCGAGGAGCGCTCTGAATTCGAGCGGCACCACGCGAACGTCCATGCCGAGCTCTTTGAGGTCGGCTTGAATCAGCGTGGCCATCTCGGTGCGCTGTGCGCTGGTCGCGCTCGTCGCGATCGTGAACTCGACTTTCTGTCCCTGCCGATCGACGAGCGCGCCGTCGCTGCGCCACGAGTACCCCGCCGTCTTGAGCACGGCGCGCGCATCGGCGACCGAGCGGGCAGGGCGGGGCAGTGACGTGTTCTGCCACAGGCGATTGCCCGGCGTTACGTTTCCCCAGAGGGGCACGCCGCGTCCTTTGAACACGAGCCGTACGATCGCGTCGCGATCGATGGCCAGCGAGACCGCGCGGCGGAAGTGCACGTCAGTGAACCATCGTTGACGCGCGGCCACCTGCGGAAGATTCTTGCCGGACAAATCGTTCAGATTGAAGAAGAGGAAGTTGTATTCGAGGCTCGGTCCGAGATCGGCGAGCTGAAAACGCCGCGACGTCTGGTCCTTCATCAGCAGGTTGAAGTTGTCGGCGCCCACCCGGCCGAGCACATCGCTTTCACCGCTCTGGAAGCGGATGACCTGGGCGTCCTCGTTGCCCGTGAACAAGAAGACGAGTTCGTCGATGTAGGGTAGGCGACGCGTGTTGGCATCGACCTTCCAGTAGTACGGATTCCGTTCGAGCACCAGGCGCTGGCCGGCGACGTACTCCTTGAGACGATAGGGACCGAGGCCCGCAATCGCGCCGGCCGCCACCTGCGTCGTCCACGCCTCTTGCAGTGTGCCCTCCATGAAGGCACGTTCGAGCAGATGTCGCGGCAGGATGGCCACGCTGTCGAACAGACGCTCGGCCGCGGCATACGGGCCGGCGAGCGACACGCGCACGTGATACTCGTCGACCTTCTTCACGTCGATCGGCTTGCCTCCGACGATGAGCAGATCGCGCTGCGGTGAAGCGACGCGGGCATCGAGCAGCGCCTGGAACGTGAACACGACATCGTCGGCGTCGAACGGATGCCCGTCGGAGAAACGCAGGCCTTTCCGCAGCGTGAGCGTGTACTCGCGCCCATCCTTCGAGCGGGTCCACGCGCTGGCGAGTGCCGGCTCAATGGCCTGTGAGAGGCGATTGATGTGAATCAGATCGCCGGTCATGCGGCCGACGACCTCGCGCGAAGGCGCATCGGCGACGAGCAGCGGGTTCAACGTCCTCGGTTCCGCCCGCAGGGCCACGACCAGCCGGCCGCCGGGTCGACCGGTCGCGGCGCGCTCGACCTGCAGTTCCTCTCCCGGGGTGAAGAGAGCGGCAGGCGCCGCCGCAGTGAGCGGAAGCACGCTCACCAGCAGAGCGCCGAACATCGTTCCGATGAGTCGCATCAGTCTCTGTGCCATCAGCTCGCCACCAGACGCGCCCGGTCGTGTGCAAGAGACGTCAGCGCGTGATAGCCCGCAGCGACGGCAACGAGCGCGATCGCAGGGGCGAACATCCACCAGTACGAAGCGAGGACGTGATACTGCTGGAGCGTGCCGAGCATGCTGCCCAGACTCGCCTCGGGTTCGCCGATGCCCAGGCCGAGGAACGAAAGCGTGACCTCGGCGAGGATGAACTGCGGCACCAGGAGTCCCGCTTGCGTGAGCACCACGCCGTAGGTGTGCGGCAGAACGTGCCGCCGAAGCACGTAGAGCGGCGATGCCCCGAATCCCTCCGCCACCCGCACGTAGGCGCGTTCCTTCGCGCTCAGCACGATGCCTCGGACCAGGCGTGATGGACGCGCCCACCCGACGACACCGAGGACCGCCACGAGCAACAGAAAAGCGGCGCGCGTGTCGAGATGCAGCGGCAGCGCGGCACGAACAGCGAAGAGCAGATACAGCCACGGGACCGCCATGAAGACATCGGCGGCCCGCATGACGATGCGATCGACGACGCCGCCAGTGAAGCCGGCGAGTGTGCCGAGCACGGTGCCGACGAACAACGCGCACAGCGTAGCGAGAAGTCCCGCTGTCACCGACACGCGTGCGCCGTGAAGCACACGTGAGAAGACGTCACGCCCGTAGCCGTCGGTGCCGGCGAGCGTCAGGCGACCTGGCGCGTCGACACCGGCGACATGCACGTCGCTTTCAATCCCTGGCACGATCGAGTACCGCGCACCGCGTGTGAAGAACCGCACGGGATAGCGCACCGACATGTCCTCGACATAGTAATCGCCTGCACCATCGGGCGCGGACGCGTACACGAACGGCCGCAGATGAAAGATGCCGGCCGCGTCGACGAAGTGGATGCGCGAAGGGGGCGCAAATGGCAGCGTGCGTACCTGGGTTGTTGGATCGTAGGGCGCCACGAATCCGGCCAGCAGAATCAACAGGTGCAGGCCGACGAGGACGCTGACGACCGTAACGGCGCGCTTCACGTGCGTACCCTCGGATCGATCGCGAACAGTGCCAGGTCCGCGAGCAGATTGCCGCCAACGAGAACGATCGTGGCTAGCATCGACGCGCCCAGCACCACAGGCACGTCCTTCGCCAGCAGCGATTCAACGAGCAGCGGCCCCAGACCCGGCCAGCTCATGACCACCTCGATCATCAGCGAGGCGCTGACGAGCGCCGCACACGAGAGCCCCGCCAGCGAGATCAACGGGTTGGCGGAAAGCGGAAGGATGTAGCGGAGCGTCAGCCGCCAGCCGCGGATGCCATGGCCTCTGGCCGCGCGGACCGCGGGGGCATCGATTGCCTCGATCGCGCTGGCGCGCACGTGACGCAGCACCGGCGGCAGCAGGACAATCACCAGCGCACAAAACGGCAGGAACGCATGGATCGCGACGTCACGAAGTGTGTCGAGCGCGCGCTGCGAATCGATGCCCGCTGAGTGCATGCCACCGGCGGGGAAGAGCCCGGTCCGAAGCGCGAGCAGCAGCAGCGCCAGCGCAACCAGCAGATCTGGAAGGGCGAGCATTGTCGACGAGCCGGTGCTGAGAATCCGGTCCGCCAATCGTCCTCTATGACGCGCCATCCACAAGCCGAGCGGAAGCGCGATCATCCAGCACACCAGCATCGCCGGGGCGGTCAGCATCAGGGTGTTGCGCGTGCGCTCCCAGAGAAGCGAGCCGACCGGCGAGCGACGGGCGAGCGAGATCCCGAACTCGCCGCGTGCAACCGATCCCATCCACTTCACGTACCGCGTCACGGCTGAATCGGTGAGGCCAGCCTGTTCTCGCAGCGCCTCGACGGTGCCCGACCCCACACGTCCATCGACCTTCAGGTCGTCGAAGAACTCTCCCGGTGAGAGCTCCAGCAACGCGAAGGTCAGGACCGACACGGACAGCAGCACGAGCGCGCTGTATCCGAGACGGCTCAGCACGAACCTCATGCCGACACCGCCACGGAAACGACCGTGCGACCGCGCTCGGACTCGACGGTTCGCCCGTCGCGCATCACCACGATCTCGGACGTGAACTCCGAGAGCAGATCGATATCGTGAGAGATGCAGAGATATGCGAGGCCGTCACGGGCCTGAAGCTCCCGCAGCAGATTGGTGATCCGAGCGCGTGTCTCCGTGTCGAGGCCCGAGAACGCTTCGTCCAGGATCAGCACACGAGGCCGCACCGCCAGGGCTCGCGCGATCGCCACGCGCTGCCGCTCGCCCCCGCTCAGTTCGCCCGGTCGCGCGTTCAGTCGATCGGAGGGCAGTCCGACTTCCCCCATCAATTCGATCACACGAGCGCGACGTTCTTCGGGCCTCCCGATGTGCTGCACGCGCATCGGCTCGGTGATCACGTCGTCGATCGAGAACCGCGGATTGAACGCGGCCGCCGAGTCCTGAAAGATCATCTGCACCTGATTGCGATACAGCTGTCGTTCTGTGCCGCTCAGCCCGCTTACCGCGCGTCCATCGAGTCGAATCTCGCCGGCGTCGAGCGTGTCGATCCCGGCGATGCATCGAGCCAGCGTCGACTTGCCGCAGCCCGACGGGCCCGTCAGCCCGAGCGTCTGGCCTCGTTCGAGTCGCAGGTCGACACCGCGCAACGCCTCGACCCGATGTCGCGCGCCGACGAAGCGTCGCTGCGAATGGACCTTCCGCGCGCCGACGATCTCGATAAGCGGTCGGGAGTCATGGGGTCGGGAGTCATTTCCATCCACTCCTGCGAAATGACTCCCGACCCCATGACTCCCGACCCCATTACGGATCTGCCCGTCGCGCATCTCGATTACGCGGTGGGCGGTCGACGCGAGGACGGCGGCGCTGTGGCTGATCAACAGGAACGCCATCCCGTGATGCGCGTTCAGCGTGCGAATGAGGTCGAGGATCTCGTTGCGGACAGACGCGTCGAGCGACGCCGTCGGCTCGTCGGCGACGACGAACGCCGGTCGACAGACGATCGCCTGCGCGATCAGGATCCGTTGGCGCTGGCCACCACTCAGCTCGTGCGGATACGAGTCGTAGATGCGCGCGTCGTCGACGTCGAGCGTGACCTCGCGCAGCGCGTTCACGGCTCGCGAGCGCGCAGTGGCGCGGTCGCAGCGTTCGTGCGCGCGAACGACTTCCGCGATCTGTGCGCCGACAGTCATCAACGGGTTCAACGCGAGCGCCGATTCCTGAAAGATGATCCCGACGCTCGTGCCGCGGAGGGTGGAAAGCTCGCGTTCGGAGCACTGACGCAGATTGCGCCCCCGCAACGTGATCGACCCAGACACCGATGCATCGGAGGGCAGGAGTCCCATGAGGGCCGAGGCAATCGTCGATTTGCCGCAGCCCGAAGGACCTGACAGGCCGACGATCTCGCCAGGCGCGATGGCGAAGCTCACGCCGCCGACCGCACTCGCGTGCGCCCCGGCGTATCGGACGATAAGGTCGTTTACCTCGAGATTGAACACACCACACCAGGCCAGGGCGCAATGAGCAATCGCGTTGCCAGAACCGCAGGCGCGAAGTCAGGGGACGAACAGGTGGAGTTTACAACATGGCATGTTCCAATTCGGAGCCATCCGATGCCCCATCTCCGATAGAGTTCCGAACAAATCCGGTGAGGAAACGCGTGGAATTTGAAACACCGAAAAGATAACCAACTCAGTGAAGCTGTGTGTGTTACTGGTGTACGGGTGTGACAGCTAGAATCGCGCGGGAGACGACGATGCCGCTGCGGGTGCCGACCCAAATCCTGAAGAAGATCCAGCCAAAGCTGCGCATGATTGCCGACGGTGATGCCACGGTGAACACCATACGGGCAGAGAGATTTGGCGCACTGGCGGTCGAAAACAAGACACTTCTTCGGGACATTCCCCGGAGCCGGGGAGCACGGGCAGTGCCGGTCAGCCTCGAGGACCTCGAAAAGCGACCGAAGACGCCGGCGCTGAAAGAAGTGACGAGCGACGTCATTGCCAACGTGTTCGTGTACCTGCGGGACAGCGAGGTCGACGATCCGGTCGCGGGCAATCGGCCGTACTCGCGTCGAGGTCGCATCGCGCAGGTGCAGGCCAAGCTCAGCGATCTCTCGAAGATCGCCGCTGACGACAACGTGTCGTACGTCGAGGTGGCGGAGGCGCTCAAAGCGCCGACGCCGGCGCTGGCGGAGCTCCGCCCGCAGCCGCCGACGCAGTCACTGCGCCGCTTCGGCGACGCCTCCAAGCATCGCTACGGCGAGGACGTGCTCATTGGCATCGTCGACGTGCAGGGGTTTGATTTCGCGCATCCCGATTTCCTCGATGACCGTGGGCGCTCGCGCTTCGTGCGCATCTGGGATCAGGGAGGCACCAGCCGGCCGGCGCCGGACCCGTCCGGGCAGTTCAGCTACGGCGCCGAGTTTCGCGACAAGCACCTGAACGCGGCGATCGCGGCGTCGCCGACGCTTGGTCTGCCAGCGACCGACATCGAGAAGCAGTCGCAGATGGTCGAAGGGTCGCACGGCACGCACGTGGCGAGCATCGCGGCCGGCGATCGTGGCGTCTGCCGGCGAGCGCGGATCGCCGGCGTACTGATCTCGCTGCCAAAGGAAGACGAGGACCGTCGACGATCGTTCTACGACTCGAGCCGACTCGCCGATGCAGTCGACTACCTGCTCGCGCTCGGCGACGAGCTCGGCATCCCCGTGTCGATCAACATCAGCCTCGGCACGAACGGACATTCGCATGATGGAAGCGCCGCGGTGACACGGTGGATCGACGCCGCGCTCACGACACCGGGCCGCGCGATTACCGTGGCCGCCGGCAATGCCGGACAGGAGCGAGGTGAAACGGACGACGACCTCGGGTGGATCATGGGTCGGATTCATTCGAGCGGAGCGATTCCTGCGGCCGGCCTCGTTCGAGATCTCGAGTGGGTGGTCGTCGGCAACGGTGTGATGGACGTGTCCGAGAACGAGATGGAGATCTGGTTCAACGCGCAAGACCGCATCGCCGTCTCGATCAAACCGCCCGGCAAGGACTGGATCGGGCCGGTCGAGCCGCGTCAGTTCATGCAGAACCGGATGCTCGCCGACGGCACGATGCTCAGCATCTACAACGAGGTCTACCACCCGGCCAACGGCCTGAGTTACGCGAGCCTCTATCTCAGCCCATTCTTCGCCAAGACGCACATCATTGGTGTCGCGGCGGGCACGTGGCTCGTTCGCCTGCACGCGCGCGAAATCCGCGATGGACGCTTCCATGCCTGGATCGAACGCGACGATCCGCATCGTCTCGGTCGCGTGGGCGAACGCGAAGCGTGGGCGTTCCCGTCGTTCTTCACGCAGCAGTCGCTCGTCGACAACACCACCGTCAGCTCGCTCGGATGCGCGACGCGCGTCATCACCGTCGCCAACCTCGACGCGGTGCGCAATCGCATCAGCATCTCGAGCAGTCAGGGTCCCACACGAGATGGACGTCAGAAGCCCGATGTCGCTGCCCCCGGTACCGCGATCGTGGCCGCGAAAGGATTTGCCGATCGAAAAGACCAGTGGCTCTCGTTGAGCGGAACCAGCATGGCGAGTCCGTTCGTCAGCGGCGTGATCGGATTGATGCTCGCGATGGAGCCACGCCTCACGGCGGCGCAGCTCGAAGGCATCATCAGACGCTCGGCGACCCCGCTGCCGGGCGCCAGCTTCGAGTGGGTCAATGACGCCGGCTACGGTGTCATCGACCCGGAGGCCTGTCTCCGGGAAGTCGCACGCGTGAACGAGCGAAAGGACCTCGGCTGATGCACCTCACGGCGTTTCAATCAGGAAAGGGAGACTGTCTGCTGCTGACCAACGCAGCCGGCACAACCCGCGTCCTGGTCGATGGCGGGATGCCCGACGCATATAGCGCCCACGTGGCGCCCGCCCTCGGCCAGCTTCGTGCCGGGAAGAAGAAGATCGATCTCGTATACATCTCTCATATCGACGAAGACCACATCGGCGGCATCCTGACGATGCTCGACGACGAAGTGGCGTGGCGAGTGCACGAACACCAGATCGCGAACGACAACCCGACGCACAAAGCGCCCGGCGCCCCGAGACCGCCGGAGCTGAAGGCGATCTGGCACAACGCTTTTCACGAGCAGATCGGGGACAACGCGGGCGCGGTCGAGGACGCGCTGGCGGCCGCGGCTCCCGTGCTCTCTGGCGCCGATGTCGAACGGCTGCGTGAGGCCGGGGTGACGCAAGCCGGTCTGGCGACGAGCATCAGGCAGGCGATTCAGGTCTCGCGTCGTATCGGCGCGAATCAGTTGAACATCCCGCTGAACGCGCCCGCGGCGCACAAGCTGATGATGGTGCGGCATGGGCAGGCGCCGGTTGCCGTCGGCGGAATGAAGTTCACGATTCTCGGTCCGACGGCGACCCACCTCACGAAACTGAGGTCCGATTGGAACGCCTGGCTCAAAGCCAATCAGAAGGCGCTTCAGTCGATTCGCGGCGCCGCGCGCGTGGACGAAGATCGCCTGCGGACGGGCGACATCGCTTCGGTCATGCGCGAGCTTCGGCTGCAGGCCGAGTCGTTCGGGAATCCCGAGAGCGTGACGCCGCCGAACCTCGCATCGCTCACGCTCCTCGCCGAGCAGGCGGGCCAGTCGATTCTGCTCACCGGCGATGCACGCGGCGACCAGATCACCGATGGACTCAAGGCCGCGGGACGGCTCACTGGTGCGACGTTCACGGTGGACATCCTCAAAGTGCCGCATCATGGGTCTGAGAACAACATCGACTCGGACTTCTGCGACACGGTGATCGCCAGGGACTACGTGTTCTGTGGGAACGGCGAACACCTGAATCCCGATCTGCGCGTGGTGGAGATGATGGGGCGTCGACGTTTGACGGCCGGAGGTAAATTCAAATTCTGGTTCAACAGCAGTGATGTGGTCAGCGAGAAGCGCGAGGCGGCGGCCCACATGAAAGAAGTCGCGGGCGTCGTCTCGGCGCTGGTGAACAGCAGCAAGGGGCGGATGACGGCGAAGTTCCTGACGGCTGGCAGCAGCCTGAAGATCCGGTGATGGGCAAGGGACGCCTCGAGGCGTTCAGCGACGGCGTCATCGCGATCATCATCACGATCATGGTGCTTGAGCTCCGCCCCCCGGAGGGGAGCGAACCCGGATTGCTCGTTCGGCTCGTCCCGATTGTCAGCAGTTACGTCCTCAGCTTCGTCCTCATCGGCATCTACTGGAACAACCATCATCACCTGCTGCACACGGTCAAGCATGTGAGCGCGGGGATCTTGTGGAGCAACCTGCATCTCCTGTTCTGGTTGTCGCTCGTGCCGTTCGTGACCGGATGGATGGGGGAGAACCATTTCGCGGAATGGCCCGTCGCCATCTACGGCGTCGTCATGCTCATGGCGGGGGTCGCGTACTACATCCTGTCGCGCGCGATCATTCGTCATCATGGGCCCGAATCGACGCTGCGGACGGCGGTTGGGAGCGACGAGAAAGGCGTGGCGTCAGTGGTTCTCTACGGCCTTGCGATCGGTCTGGCGTTTTTCAATCGCTGGGCCTCGCTCGCGCTCTACGTCGCGGTGGCGGTGATGTGGCTCGTGCCGGACAAACGGATTGAGCGCGTGATGAACGAGCATCACTGAATTCAGAAGGAATCAGGAAGCAGGAATCAGGAAGCAGGCGTGGGCAAAGCCTTAAGGCCTCATTCCGGAATCCTGATGCCTCCTGATTCCCGATTCCTGATTCCTCGTCAGTACAGCAGCGTATTCGGTTGCAGTCCGCAGAGCACCCGTCCATACAACTCGAGCCCGGTCTGCGGATGCATGATCGCGTGATTCGCCAGCGCCTGGATGTCGCGCTGGTAGCGCTGGATCGGCACGTGGTCCTGAATCGATGATGCGCCGCTCGCGTAGAAGAGAATGTCGACAGCGTTGCGCGCAAGCCCGGTGGCATATGCGACGTGCGCCCGCGACTTGACGCGGGTCTCCATCGACATCGGTTCCGAGCGCGGTTGATCGAGCATCGCAGTTGCCCGGCGCACGTGCGCATCGGCTGACTCAATCAGCAGCGAGGCTTCCGCGATCTGTAGATGCGTGACTGGCGCCTCCGACTTGTTGGTGTAAGTCGTGTACGTGATGCCACGTCCGGGAAGGCGTTCGACGAAGGCGTCCATCGCTCCGCGGGCGATGCCGACAGGCGTTCCGCCGGCGTTCACCGTAAGCACGGGCGCGAGCGGCAGGTTGTAGTACGGATTGCTGGCCGTATGCCGCTCTGGATAGCGAGCTTCGAGCATCTCCGGGAGCGCCATCGTGCGCACCCTGGGCACGAAGATGTTCTCCGCGACGACGGTGTTGCTTCCTGTGGCGGCCATGCCGCTCGCGTACCAGTCGTCGAGGATCGTGAGGTCCTTGCTGCGCGCAATCACGCATGTTGGGAGTCCCGACTCCTGCAGCGCGTTCAGCACTGTCCACTGCGCGCCATGGCAGCCAGTGTTGAACGGCCACCTGCCGTTGACGAGATACCCACCGTCGTTGGGTGTCGCGGTGCCGGTTGGCGAGAAGACGCCGGCGATTCGCGGGTCGCGGGTGGCGAAGATCTCTTCCTGCGCTTCGTCGGGAAAGACCCCGACTAGCCATGACATCGCGCTGTAAATGGTGGCGACCCACGACGTCGAGGGACAACCGCGCGCGACCTCCGCCAGCACGTCACACTGCGTTTGAAAATCGACTTCGTATCCACCGAAGGCTTTGGGTGCGGTCATTTTGAACACACCCGCTTCGGCGAGCGCGTCGAGCACCTCCGGCGACGCCTTGCGATCTCTTTCCGCGCCCGCTGCAGATTTCCGCAGGAGCGGAACGAGTGCACCGGTCCGCGTGACAATCGTGTCGGTCGTCTCAATCATGGCCCGATTCTACCCGGGTGCCGGATCGCGGATCACGTCGCGCTCAGTCGGATCGACCTCGGTGGGATCGTCGCTCAGTGGCAGCGCGTCCATGTGAACCACGGCGGGTTTGTTCAGCTTGCAGCAGGCGACGAAGGCTCCTAAAGTCGACACATTTCATCGGGTACCGCCATGACATCCACGATCACACCTGCGATTACATCTACGATCACTCCCGAGCACACGCGCCTCGCGGAGGCGCGTCGCGGCTCAGTGCCATGGAAGAAGTGGGGCCCCTATCTGAGCGAGCGTCAGTGGGGCACGGTGCGCGAGGACTACAGCGACAACGGCGATGCATGGGGTCACTTCCCACACGATCAGTCGCGATCGCGAGCCTATCTCTGGGGCGAGGATGGGCTCGCGGGAATCTCCGACGACCAGCAGCTGCTGTGCTTCGCCGTGGCGCTGTGGAATGGAACGGATCCGATCCTGAAGGAGCGCCTGTTCGGTCTCACCAATGGCGAAGGCAATCACGGCGAGGATGTGAAGGAGTACTACTTCTACCTCGATTCGACGCCGACCCACTCCTATATGCGGTATCTGTACAAGTACCCGCAGGCCGCCTTTCCCTACAACGCTCTCATCGAGGGCAACCGGCACCGCAACCGCTACGAGCTCGAGTACGAGCTGATCGACACCGGTGTGTTCGAGGGCAATCGCTATTTCGACGTGTTCGTCGAGTACGCCAAGGTCGGGCCGGAGGACATGCTCGTCGAGATCCGCGTCGTCAATCGAGGGTCCGACGCCGCCCGCATATGCGTTCTGCCGACGATATGGTTCCGGAATGTGTGGTCAACAAACGACGGAGCGCAACGGCC
The DNA here is from genome assembly GCA_035263125.1 of Vicinamibacterales bacterium. Classification (GTDB taxonomy): domain Bacteria; phylum Acidobacteriota; class Vicinamibacteria; order Vicinamibacterales; family UBA2999; genus Gp6-AA40. The sequence continues at coordinate 16,898 of DATFRP010000366.1, forward strand.
GCTCCTCAGGGCGGGCGCCGGCGGCGTACGGAGCGCAGTATCCCTTTCGCATCCGGAACTTGGTGAGTACGTCATGCTCTGTGACGGCGATTGCACATTGCTCTTTACAGAGAATGAGACGAACACTCAGCGCCTCTTCGGCACGCCGAACACTACGCCATACGTCAAGGATGGCATCAACGATGCGGTCGTTCACGGCCGTGCGGAGGCGGTGAATCCCGCGCTGGCTGGGACCAAGGCCGCAGCTTATTACGACTTGATGGTACCGGCCGGGGGCACACGCTCGGTGCGCCTGCGCATCGCCGACAAGCACTCGGCATCCGCCTACTCGGCGTCAGCATTCGGTCGTGGGTTCGAGGACGTGCTGAGACTGCGGCGCGAAGAGGCAGACGGTTACTACGCGACAGTGATTCCGAGCACGATTGGAGCGGATGCGAAGAACATCATGCGTCAGGCGCTTGCCGGCATGCTGTGGTCGAAGCAGTACTACTACTACGACGTGGACATGTGGCTCGAGCAGCGCGGCTCGGATCCGTTCTCACACCGCCCGCTGCCATCCCCGCGTAACGAGCATTGGCACCACATGCGCAACGCGCACATCATCTCCATGCCCGATAAATGGGAGTATCCGTGGTACGCCGCATGGGATCTTGCGTTCCACGTGTTGCCGCTTGCGCTCGTCGATGAGGAGTTCGCCAAAGAGCAGTTGAGCCTGATGCTGCACGAGCGGTATCAGCATCCGAGCGGCCAGCTGCCCGCGTACGAATGGAACTTTGGCGATGCGAATCCGCCGGTCCATGCGTTCGCGACGTTCTTTACCTACGCCAAGGAGCGCGCTCGCACCGGAACGGGCGACATCGAATGGCTCGAGCGGTCCTTTCACAAGCTCGCTCTCAATTTCACGTGGTGGGTCAACCGGAAGGATCGCCACGGGCACAATGTGTTCGAGGGGGGATTCCTCGGGCTCGACAACATCGGGGTGTTCGATCGCAGCGCGCCGCTACCGACGGGCGGGTATATCGAGCAGGCCGATGGTACCGGCTGGATGGCCTTCTTCTGCCAGAACATGGTCGAGATTGCCGCGGAGCTCGCGATGCACAAGCCAAGCTACAGCGACATGTGCGTCAAGTTCGTCGAGCATTTTCTCTGGATCGCCACCGCGATGATGCACGCGGGCGATGACGTCGGCATGTGGGATGAGGAGGACGGTTTCTTCTATGACGTACTGCGCATGCCGGACGGACACGCCGTTCGTCTGAAGGTGCGCTCGATGGTCGGCCTGCTCCCGCTGTGCGCGACGACCGTGTTCGAGGAGAACGTTCTCGAGCGACTTCCGGACGTGCGCGAGCGGTGCAACGCCTTCTTGAACACGCGGCCGGAGATGCGCGGATTCATCCACGATCTGACGAAGTACGGCCATGGCAGGCACTTGATGGCGTCCGTCCTCAACGAACGTAACCTTCGCCGGATGCTCACGATCATGCTCGATGAGCGGGAGTTCCTGAGTCCCTTTGGCATCCGGGCGCTGTCCCGTTATCACGCAGAGCACCCTTACAGCTTCTGGCTGGATGGCCACGAGCATCGCGTGAATTACCAGCCGGCAGAGTCCGAGACGTCCATGTTCGGCGGCAATTCGAACTGGCGTGGACCGGTCTGGCTGCCGGTCAACACTCTGATCATCCGCGCGCTGCTGCAATACTTCGTCTATTACGGGAAGGATTTCACGGTCGAATGTCCGACCGGTTCGGGACGACAGATGAACCTCTACGAGGTTGCCGAGGAGATTGCGCGCCGCCTGACGACCATCTTCGCGCAGGATCCTCAGGGCGCCCGGCCCGTGTACGGCGGTACGAGGATCTTCCAGCAGGACCCTCACTGGCGTGACCTCTTACTGTTCTACGAGTATTTCCACGGCGACAACGGCGCCGGGCTCGGTGCAGGCCATCAGACGGGCTGGACCGGCGCGATCGCGCTGTTGCAGCACCTCTTCGCGACGAGCACGCCCGAGCAGTATCTGGAGATCGGCAGGCACGCCAACGTCGTGGAGGTCGGCGCAGTTCTGCCGGTGCCTGTGCAGCCTGCGCGCGCGCACTAGTCATCGATCGCGCACGAGCCGTAGCTATCTCTGCTTGCT
>DATFRP010000367.1:0-20943 GCA_035263125.1 Vicinamibacterales bacterium
GTCGTCGGGCTCAAGGGAACCGTCGACAACGGCCGGCTCACGAAGCTCGGCATCACCTGCGCGCTGTGCCACTCGACCGTCGACGATTCGTTCGATCGAGGCATCGGCAGACGCCTCGACGGGTGGGCCAATCGCGACCTGAACGTCGGAGCGATCGTCGCGCTCTCACCGGTCCTGCCGGATGCGCTCAAGACCGAATTCCGCACGTGGGGTCCAGGCAAATACGATCCGCGGCACCACGTCTTCGACGGCCTCAATCTGATCCCGCTGAACACCCCGTCGCTGCCGATTGTGATCCCGTCGATCTTCGGCCTGAAGGGTGTCGGGTTCGAGACCTTCACGGCTGACGGACCGATCTCGTACTGGAACAGCTACGTGGGCGTCAGCCAGATGGGAGGACACGGCAGCTTCAACGATCCACGGATCAACGTGTCGATCGTGCAGACCCCCGATCTGGTGACGCCGAAGCTCGAAGCGTTGCTCGACTACCAGCTGCGACTTCGCGTGCCCGACCCTCCGCCTGACAGTTTCGACAAGGCCGCCGCCGTCCGAGGAAAGCAGCTGTTTCGAAAAGAGGCAGGCTGCGCGACCTGTCATCGCAACCCGAACTTCACCGACGTATCGAAAGGACCGAATGACGCAGAGCCGTTCCTCCACGATCCGGCTGACGTCGGCATGGACCCGCGGTACGCCGAACGCACCGCGACGCAGAAGTACAGGACCACCCCACTGCGCGCACTATGGCAGCACGCCCCGTATTTCCACGACGGCAGCGCGCCCGATCTGCTCTCGGTCGTCAATCACTACGACACCCTGTTCGGCCTGAATCTGACGGCCGCGCAGAAGTCCGATCTCGTGGAGTACCTGAAGTCGCTCTAAATGCTTCTCCCACAGAGACATCTGTATCAGCACCATCGGTCGGCCTAAGGGTTTCCCCCACAGCCGCCGATGACTCCTTAGATGCCGCTCACGCCGTGATAGGGGTGTGCGGCCACGTCAATCACACGACGAAGGAGTAGGTGCATGAACCGTTTGCATTTTCGAGTGCTGGCGCTCTGTCTCACGATCTCGGGAATGGCGGCTCCGGTATTCGCACAATCCCCGAAAGCGGAAGTCTCAGGCGGTTACCAGTTCTTGAATGTGTCAACCACGGATCAGAACGAGTCGATGCCCTTGGGATGGTACTTCGATGTCAGCGGTAACCTGAATCGGACGCTCGGCATCGTCTTTCAGGTTGGCGGCAACTACAAGACGTTCGAGGAATCCTTCTCGATTGGAGGCATCACGTCGACCACGACTGCCAATCTGAAGGTGCACGAATTCCTCGGCGGTGTACGTCTGAACGCGAACTCTGGAGCCACGATCGTACCGTTCGGGCAGGTGCTCGTTGGCGGCATGAACGGTTCTGCCAGGGTGACTTCCTCGACGACGCTGCCCGGTTCGGAGCCGATCGCGTTCAGTGGTGCGGACTCCGGTACCAACTTCGGCCTCGAGGCCGGTGGCGGCATCAATTTCGGTCTGACCAGCGGCCTTGGACTTCGCGCAGGGGCAGACTATCTGCGCGTCTTCGCAGAAGGCGGCGGCGTGAACCTGTTCCGATTTCACATCGGAATCGTGCTCGGTCGATAGCCACCCCACCGCGCACCGGCTGTCGTCAGGATCGCACCGACTGTCGTCAGCCGGATCGCACCGACTATCGCCAGCAGGATCGCACCGACTGTCGCCAGCAGGATCCCACCGCGCTATAGTCAGTTGATGGACGTGGTCGAGTTCCACCGAGTGTCCTTCGGCCATCCCGGCCGACCGCGCATACTCGACGACCTGACGCTGAACGTTCGCGCGGGCGAAGTACTCGCGCTCGTCGGCTCGAGCGGCGCTGGCAAGACCACAGTCCTCAAGCTCGTGAACCGCTTGTTCCTTCCCGATGCCGGTGACGTCATCGTGCAGGGCAAGAACACGCGCGAGTGGGATCCGATCCGTCTGCGGCGCTCTGCCGGCTATGTGATCCAGGAGGTCGGGCTCTTCCCTCACCTGACCATAGCCGAGAACGTCGCGGTCGTGCCGAGGCTCGAAGGGTGGTCGGGCGATCGCATAGCCGTGCGCGTGCGCGAGCTGCTCGAGCTGATCGGACTCGAGCCCGCAATCTACGCCGGCCGCTGGCCCGACGAGCTCTCCGGCGGTCAGCGGCAGCGAGCCGGCGTCGCGCGTGCGCTCGCGGCCGACCCACCGGTACTGCTGATGGACGAGCCGTTCGGCGCCCTCGATCCCATCACACGACGTCAGCTGCAGAACCACTTTCGTGGGATTCAAACGCGTCTGGGCAAGGCGGTGATCCTGGTCACGCACGACATGGCAGAAGCGATGGCGCTCGGCGATCGCATCGGCGTGATGCAGGACGGACGTCTGGTCTGGTCCGGACCGTCTCGCGAGATCCTCGAGTCCGACCATCCGCTCGTGCGCCAGTTCGTCGAGTCCGTGACGCCGCTCCGTACCAGCACGGAGATGCCCGAATGACGAGCGTCTTGCGATTCTGGATCGCGCATCGGCAGGAGGTCGCGACGCTGCTCGGCGAACACGTGCTCCTCGTCGCGCTCTCCACCGCGGCGGCCGTCGCGATCGGCGTTCCGCTCGGAATCTTTGCGTCTCGTCGTCCGCGACTCGCCTCCCCGTTCTTGATCGCGTCCAACGTCGTGCAGACGGTCCCGAGCCTCGCGATGTTCGGGTTTCTGCTTCCGATCCCGCTGGTCGGCGGCGTGGGCGCGCGCGCCGCGCTGGTCGTGCTCGTGCTCTATGGGCTGCTGCCGATCGTGCGCTCGACGATCGTCGGCATCACCGGCATCGACAAGTCGATTCGTGAAGCGGGAACCGCGATGGGGATGACCCCGCGGGAACTGCTCCGCCAGATCGAGCTTCCGCTCGCGCTGCCGTCGATCATCGCCGGCATTCGTGTGGCGGCGGTCGTGGGCGTTGGATCGGCAACGATCGCCGCTGCGATCGGCGCCGGAGGACTGGGGCAGTACATCTATCGCGGGCTGTCGATGGTCGACTCGACGGTGATCCTCGCGGGCGCGATTCCTGCCGCGTTCCTCGCGCTCGTCGTCGACGGCGGCTTGCTCTGGCTGGAGCGCCAGCTGTCATCACGTCGCCGCGGACGATCACGGCGGGCCGTTGCCGCTGCCGCATCGCTTGCTGCGCTCGCACTTGCCGGAAGCGCAGCGCTTTCGGCTCGCTCGTCGGGCGCGATCGTCGTCGGCTCGAAGAACTTCACCGAGCAGTTGATCCTCGGCGAGCTCCTGGCGCAGACGATCGAGCGTGACACGGGATTGCAGGTAGAGCGCCGACTGAATCTCGGCGGCACGCTCATCTGCGACCGCGCCCTTGCGACCGGTGACATCGACGTCTACGTTGAATACACGGGCACCGCGCTCACGGCCGTCTTCCACAAGCCGCCCTCGAGCGATCGCGCGGCGGTGACCGAGACGGTGCGGACCCTGTACGCCGACAGCGGGCGCACGCTGCTCCCCGGGCTCGGCTACGACAACACCTTCGCGATCCTCGTCCGCGGCACCGATGCGCGCGCGCGCGGTCTTCGCACCATTGACGATGTGGCACCGCTCGCGCCGCAGTGGCGGGCGGGGTTCGGATACGAGTTCCTCGAACGTCCCGATGGGTACCCGGGGCTGGCGAAGGCCTACGGGCTGACGTTCCGCGATCCGCCGCACGTGATGGACTTGACATTGAGCTATCGCGCGCTCGCGTCGGGGCAGGTCGATCTCATCGCCGGCGATGCCACGGCGGGGCTGATCAGAGGATTGGACCTCTTTCAGCTCGAAGACAATCGCCGCTTCTTCCCCCCGTACGACGCCGCGCCCGTGGCTCGCTCGTCGACACTGCTGCGCTATCCGCAGATGAAACGGGCACTCGAACGTCTTGCGGGGCGCATCACCGCCGCGGACATGCGCGAGATGAACTACGCCGCCGATGCGCTGAAAGAAAACCCCGCCGACATCGCGCGACGGTTTCTGGAGAAGTGAACAGAGGCGACAGAGGAGTGAACGGAGGGTACGGAGGAAACGGATTAACAGGAGAAACGGAGAAACGGAGGACCAACGGAGTCTGATTGATGACTCGTCCTGGTATGCGGGGGGCGCCACCCGCTCGAACAGCGACTAGGTCCATCTCGTGCTGCCGGCGCTCGGTCGTGTGTGGAAGCGGGCGTCCGCGTGAGCAAGGCCGCTTGCAGCGCGACGCTCATCTCAGGGAGCCGGAACGCGGGCGCAGCGATTCACCGCGCCGACTTCCGTCAACGCGTTCGAGTTGTCGTGAGGCAGCTCGGACACTTTGGGCCGCGTGACAGATGGGCAGCGAGTCAACTGCTAGTCGGCGCGCCAGCGTAAGGGCACGAGCGAAGGCTGCGTTCCCGGCCGCAGCGTCCGCGGACGCCCGCTTCCACACACGGCCAAGCGACGGATGGTGCGGTTCCGAGGAGCACTCCGTCAGACTGCGCGCGCCAACGACAAGGCGAACGCGGCGTCGCGATCGATCCATTGCGCCATCGTCTTGAATCGCGCGTCTTCGAGCTGACGACTCAGTCCATGCGCGCTGTACTTGTAGGAGCTCTCGGTCCAGATCGCTTCGCCCGCAACCAGTTCGAGATCGAGGTCGATGGCCTCGATGCGCACGCGTTGCGCCCGTGTGGAAACGACGAACATTTCCATGCGCGAGCAGCGGGCATTCCACGCTGCGCGATGACGGAACGCGCGGATATCGAAGTCGCCCCCGAGCTCACGGTTGATCCGCAGCAGCACGTTCAGGTTGAACGCCGCGCTGACGCCGAGCGGATCATCGTAGGCGAGCTGCAGATCGCATTCCGACTTGGCGAGATCGGCGCCGATCAGCAGCGCGCCGCCATGCACCAGTGACGCGCGAATGCGCCGCAGCAGGGCCATCGATGCGGGCGGATCGAAGTTGCCGATATTGGAGCCGAGCAGCAGTACGAGCGGTGGATCATCCGAGGTGACTTGCGCGATCTCGTCGAGGCCATCCTCGAACGACGCCTCGTGCGTGAGCACGGCGACGTGCCGGGCATCCGAGAGGGCGTGAGCCGCACGCGAGAGCGCCCCGGCGGAGACATCGATCAGATGCGCGGTCAGCGACCTGGACGTGCCCTCGACGAGCGTCTGCAGCTTGCGGCCGTCTCCCGGTCCAAGCTCCACGATGCGCGTCACCTCCGGCAGCCTCGCAAAGATCTCTTCGCGATGGCTCGCCAGCAGGCCCGTCTCCGCGCGCGTGATGCCGTACCACGGCAGCTCACAGATCGCGTCGAAGAGTGTCGAGCCGAGCGGATCGTAGAGATACCGCGACGGCAACTGCCGTGGTGTCTGCTGCAGATAGTGCCGCACATCCCGAGCGAACGGCGTCGGTGCGAGCGACGGAGTCGATGCGAACGCGGGTGGTCTGGTCATGGTCGCCTCGGTGCCTGCTCAGGGGGAGCGGAGGAAACGGGGCTCGTGGATCTCATCATCCGCTCGTGCGAACGCAGCGGAAGGTGGCGTACACGTACGGATACCGTGGTCGGAACCAGTTGCGAAACGTCGGCCTGAGCAGCTCACGGGCAGTGGCGGGCGACGCCCCCTTCATCACGACGTGCTCGCCGTCGAAGAAGTCAGCCGAGTATTCCGGATACGACGGGAGCGGACGGAAGCCCGGGAATGGCGCGAAGACCGTGCGCGTCCACTCCCATCCGTTGCCGACGAGATCGTCGATGCCCCACGCGCTTCTGCCAGCGGGACGCGAACCAGCCGGCTCCGGATCCCAGCTGGTGAAATCGAAGACGCCATGCTCATGCGACGGAGGTGCGCTGCCCCACGGGTGCGTGCGCTCCAGCCGGTCGTGCGCGCCGTACGCGGCGCGCTGGAACTGCGCCTCTGTCGGCAGCTGCAGTCCACGCCATGCGGCATATGCAGAGGCTTCCGCATGACTCACGTACACGGGCCACGCGAGCGGCAGCGGAATCCATTCGAACATCCCGCGCCACTGCCACACGCCGTTCTCACGTTGCCAGAAGATCGGCGACTGCAGCCCTGTCTTTCGCACCCACGCCCAATCGTCAGGCGTCCACCATCGCGGGTTCTCGTACCCGCCGGCGTCGACGAACTCGAGAAAGGCCGCGTTCGTGACATCGTGCTGCTGCATCGAAAACGGCTCGACCGCTTCGACGCGTGCCGGCCGCTCGTTGTCCCACCCGAACTCGAGCGCCGTCGTGTCGGCCCCGAGCGTGGCTCGACCCGCCGGCACGTCGATCCATGCCTGCCGCGGGATGGCACCGTCGACCTTCGGCCGGTATTCATGCGGCTTCCGCTTCTGATCGAACGGCAGACGATGCCACATGTAGAGCAGCGTTTCCTGGTGCATCGCCTCGTGCTCGAGAATCGTGAAGACCGCTTCCGATCGATCGAGCAGCGGATCGCCAGGGCGATCGAGGTCGCCGGCCATCAACGCCTGTTGAACGCGCCGGTCGGCCTCGCCGGCGAACTGCTGCACCTCGCGGCGCTCCGGCCACGAGTGTCCGTTGGTGCGGCCCGCCTGCTCTTCATGCGGATCGATGCCGCGCGCGAACAGCGTTTCCAGGCGGGCGTCGATGCTCGCCCCCCCGAGCGCGCGCTTGACCAGCGTGTTGAAGCTGAACGCGGGCAGGTGGCCTTCGTAGAACACGATCGGGTGCCGCAGATCGATGGGGCGGCTGTAGTACGCCTCGTCCGACACCAGATCGAAGAGCGCGCGAGACCGCGCACGGTTGCGCGAGTACCAGTCGTGAAAGAACTGTGTGGAAGACACTCGAGATCAGACTGCGATGGCCGGCCGCTCCAGTGCGGCACGATCCCAGCGGCCCAGTGTAGCCGCACTGACATACGTGCTGTCGATGAACGATCGCAGCGCCGCCTCTGGGTTGGGTGAGGTTCGCACCGCGTCATAGGGGAGGATGAATTCGCCGAGATCTCGATGGTAGTACGCGGCCGGCGGCTCGACCGGCGCTGTTTTCAACCCGTCCGGTTCGGGAACCGCGTACGCATAGAAGGCCGCCTCCCGGAGAGGGCCGCTCCCGGGCCAGAAGCCGTGACTGATCACCTCGTGCGAGTAGGCCTCGCGCATGAAGCGCGGACCTTCGCGCGGCGGCGCGAGGCGTCCGGAAAACCGCGTCGCCGCGAGATCGAAGGCGCCCCAGAAGAAATGGACGGGGCTGCTCTTGCCGATGAACTCAGCACGCCGCTCAGTGAACACGTGCGCCACCTGTGTGAGGATCAGCCACCATCGGTTGGCCCACGCCGGGTCGTAGGTGTGATGAACCGTGTCGTCCTCGAATCGGATCGGATCCGGGATCTCCGCCGGCAGCGACCAGATGCGCACGCCCAAACCCATTCGCTCGAGCAGACTCATCACCGCTGTGTAGAACTCGGCGACCGATTGGCTCACGAGCGGCAGCACCTGAGCGCTGCCATCGCACGTGTCGACGATGAGCCGATGGCGGACGAAATCGAATTCGATGGCGAACGACCGCGTGTGGTGCGGAAGCAGATACGTCGACAGACCGCGCGCCGTGAGATGAAGCGCCACACCCCACGAGTGATTGAGCGGCGGAGCCTGCGCAAGCGCGATCTTCCCGACGACCTGCGTCCACATGTGCAGCGTCGAGTACGTGTCTCTCCACTCGTCGAACGGCAGAGGCGCCCACGCCGTGCTGCTCATGACCGCATGATACGCTGGCCCGAATGCCAGACCTGTGTGTGCACCTCATCGCGGTCCTCCAGGTCAAGCAGACCAGCCGACGCGTCTGTGACGAATGCATAAAAACCGGGGCACGGTGGGTACATCTGCGCACGTGTCAGACGTGCGGTCTCACACTCTGCTGTGACTCCTCGCCCAATCGACATGCAAGCGCGCACGCACGTGCCGTGAACCACCCGGTCATCGCGTCCGCCGAACCCGGCGAACGATGGCTGTACTGCTACACCGACGAAACGTTCGGCGAGTTCTGAACGCATTGACCGAGTCAACATCCATACTCGCTATACGCGCTGGCTTACGGCAAGGATGTTTCCCTCCGTATCCTTGAACCACGCGGTCTTCGCACCACCGGCGGTCACGACGCTGTTGATCATCGTCACCCCCGGCATGTCGTACTCCTCGAACACGACGCCGCGCGACTTGAGTTCGGCGACTTCGGCCTCCACGTCGGTGACCTGCCAGAACGCCTGGCTCGCCTGGGACGTGCCGGCGTTGCGTGTCGGATACATGAAGACTTCGGTGCCGCCGCACTCGTAGACGACACCTCCAGCGTAGTCCTGCTTCGGCACGAGCCCGATGGTCTGCTCGTAGAACTTCCGCGCTCGCGCGATGTTGGACGCGGGAATGTACGCTCGAATCGGTGCGCTGCTCAGCATGACGATCCTCACCTCCACGCACCCAGCGCGCGACGGACCGCGACGAGTTGACCGACGTGGTACGCCGCATGATCGATCACGATCAGGATCGCGCGCAGGTAGGTCTGCTGCCCCTTGCCAGTCGGCACGAGCGCGCTCAGATCTTTGACATCCCGTGCCAGCTTCGTCATCGCGTCACGCGAACGGACGAACCCGGCGACGCTGTCGGTCCACGCTTTGTCACTCGGCGGCGCCGGGTCCTTCGGCCAGTAGTCGTCCGGCCAGTTCATGGTGTGCGTGTACTTCGCGCTGACGCAGAACTCGAGGATGTCCTCCTGAGCGAGGCGCAGGTGCTCGAGCAGCTGCCACGGCGAGTGCTCGAAGCCGTCCGCGCGGGCGCCGCGTTTGTCGGCGGGAATCCCCTCGACCGCCTTGTCGAATCCGACATGCGCCTCCTCCCAGTTGAGCGCGCGCACGAGATGCTCACGAACGGCGTCAGTCGGCATGCTTCCTCGCTCATCAGTTCGCGCACGAATCTCTCCGGCGGCGCGCCCGCCCTCAGGATATTGTGACTCCCACGAGACTGAGAGGGGTTCACGTCGCACGCACGCGCCTGGCCTGAGTAAACGACACACCCATCATGTAGTCAGGGACGACACTCTGCTGGTGCGCTCGCCGACTTCATCCGCGCCGTCCGGGCCCCTCGTCCGCGATGTCGCCGACGTCGTCCGGATCGAGACTGTCCGAGTGCCCCATCACATCGTCGTCGCCATCAAAGACAAAACCGCGTTCTCGCGAGTCCGCGGTCTGTGGCCCCGGTTCATCCTTGTCACCCCAACCGAATTCGGGTTCCAACAGTGACAACCGCATGATCGTGCCTATCGGGTGTGAAGAACGGAGTTGTCCCGCTGACCGAGCAAAGCCCGTACCCAGGGAGATCGCGACCTCCTGAGCTTGAACGCGCGCGTCGTTCAGATTCGAATTAGGTAGCGGAGGCTTCAGTCATGCGGGCTCATCTCACTCTCCCTGATTGCACGGCTCGTTCGATACGCGTCGCCTTGGTGACGCTGTCATGCGTCGCAGCATCGATTGTCGGATCGGCGCAGAAGGTCCCACTGAAGCTGGTCTCTACCGCCTGGCCCCCGTTCACAGACGACGCCGGAAAGCCGCGGTTCGCACTCGATCTCGTCGAGACGGCGCTCGGACGCATCGGGCTGACCGCGAAAACGACCATCGTCAGCCCCGCGCAGTTCACCCCTTCGCTGCTCACAGGTGACTTCGACGGCAGTGCCGCCGCCTGGAAAGATCCTGAGCGCGAACGGGTCCTGCTGTTCTCGCAGCCGTACCTCGAGAATCGCCTCGTGCTCGTCGGGCGACGCGGCACCGACGTGTCGGCGAAGACGATTGCCGATCTCAAGGGCAAACGGGTCGCCATCGTCGAGGGCTACTCGTACGGCGATACGATCGAGACTGCTGGACCGATCTTCGTCCGCTCACACAGCGAGGAAGACAGCCTCTCGGAGCTCCTCGAGGGCAGCGTGGATTACACACTGATGGACGATCTCGTTGTCCAGTACCTCGTCGACAACTATCCGAAGGAGTCAGAGAGCAGGCTGCAGATCGGATCGACATCGCTGATTACCCGGGAGCTGTATTTCGCAGTGAGGCGGACGCGAACCGACGCGGAATCGCTGATCGCCCGCTTCAATTCGCAGCTGCGAGGCATGATCGCGGACCGTACCTACCATCGTCTGCTGCACGTGGACTGGATTCGCGCCGACGTCAACGGTGACGGCATCCCTGAAGACGTACCCCTCAACGACCGGCCAGGGCCAACCGCGCCGACTCACGTCTACACGCTGCTCTCGACGAGTCCGCCGCCGCTCGCCGTCACAACTGACAAGCCGCAGCCGCCGGCCACACCTGGTTTCTATCTTGGCGGCAACATCTACAGCGACTGGGCGAGCGTCCCGGAGAGCTACAAAGAAGTCAATCCGCAGCCGCCCGATCCGCGACGATCGACAGGTACTATCTTCAAGTTCAGCTGGTGAGGTCGGCGGGCTTCGACTGGCACGTCGCCAAGCCGATTGATCTCGATGAACTGGGACGAGTACTCGCCACGGCTGCCGGCCTTCCTGGTATGCCGCTGGTGTAGGCCTCCTTTCTTCACGCTACTCCAGACCGGCCAATCGCCGCCGCAGGACTGCAGGTGCTTATGCCAAATCTCGGACTCGACCTCGAAGGATGGCTCGGCCTGGGGCGTCAGGCCACAGCGCTCACCTTTCTCCAGATCAGCCTGCGCGGCGTGATCGTGTTCTTCGCCGCGCTCGTCATCGTCCGATGCGGCGATCGGCGCTTCCTGTCGCAGAAGACGGCGTTCGACGCGGTGCTGGGCTTCATCCTCGCGTCGATGCTGGCGCGCGCCGTCAACGGCACGGCCTCGTTCTTTCCGACGCTGGGAGGCGGGTTCGTGCTCGTGATGCTGCATCGTGTCCTCGCATACTGGGCGCGCCGCTCTCATGGCTTCGGCAATCTGATCAAAGGACGGAGTGACGTCCTGATTCGCGATGGCGAGCTCGACGCCGAGCGCGCGAGGCACAATCGGATCAGCGTTCACGACGTGGAGGAGGACCTGCGCCTTCACGGCAACGTGGCGAACGTCGCCGATGTCTCGCTTGGCGTCTTCGAGCGAAACGGACACATCAGTGTCGTCCGGCGATCGTCCACGTAGGCGATCATCTTCGTTGGGGCCGGCTTTGGCCGGCCCACTCAGGGCCGCCTGAAGGCGGCCCCTACGTTGTCATGAGGTCGATCACGCCTGAAGCGCAGGCGATGGTTCGCCTCCGTCGCGTCGTCGTGGGAGGCGATCGAGCTCGCCGGCGAGGAGTCGATCGATCAGCTCGACGACGCCGGCTCCGTGCGCCCGAGACGTGACGAGATGCGCCCGGTCCTTCACGGACTGCAGCGCATTCGCCACTGCGACTGCCACGCCACACGCCCGAAGAAATGCCTGATCGTTTTCGGCATCGCCGACACCGACAGTGTGCGCCGACGAGACACCGAGCAGCTTCAGTGCAGCGGCAAGCCCACTCGCCTTGGTGACATCGGCAGGCAAGGCCATCACTGAGCCCTTGTTGAAGATGACGTGCCACTCGAGCTCGAGATCGCGGATCGCGTCGAGCAGGTGGTGTTCGTACGGCTTGGCCGTGGCCACGATGGAATGACCGACTGAAGACGGAACGTGCTCGTTGGTGAGCCGTTCGATGAGTGTGGACGGAGGCGCAGCTCCGAGCACGTCGAGCGTCTGGGTCGCCGGGTCGTACAGCACACCTCCGTTTTCCCCGACGATGGAATCAAACAGCGCGGCCTGCGAAAAGATGTTCATCAGGTCGCTGACTTCGCGGCCGGTCACCATGATCAGTCGGAGTCCGGCGCTGCGTGCTCGCACGAGCGCGGCCACCGTCGTCTCATCGACAACGCCGTCGTGCGCGAGGGTGCCGTCGTAGTCGGTTGCCAGGGCTTCGAACATCATCGCACTACCCGCCAGACGCGATGCGGCTCTCGGTCATGCGGCTCCACGAATTCTTCCCACAATCTGAAACCACCTGCACACGCATCCTCGTTGCCGCCGCGCCTCACCGACGCCGGCAGCGGATCGACTTGTTGCGCGTTGCCCCCGCCGAGCACGAGGTAGTCGGCCGCGAACGCGCTCTTGAGAATCGCGGTCGCAGCGTGCACGTCTTGAAGCCAGCTGGCGATGCCGTTCGCTCTCAGTCCCTCGGTACTCAGTCGCTGCGCCATCGTCTCGCCGCTTCGCAGCGGCAGGTTCCCGAGCTCGAGCGGAATGACGACATGTTCGGTGATCATTGCGGACCCCAGGCCGGTACCCAATCCGAGAAATATCATGCGGCCACCGTCGTACGCACCGAGCGCCTGCATGACGGCGTCGTTGACGAGCCGGACGGGCTTCCCGAATGCGCGCTCGAAGTCGAAACCGATCCAGCCGTTCCCGAGGTTGCCCGGTTCCGCTTCTGGTCCTTTTGCGCCGGTAATGCCTGGAAAGCCGATGGATATGACGTCGTACCGCCAATCGCTGGTATGGGCGCTCACCTGTTCGACGAGCGCCTGGGGCGTGAGCTCTGTGCCGGAATCGAATCGACGCATGTGGGGGTGCGGGCTGACGCACACCTTCACATGAGAACCGCCAACATCGATCACGAGCACGACCATATGGAGCCGGGTGGCCTCGTTCGCATGCTACGAATGCAAGAACGTGACCCCCGGCCGGACTATCGTGATCTGATCGTCGAGTGCTCTAGTTCGTGCCTGTCGATTTCATCAACCGCTGGAATGCCGCCTGATAGAACGAGAGTTTCGCAGCAGGTGCCGCGGTCTCGACCTGCGGCGTGTCGCCGAACACCATCACCCGGCCGCCCTTGAGGTCTTTGTACTCCGGCCACTTGGGCAGACTGTTGCCGTTTGGATCACCCTTCGTGATGAAGTTCACCCAATAGGACGACATCTGATCGGCCAGCTTGATGTCGACGTCGTTCCACGTCTGAGTGGCCTGCCCTTTCGGGTTGTTCCATGCGAACGAGATCTCAGCGGTGTGCGTCGCGCCCTGCGGTGACGGCGCGCCGTTCACCGTCTGAATGCGCGAGAAGAAGTACGTGTAGGCTTTCTTCCCCTGCTTGGCCTGCGCGACCGCCCACTGCCGCATGTTCCAGTTGATCTCGTCGGCGCATGCGGTGTGTGCGGCCGGCTGCGCCTCGGCATCCGCCGTGACGCCATACAGCTTGATGTACTCGTCGGCGGCGTCACCGAACTTCCGCTGCGCGTTTGTCTTGAATGCCTCCGCAGTCAGTCCGCCGCCTCCACCGCGTCCGCCGCCGCCGCCGCAGAGGCCGAAGTTGGCTTCGTCCTTGTTCGAACCGGTCAGCACGTCGACGGCGTTCTGCTTGCCGTTCATGAACGTCAGCGAGAGATCTTCTGGAATCAGGTAGCCATCGATCACGAGTCCACCGGCCGAGAGACCGGTCAGCTCGTTGAGCGGCTTCGCGCGAAGCTCCGCGATCGTTTTCACGCCGAGCGCGTCCATCGTCTTCTGGCCGTTGGCGAGCGCAGTTTCGCCAGAGGTCATGCGGCCGATCGTGAGACCCATCCAGCCGCCGCTCTCGGCGATCGCGCGATGGAAGAGGCCCTTCGCCATCGGTGAGCCGACGAGCGCGCCAACCATCATCGCGCCGGCGGATTCGCCGGCGACGGTGACGTTGTTCGGATCGCCGCCGAACGCGCTGATGTTTCTCTTGACCCACTGCAGCGCGGCGATGGCATCCATCATCCCGTAGTTGCCCGCGGCGTGGCGGCCAGACTCGATGGCGAGCTCGGGGTGCGCGAAGAAGCCGAGCGATCCAAGCCGGTAATTGAAGGTGACGATCACCGGTCCCTTCGATGCGAGGTTCTCACCGTCATACCAGGCGAGACCGCCGGAGCCGCCGGTGAAACCGCCGCCGTAGATCCACACCATCACCGGCCGCTTGTCGTTCGGGCTGTTCGCGCTCGTCCAGACGTTGAGATACAGGCAGTCCTCGCTGCGCGCCGGCTCGCGCGGTGGCGCAGCCTGTGCCGGTGGCGCCGGTGCCGCGGCTGCCGGTGCGGCTGCCCCCGGTGCTGCTCCGCGCCCGCGTCCTTCCGCGCCCGCAGCGCCGCGTCCGCCGCGACCGAAGGCAGCAGGACCCGACGTGCATGGCGCGCCGAACGCATCGGCCTTACGCACGCCGTCCCATTTCGCAACCGGCTGCGGCGCTTTCCATCGATTCTCGGCCAGCGGTGGCGCGGCAAACGGAATGCCCTTGAACACGCGCACGGTCGGCTGGCCGCTCGCGGTGCCCGCGACCATGCCTGAGTCGATCTTCACCTGCTCGGGGATCATCGCCCTCACCTGCGTCGTCGCGACGACGAACGCGGCTGCACCAGCTACAAAGACGAGTCGCTTCATTGAGTTCCTCTCGAAGAGAACTTTTTGCATTTTGAATTTCGCATTTCGCATGACAGCTTACTTACTGGAACGTTCGTCGGCTCGGGCGCCGGTCAGGATGTTCTTCATCGCGTAGTTGCCCTCGTGGCACGCGTACTCGAACATCCCGTACTGCTGATCGCGCTTCCACGGAAACGAGATCGTCCACGGCCGCGCCCACGTACCGGGATCATCGATCGTGACTTCGTACTGCAGCGTGTTCATGTCGGTCATCGTGAACCGCTCGGTGAGCGTGATGCGATCGCTCGTCGTGCCGCCACCGTTCCCACCGACACCATTGCGACCATTCAGATTCGTCGTCTCGACGACGAGCGTGGTGCCATCCCAGTGGCCCCGTGAATCGCCCATGTAACTCTTGATCGCTGAGGTCAGGTGGGAACGCCCATCGAGTGGGACGATGCGCGTCTCGTGGATCATCTCGTTGCGGATGACGACCAGGCCCGGCGCCTGCACGATTTCGTTGCCGTTGTTGTAGATGACCGGCAGGATCGACCCAAGTACGCCGCGCGTGACGCAGCGATCGTAGAGACTGCGATCGGTGTACGAATCGGCAGGCCCGCGGCCCTTCCGCGCCGCCTGAAGATCGGCATTGCGCTTCTGTGCCTCCGGCACCAGTGCCGGTTGTCGTCCATCCGGAGGGTCGACGATCAACGACGCCTGATGCGACGGCTTGCCGCGCTCGAGCCAGTGTGGAGGCGGCGATGTCGCCGACCCCACGGCGCCCGCGTTGCGCGTATCGGCGGTCGCCACATCGAAATCGGCGAGCGCTTCCTCGTCCGTCTGTTTCGCCTGTTTCACCCGTGCCTGGAATTCCTCGTCGGTCAGGAGGTTGCGATTGCCGAACTGCTGCTGCCGCTGCAGTGGCACGCCGACCATCTCGGTCCCCGGCCAGACGCCCTGGAGATCCGGATCGCCCCAGGGCGTCCGCGGGGGTGTGAAGCTCTTCAGGCCTGCCTCGCCGAAGCCGCGAGGCGAAGGCTGGGGAGACTGTGCGACCGCAACCGCCGTCATGGCGCAGAACGCAAACGCAATGGCCGCTGCTAGGCGGTGCATCATCTCATCTCCCGCGGGGTGCCCCCGGTGGCGCCGAATAGAATACGACGTTCCGGGCCCAACGGGCTTACTTTGACGGTGTCACCGCCTTCGGGACATACGCTCGCGCCCGCGCTCACCCTCGCCATCTCGCGGCCATTCCCGGCTGAGAGCGAGATCGCCGCAAGCGCGTTCTCCTTTGCAGTCGTCGACATCAGCGAGAACCAGCGCGAGCGGCGTCGATGTCCGGCGCGCGCGGCCAGGTTCGTTGGTCACGTGAAATTGCAGCGTTCGCGGGGTGCCCAGCCGGGTCAGAGCGTCCTTCAACGCCTGTTGTTCGGAGCGCTCGAAGAGCAGCACGTCGTGCACGGCGGATGCGGCCTGAACCGCCACGTGGTCGAGTACGCGACGATGATCGTCCGTGTACGCGTTCGCCAGGTCGTGGAAGAGCGCGATCGTGCCGATCACCTCTTCGCCCAGAGTCAGCGGACAGATCAACGCGGACCGGAGTTGGACATCAGAGACCTGCACCCCGGCAGCCTTGAATTCCGCGATCGGAAGTCCATTGACGAGCGGTCGTCGATGCCGCGCCACCCAGCCGCTCAGACCTTCCCCCTCGGCGATCAATGCGTCCTCGATCAGGTCGGCGTGCGCCCCGACCGCGAACCGGCAGTGCAGATTCTTCTCCGTGCTCCTCACGAACAAGCCGCATAACGAGAACGGCACCAGCGTGCTGAGCTTCGCGCTCACGAGTGTCATCGTCTCGTCGAGACTCAGGCAGCCTCCCAGCGATTGCGCGATCTCGTAGAGCGCGTCGCTCTCGTGGTCGGCTGATACGATGTCGGCAAAGAGATCGGCGCGCGTATCTTCGCCGCCGGATGGCTGACGGTCCGCGCTCGAGCCGCGCATGCGCCGATCGAAGCCCTCGTACGTCGGCGGTCTCAGCCTCGGCAGAAGTTCGGTGAAGCGCTCGACGATCGCCGGATCGAATGCCTTGCCGGCCTCTGCCTGCAGCATCATGAGCGCCACGCCAGGCAAGAGCGCCGGACGGTACGGACGTGCCGATGTCAGCGCGTCGAAGAAATCGACCACCGAGAGTACTCTCGCGCCAACCGGTATCTGCTCGCCGCGCAATCCGGATGGATAACCTTTGCCATCCCAACGCTCGTGATGACTTCGAATCAGCGGCGCGACCGGACAGGGGAACGGCACCGCGCTGACGATCTCGGCGCCGATCTGCGCGTGCAGTTGCATCGTCTTCCGTTCGTCCGGTGTCAGTGGGCCCGGTTTCGAGAGGATGTGCTCCGGTACCGCCAGTTTGCCGATGTCGTGGAGCAGCGCCGCGATCTCGACGTTTTGACGATCGAGATCGGACAGGTCGAGGCTGCGCGCCAGCGCCGCCGCGTAGTACTGCACGCGCTCGACGTGACGGCTTCCGCCCTCGTCTTTCGCCTGGATCGCGCGCGCGAGCACTTCGGTGCTCTCGCGATGCAGTTGCGCCAATTCGGTCACGCGCTTCTGCTCGTCGGCGATTCGTTTGAGGTAGAGGCGATAGGTCCGATACGTCAGCCCGACCGGGACGAGCGCCAGCGCGGTATGCCACGGCCGTGCGCCGTTGAACACGTCCACAGCGATCCCCGCAGCGATCGTGCCGACCACGTAGCTGCTGACCGACCAGAGGAAGTTGTCGTGCCACACGCGAATCACGCCGCGACCCTCGGATAGCGCGAGCGCCCCGGCCGCGGCAAAGGAGTTGACGAGAAAGTAGATCATCGCCGCCGCCATCAACGGCTGCAGCGGTGACGCAGGCAATGTGCCGTATGTCCCGCCCAGCCTCGTATACGTGAAGCCGGCAGCAGCGACACTCACGGCGAGTGTCGCCATGCCGAACAGCGTCGTGGACGGCGGGTTGCGCTCCTGGATCCGGAATCTGTCCTGCGACCAACCGCTCGTCAGGGCGATCAGCATTGTCGGCGCAGGGCCAAGCAGGAGCAGCGCAGTGAAGTCGACCGCAAATGAGAGCGACACGTAGGAACTGCCCAGGCCCAGCGGCATGTCAACCTTGAGCGCAGCGCTGACCATCGAGAGCGTCAGCAGGGCGGCAAAGAGCCCGGGCCGCGAGAACTCCAGCTCCGAGACGGTGCTCGTCACGACGACGACGGCACCAAGCGCGATCATGGAGTACACGAAAACCTGACCAGCAACACGGCGACCCATGGCTTCTGTTCCTCCTCTGACGTTCACTGGGTTGACGCGACGAGGACCAGGGGGTGCCGGCCTACAGGCAACCGCCACGCCAACACAGCCGCAATCTCCCGTTATTGGGCAGCCGGGCGATAACGGTTAGCTCGACCAGCAGTTAAATTGATAAGCTGGCGCAGTTGTGTGCTGTTTCGACGAAATTGCGCCGAAACCAGGCTCACTTTTGCAACACCAAACTCGACCGTCGTGTCGCAATCGGTTACAGGAAATCCCTGAGGGGTCATTGCCGGAGATCCCTTGAGGTTGGGGCGAGAAGACACCTGAAATGTCGCCGCAGCGGCTACTGGATCACGGTTGTCGATCGGTTCGTTCGGGGCCGCTATACTCACCGCCGCAGGAGGCCGAACTCATGACACGCATCCGGACCTCGCTGGTATTTCTTGCCGCGCTCGCTGCCCTCTCGATCGTCTCGGTCCGCGCGCAGGCGCCGAAGCCAAAGCACATCAACCGCGCGATCGAACTGCTCGAAGCCCGACAGCCCGTGTACTACACGGGTTCGCATTCAGGGACGGAGGGCACGTTCGAAGCCGGCAAGGCCGATGCGCAGACATACGCCGACTACATCAGCTACGACATGGAGCACGCGCCGTACGACATCAAGGGGCTCGCCGACTACATGAGAGGACTCGTCGCCGGCGGACCAGCCAAGAGCGGCCATCGCACGCCGGCAGTGATCGTCAACGTGCCGGTCAACGGGATCGATGAAGCGGCCGTGCGAGCCAACGCGTGGATGTTCACGCAAGTGCTCGCCACCGGCGTCCACGGGATCATGCTGACGCACGCCGACACACCCGGCGCTATCCGCGCGTTCGTCGAGATGTCGCGGCTGCCGATCCATCATCAGGGCATCGCAAGAGGCGTATTGGACGAAGGGCGACGCGGCGCGCATGGATCCCCGAACGCCGCACAGATCTGGGGCGTCACGACGCAGGAGTACGAGGACAAAGCCGACGTGTGGCCGCTCAACCCGAACGGCGAGCTGCTGCTCGGCG
The DNA here is from genome assembly GCA_035263125.1 of Vicinamibacterales bacterium. GTDB lineage: Bacteria > Acidobacteriota > Vicinamibacteria > Vicinamibacterales > UBA2999 > Gp6-AA40. The sequence continues at coordinate 18,744 of DATFRP010000367.1, forward strand.
TCAAGCTGGAAGACAAGTACGCGCTCGCCAACGCACAGCAGAACCTCAGAGTACCTGGCATCGCCATCGCCGAGTGGGGGCCCGGTGACATGGCGTTGTCGCTTGGCGTCCGGGGACCAGGCGCCGAGAAGGATCCGAAGATGGTTGCGGCCCGCGCCGCAGTGTTTGCCGCCTGCAAGGAGAACGGGATCTTCTTCCTCAACTCGATGAATCAGAACAACGTCATCGACATGATCAAGGAAGGCGTGATGGTAGGCCCGGCGAATCAGCAGACCACGGAGATCGGCCGTAAGTACACGAAGCGCACGCTGCCGTGGTAGTCACGGGCCGAGCTCCTCGGAATCAAGCCCGGCCGAAACGAGAGGTGACCTCGATGCGCACCCGACTTCTGCTCTTCCTCGTGGCTCTCCTTCCGGCGGTGGGGTTGAACGGTCAGGCACCGCAAGCGCCCCCACTCCCTCCTGACATTCATCCGATAACGCTGTCGCGTCTGCCACCGATCACGCCGGGCGATCTTGACGCCGATGGGCAGAAGCTGCTGGCCGCCAGAGGCAATGTGACGCCCGCACCAGGGCCAGGACACGTCACCATCTACAGCCCGAAGGTCGCCGAGGGATTCGGCATCGTCGGCCGGGCGCTCGGAGTCCCGCGCGGCGACACGTTCCGGTTCGGCGTCCGCACGTTTCAACTCGTCGTGTTGATCACGGCGAGGGAGATCGATCAGCAGTACGAATGGTCGGCGCACGAGCCTGCGGGCCTGCGCGCCGGGTTGGAGCAATCGGTGATCGACGTCGTGAAATTCGATCGCGATGTGACCGGGCTGGCCGAGAAAGACGCGATGCTGATCCGGTTCGGCCGCGGCCTGTTCCGCGACCACAAGATCAGCAGCGAGCTCTGGGCGCAGATGGTGAAAGAGTTCGGACGGCAGGGAACCGTCGAGATCATGGAGTTGATGGCCGACTACTTCACCGTTGGCTTCATGATGAACGCTGTCGATCAGCATCTTCCGCCGGATCGCAAAGCACTCCTGCCGCCGTTGCCACCACTGACTCGCGCGCGTTAGTACACGGACGCTACGGAGGACCCTTACACGGAGGCAACGGGGATAACGGAGATCAATTTTCTCCGTTTCCTCCGTTGCCTCCGTGTGAATCCCTCCGTTGCCCCCGTGTGAAATCACACGGCGAAGGGGTTCTCATCCGCAGTCGGACCGTAGACTGAGGGCACCGGCTGATTGAGCAGGCGCAGATACACAAGCAGCTGACCACGATGGTGATACCAGTGGTTCAGCATGATCGCTCGCACGAACGCGATGCGCGGCATGGCCATGACCTCTTTGCCATCCTTCTGCAGTCGCCACGTCGCGGTCATCTTCGCATCGTCGAATCCGCCGAGCGCTCGCCTGGCCTTTGCAATGCTCTCGGTGAGCGTGGGGACGAGTTCTGCTGTGGTGGCCGCCTCGGGCTGAACAAACATCGGCACGGGAGCGACATCCTGCGCCGCCGCCTCGGCGACGCCGCCAGGCACCATGGCCACGTGGAGCGCGAGCTGACCGAGCGACATCGACTTCGGATGGGGCTTCCACGAAAGATGCTCTTGAGGGATTCGCTCGAGCACACGACGCGTCGTCTGCGCTTCCTGTTCCAGCTCCGCGAGCAGGCCGTCGATGATTTTCATCGCATCCTCCCAGGTCGCTACTTCGCGGAGGCCTCGGCCATCTTGCGCACTCGTGCGTTCAGACCGGCCCACCCGGCGGCGAGCTTGGGTCGATGATCCTCCGGGAATGGACCGACCAGAGTGTGGGTGAAGTTGATAAGAGTGCCGTCAGCCGTCTCGGACAGGCGATACATGACATTCGACGTCGCGGCCGTCGACATGAACAACGGTCCCCAGATCTCCAGCAGCGCCGGGCGCTTGATGCTCTGCACGAGCCCCCACATGTGACCGTTGTCGCCTCCGAAGTCGCGATACCAGCGGCCGCCTGGCCGCGGCTCGAGCACCATCGGCAGCGGATTCCCGTCCGGCCCCTCGTTGAGCCGACCCATGTTTGCAAGGAGCGAGTCGAACGTCTGTTCGATCGACGCGTGCACGATAATTTCTTCGCTGACAGTGAACGTCTGATTTTCCAAAGCCGGTGCTGTCGTTGTCATCGTTTCCCCTCCGCGTGTGTCTTGATGCGACGGAGCTGGCCGCGCCAGTG
>DATFRP010000368.1:0-6474 GCA_035263125.1 Vicinamibacterales bacterium
ACGCCGACGTCGATGACATCCATATTCTGCTCGGCGAACCATGCGGCAATCGTGCCGCCTCCGTACCCGGCGTCGTAGCTATGCGTCTGCCACCTGATCTTCTCGCGATCGAGCAGCCCGCGGATCTTCGCGAAGAACTCCGCGTTGGCTTGTCGGCCTGATCCGTATTCCTTCACCACCATGCCGTAGCCGAGCCGTGAGGTGAGGGCGGGATTCTGTGGCTGGGGAAAAATCGGATCCTGCGCCGTGGTGCAATCTGAGACGAGCACCTGGGTGCGGGCGTAGGCACGGCGTCGCGCGACATCGCTGACGTCGGCGCCCTTCTGTGCGCTCATGACTTCGGACACGAGCGTGTTGAACCATTCGGAGTTCACCCCCGTGTTCCACGAATTGACCTCTTCGTTGTTCACGGCATAGGCGACCGCCGTGTAGCGCGGCATCGTCATCTCGGTGATCGCACGCAGGCTGATGTAGCCCGACGCGCGGTTGTCCTGGCCGTAGGCGCCGACGAGCGCTCGATCGATGCCGACGTCTCGCGGCTGTGTCGCGGGCACAATCTGCACGTCCGCCGAGAGCAGATCTCTTGCCGTGATGCCGTACTTCTCGTGCAGCATCGCAAGCACGCGGTCGGTCGTGCTGCGCTGGCCGGCCGCAACGTCGGGCGGCATCGTCGCAATGATCGGGTCGAGCTCTTCGGTTCTGATGACCTCAGTCTGCAACCGTCCCCGGAAATCGCGATCGACGTGCGGCGCGAGATCGCTGATCAGCACCACGGGGTCGCCGGGATCGTTACCGATCTCGATCCAGGCTGTCGTCCCGTCGGTCTTGTCGACCCGGCCAGAGATGGCGAGCGGCACGTTGGCCCACTGATAGTTCTTCAGACTGCCATGGACCTGGGTGTCGATGAGCGTCGCCTGCTGGCTCTCGCGAAACGGCTTCGTCTTGAACTCGATCCGCGGCGAGTCGATATGTGAGTTCACGATCCGCATCCCGTTCTCGATCGGCTCGGCGCCGATGACGAACAGCACGATCGTGCGATCGCGGTTGATCGCGTACCACCGCGACCCCGGCTTCAGCGACCCAGGTATCGTCTTCGCATCCCACCGGCGAAACCCGCTGCCTTCCGCAACGCGCGTCGCCTCGCGCACGAACGCCATCTCCGATTTGGCCTTGCCGAGGAAGCTCTTGAACTCGTCGGCGTACTTCATCACCGCGTCACGATCGCGGGGCGCGAGCTCGGGCCACGCGTTGGCGAAGCCGACATCCTGCGCTCGAAGCGACACGCCTCCGATCAGGAATAGACCGACGAGGGAGAACCGACTGACACGATTCATGCTGCTACCTCAAAACCCTCCGCTCAACCAGCGCTCACGGAAGTGTCGCTGTTCGTCGGTCGGTGTCTGTCCAGTCTCTTCCATCGCCACGAGCTCCCGGTGTGGATTGACGACCAGCGTCATCGCCGCCGACACGCGCTCTCCGCGACGATCAAAGACGACCGGCAGCGGATCGCCGGGCTTCCGCGTGGCGATGACCCGGTCGACGTCGGCTCCGCTCGTCACCTTCACCCCTCCGAGCGAGACGACCACATCGTCGCGCTCGAGTCCGGCTGCATAGGCCGGGGAAGCAAACGGCACGTCGGTCACGATGCGGGCACCGCTCGGCCCGTCCTGAAAACGGATCTCGCCTGCGGTGGCCTTTCCACCCGCGATCGGTCGCAGAATCAAACCCGCGCGCGCCACGAGCTTCGCGAAGTCGACGATCTCGCGACCCTCGACATAGCGGGCGAAGAAATCGTTCGCGAATGCGGCGTCGCCGGACACCGACGCCAGCACGCCCTTGAGGTTCTCATTGGTGTACGGCGTCTCGACATAGCCGGGCACGCGCGACCCGGGCTTGCCGTACCGCTCCCAGAGCGCACGCATGAAATCGTCGAGCGTCACGCGACCGTCGGTGCGATCGCGGAGCGTCAGATCGAGGCCCATGCCGATGACCGAGCCCCACGTGTAATACGAGATGAACGTGTTGTCGAAATCCGTGCGATCGCCGTTCGATGCGCGATCGACGAACGGCGCCAGCTGACTCATCTCGACCGCCGAACGCAGCGAGCGGGCAGGGCTCGTGAGCACCACATCGATCGCGCCGCCGAGGTCCTGGAGAAACGCGCGCAACGTCGTGAGGCCGGCGCGCCTCATGACGAGCGGCCCGTAATAGTTGGTGAATCCTTCGGCGAGCCACAGCTCGCCCGACATGTTGGCCTCGTCCAGGTTGAACGGTTCGAGCGATTGGGGCCGGATGCGCTCGACGTTCCAGCTGTGAAAGAACTCGTGCGAGACGGCGTCCAGCAGATCCAGGCGACTGGTTCGGATCGTGGCTGAGGAGGTCAGAACGGTCGAGTTGCGATGCTCCATGCCGTCACCCGCCGCCCAGGGCAGGTAGTCGGCGATGAATGTGTAGGTGTTCCCTTCGAACGCCGGATATTCACCGAACACACGTCTGGCTTCACGCACGACCGACTGCACGTCACGGGTCAGGGCATCCACTTCCGCTTCCGTTCCGGTGTGGTGCACGGCGAGGCGGAAGACCGGTGTTCGCTGTTCGTCGTTGACGGTGAAGGTCCGGAGGCTGAAGCCGCTGAACTCGGTGGGGCTGTCCATCAGATACTGGAGGTTCGGCGACGTGAAGGTGTACGCGTCGCCTGCGGGGATGAGTTGAGTGGCGACCTTCCACGACGTGCCGGCGGGACGCTCGAAGCGAACCGTGATCATGCGGCGCTCGAGACCACGGGCCCACATGAAGACCGCCGGCATGTTGATGTGCGCATGCGTGGTATCGACGGCCAGATACGTGCCGTCGACGCGGTCGCCGAACACTTTGTAGGTCACGCGCACCGTGCCCCGGTGTTCGGGCACGTCCCATTCGTGCGGGTTCGGACGGGTCACCGTGAGCGCACCGCCCGACGGATCGGAGATGCGCACGTCGAAGACGTTCTTGGCGAATTCATGGAGCGCGTAGCGGCCGGGCGACGAACGGCTCATACGCAGTTGAAGGGGTCCCGCGGGCAGATCAGGAAAGGTCGCCTCGACCTGCAACAAGTGATGCTCGCGTTCTGGAAACGAAAGCGTGTACGCGATCGGCGCCTGTGCCCAGGCGACGGGCGCCTGGACGATCACCAGCACAATCGCGGCACACCACGACCGCAAACGAACCATGCCGGATGCTAGCACGGCCGAAACGGACGGCGAGACTGTGAGGCCGGTCCTTTCAGACCGGCTTCTCACCATGCGCGCAGCACTCTCCGACACGAGCAGAACCGCCCGAGATGACAGGCCGCGAGGGTGGTCGCCTCGAACTCGAACGGTTCGATCACAGGCGGATGGGTGGCGTGGCCGAGTGTGATATGCGGCCTGAACGACGCGCCGCTCGATATCGCGCGATAGCCGGCCACCCAACCGATGTCGCGATCGCGGGCGTCTCCGTCATAGAACGCCGTCGCGTCAGCGCCCGAACGCTCAAATGGCAGCGCCGTGTCGAGTAGACGCGTGTGAAGCTGCACGAGCGCTGGCGTCAGCTCGATCTCCATCCACACGGTATGGCTACCGGTGGCGCCACCGGTCACACGCAATCTCATCTCAGACAAGGCGACGACCTCGCTGAACCGGTCGAGACACACGTTCAGATCATCGGTGCTGACAAACAGCTGCAGCAGCGTGATGTGAGGCAGATAGTCAGGGCCAAGCAGCAGCCCCTGTGACTCTTCTCTCGGCAGCGTCGAGCTCAACTCGATCGCGCGGTCCGAAACATGTCGAGGCGGCAGAATGGCGACATCGAGCGCAATCAGCATCGACCATCAACCGTCCGCACGAAGCACGGGTGCCGGTTCGATACGCGTCGCTCTCAGTAGCGGCTCTTGACAGACAGCGGGCATACCTGTCTTAGACAGGAGGCTTCACGGAATTGTTGCTCGTGGCGGCGATCGACAACGCGCGATGGCCATACCGTTGAATCGTGCGCAGGACGATGTCGGCCATCATGTCGAGAAACAGCGGGTCGTCGTTGACCGTCTCCGCGCGGCTCATCGGCAATCCGATCGCGCGGCACACGTCGGCTGCCTCGCGATCGAGATCGTAGAGCACCTCGATGTGATCGCAGACGAAACCGATCGGACAGAGTACGACCGACGACAGTCCGGCCGCACGCTCGCGACGAAGGTAGTCGGACACATCGGGCTCGAGCCAGGGATCGCCCGGCCGTCCGCTGCGGCTTTGGTACACGAGCGCCCAGTCGTTCACGCCAACTTCGGTGGCGACCAGACGCGCAGACTCCCGCAACTGCTCCTGATATCGCGACGACGCCGCCATCGGCGTCGGAATACTGTGCGCGGTGAAGACCAAGCGGGTCGTCGCGCGCACCGGCTCGGGGAGTCGGGCGATCGCCGCACGCACGTGCGCAGCGTTGGCGGCAATGAACAGTGGATGGTCGTACCAGCTTCCCACGTAGGTCACGTCGACGTCGTTTCCGTCGCGGCACAACTCGACACGTGCGGCCGCCACGTTCTCGCGGTACTGCTGACAGCTCGAGTACGAATGTTGAGCGGCGGCGATGAATCCGATCGCCCGACGGGCGCCGTCACGATGCATCGCGCGAAGCGTGTCCGGCAGCAGCGGACGCCAGTTGCGCATGCCCACGTAGACGGGGAGCGGATGTCCTGCGGCGGCGAGCCGCACGCAAAGACCGTCGGCCTGCCGTTGCGTGATCGCTGTGATCGGCGAGACGCCGCCGAAGAGCTCGTAGTGGTGCGCGACCTCTTCGACGCGCTCGGGGCTGACTCGACGGCCGCGCAGCACGTTGGCCAGAAATGGACGGATGTCGTCGAGGCCTTGCGGCCCCCCGAAGGAAACGATCAGGACCGAGTCGAACACTCTTAGTGGACCGTATCAAACTCGACGTCATTAATCGATCGATCAATTCCTGCCAACTCGCCCCGACCCTCATCGCGCAGAAACTGCGAGCCTGACGGGCGCTGCCACACCAAAGCCCAATGTTCCCAGACGGCACAGCTCTCGCACTATTCGCTGATCGAGGGGGGACGATGTACGATGCCCGCATGCACGGAGAATACGTGGCACCGAAGACGCCCGACAGGCGCCTCACCTACGAAGACTTCCTCGACTTCCCCGACGACGACGGCTTGCGTCACGAGATTATCGACGGGAAGCATTACGTGACGCCGAGCCCGAACACGCGTCACCAAGTCCTCGTGGGCCGGCTCCACCTCGAGATCGGGCTCTACCTCCGGCAGCACACGAGCGTTGGCCAGATCTTCCTCTCACCCCTCGACGTGGTGTTCACGAACTTCGACATCGTCGAACCGGATCTGCTGTTCGTCGCCGCGGACCAGGCCGACATCCTCACCGAGCAGAATGTCCAAGGTGCGCCGGCGCTTGTGATCGAAATCCTGTCGCGTGGGACGAAGAAGAAGGACGAGCAGATCAAGCGGCTCTTGTTCGAGCGAGCGGCCGTCCGTGAGTACTGGATCGTCGATCCCGAGCGTGACCAGGTGAGCGTATTCGCGCGCCAGGAGGACGGTTCGCTCTCTCGAGTTGCGATGCTCTCGCGAGATCTGTCCGACGTCCTCACCACACGGCTCATGCCAGGACTCTCGATTCAGCTGACCGAGCTCTTCGCGCGGCCATGAGCAGGTCAGCCGCCGTGCTGAATCTTTCCGCCTCGCGCTGACAGCATCATCTTCACCAGTTCCTCGGTGACTTTCGGCTCGAGCCCTTCAGTGTGACCTTTATCGAGTCGAACGACGTCGGCGACGACGCGACCATCGCGGCAGCCGCGGTACGCCAGGACATCGGCCTTGCCCGGCCGCGGCAAAAGGCCCCACTGCTTCGAGCCCGGATTCTGGCGAGTGCCGTCGTACACGTAACCAGCTTTGACGTCGACGATCTCGCGGCGCTTCACGTCTGACGAGCAGCCGTACTTCTGCGCGCGCTCCGATGTCTTCGGCAGCGCGCTGATCTCGTGCTCGCCGGTTTCGAAAATGAACGAGAAGTCACAAGTCGGCGGCGGGGGAATCGTGAGCGCACCTGCGGGGAGGCCGGCCGGTGCAGCCCCGCCGCGGCCCGTTTGCGCCGCGGCGCCTGCAGCCGGAGGCGCACCGAAGCCGGCGGCTCGACCTGCCTGACCACCGACTCGGCCGCCCGACAGGCTCAGGAAGCCATCGACCTTCGTCTTGAAGAAATCGTTGCAGACGATTCGCGAGGAGGTGAGCCCGCCCTGCGAGTGTCCGGCCAGCCAGAATGCTTTGATGTTGTCGCGACCGATTTGCTCGATCACCGTCGTGACGATATTTTCGAGATAGCTGTCGTCTTCAGCGGTCCACACTCGACGTGGCGAGAACGGTGTCGCGACGACGAGGCGGTACTTGTCCGTGTAGTCGACGATCGGAAAGTAGTGGCGCTGCCAGTT
>DATFRP010000369.1:0-3554 GCA_035263125.1 Vicinamibacterales bacterium
GCCGTTCAGATCGCGGCAAACTCCATCACCGAGCTTCGTGTGTGGGACGGCACCATCGACCGGATGGTTCGCGCCAACCAGCTCCTGGCGCTGGGATCCATCCCAGATCCTGATATCGATGGCCGCAGGCACGAAAGCCTCGCCCAGTACTACCAGGGCATTCCCGTGTATGGCGGAAGCGTGTCGCGTCAAACGGCACAGGGCGTCACGGTGTCGATCATCGGCACCGTCTTCAACGGCATCTCCATTGACACCACTCCGGCACTCAGCGCAGACCAGGTCGTTCGCACGCTCGTAGACATGTCGGGCGGACGCCTCGTCGGCGACGCCCCCGCACTTGTGATCTTTCCGACGCTCGATGGTCGGTATCGGCTCGCGTATCTCGCCACGATGAGCGACACGAAGAGCTACATCGTCGACGCGGAGACGGGCGGTGTCCTCTGGACGATTGAGAACATCGAGACACAGAATCAGGTGGGGGTCGGCACCGGCGTGTTAGGGGATACGAAGAAGATCAGCACGACGCCAGCAACCGGCGGGTTCCGCACTCACGACCAGCTTCGACCTGCTCCCATCCGGACATTCGACACCCATGGGTCAGACGCAACGTTGAATCGCCTGACGCAACCTCCCGGCCCGACGGTCGACGCCGATTTTTCGGTGGATGCCGACAACACCTGGTCAGATCCCGCTGTCGTCGACGCCCACGTCCATGCCGGATGGACCGAGGACTACCTGTTCAAACAGCTTGGCTGGACAGGCATCGACAACCGGCGTGGCACGATTACCGCTGTCGTTCACAGCGCGCTGCTGAACAACGCTTTCTTCATGGGTCCGCCCTTTGGCCCCGAGGGCCGCGGCTTGTTCGTCTTTGGGCGTACGACGGCGGGTGTACCGCTGACGACCATCGACATCGTTGCGCACGAGATGATGCACGGCGTCACCGACGCGTCGCTGAGGCAGCGGACTGGCCTCGGCCTCCTTGGCACGTTCACGATCGATCGCATCGGACCCACGGCGTACACGTCCGGCGGCTCAACGTTCCCCTGCGATACGACCGACTTCGTCGTGGGCACCTTGAGGTTTCCCATGTACTGCATCGACGGTCGCTACGTGCTGGCGTCCAACCATGGAGGCATCATTCACGAGGCATTCTCTGATGTCTTCGGGATCGCCGCCGAATTCTTCCACCAGCCCGTCGGTACTGGACCGCTGCGAGCTGACTACAAACTGGGCGAAGACGTGACAGGCTTTGGCCCCAACCGGGCGGCGGATGTACCCGCGTCGCTTGCCGCCCTGCCGTCATCTCTGGGCCCGATCGCGTATCCAGATCATGCGAACCGTGCTGTCAGCTTTCTCGTGGCGATCGTGCAGGGCACGCGCACGAACCCGGTCTCGATGCTCGGAACGACGTGGACTTTGCAAGGTGACCAGCTCGCGATCCTGCCAACCAATGATGGCGGCGGAGTACACGTCAACTCGACCATCCTGAGTCATGCGTTCTACCTGGCCATCGAGGGTGGACGGAACGCGACGTCAGGCCTCACCGTCCAGGGCGTCGGAGCAGCCAATCGCGCTCAAATCGAGAAGTCGTTCTTCCGGGCCATGACCGTGCTCATGCCCAACCTCCCGACGATGCAGGTCGCCGCCCAAGCGACTGTCCAGTCAGCCGTCGATCTGTACGGGGCAGACAGCGCTGCCGCGGGAGCGATTCGCCAGGCGATGCAGGCTGTGGGCCTGATGAATTAGTGGCAACACGTCGAATACGGAGAACCGCGATGAGAAAACCAATCGGAATCAGCATCGTGCTGCTCGCCGTCATGGTCGTGCCTGCCGTCGCGCAACAGCGCCCTGGCCCGGTGCGACAGCCATCGACGAAGAACCGCGTGTTCGTGGAGGTCAACGGTCTGTTCCAGGCCGGAGTAAAAGACTTCGACGAGACCGTCACATTCCAGAAGAACGTCGAGCCCGGCACCTTCTCGGCGGACTACGATGTGCAGTCCGCTCCGGCGTTCAACGTGTCGGGCGGATCGATGCTCACCGATCGCTTTGGTGTCGCTGTCGGCGTGAGCCGCTTCTCTCACTCGACTCCCAGCACGTTCAGCGCGTCGGTGCCACATCCGTTCGTCTTCAACCAGCCACGCAGCGTCAGCGGCAACATCGGCGGTCTCACGCGCGAGGAGCTGGCCCTGCACGTGCAGGCTCGCCTTGTGGTTCCCGTTTCTCGAAAGCTCGAAGGGATGGTCTTCGGCGGTCCCTCGTTCTTTCGGGTCAAGCAAGACCTCGTAGCTGATTTCACCTACAGCGACACGTATCCGTACGACACGGCAACGTTCAACCAAGGCATCACGAGCACGGCGAAGGAGTCCACGATCGGCTTCAATGTTGGTGGCGATGTCAGCTACTTCTTCAGCAGGCAGGTCGGCCTCGGCGGCACCGCGCAGTACGCCGCGGCATCGATCGATCTGAGTTCAGCAGGCGGCACCACGACCAGTGTGAAAGTTGGTGGGCTGCAGGTCGGCGGAGGACTGAGGCTGCGGTTCTGAACGCGATCGTACGTCAGCCCTGAATAGACAGCTGTTGGCGGCGCAGCCGCACGGCGCCTGCAAAGAGGGCCAAAAGCGGCAGGATCTCGTTGAACGCGATCTGCAGAAGTGTAGGCCTGGGAAGCTCCGACAACAGTTGGCCTGTCGGCAACGGCAGTCGATTGCCTGCCATGATGACGAGCGCGATCGGGATCGCGTACCCCAGCATCGTCGTGGCAACGCACGGTGTCAGCTCATGGCCTGGCGCTCGTTTCGCAAGCGCACGTCCAATCTGGTACTGAGCAGTGAGCGTGAACAGCGTTATCCCAATCGCGCCCGGGAGAGCCGATGGATCGAACTGGGCGAAGGTTCGCGAATCGCGGCCGAACACCATGCCAGCCCCGATCATCACGAGCAGGAAGAGGAACGCGAAGAAGAACTGAAGGACGAGTCCGTACAGCGCCAGCCCCGTCATACGCCGGGGACTCGCGGCCAAGTCGCGCCACAGCAATGCAACGACGGTGAACATGATCGACGACCAGAATCGGATCGTTCCACCCGTTGCGGGATCCTCTATCAGATCTCCAACCGTCGATGCCGCGCGATCGGGTGTCGTGACGAGCGACAGCATCCACTCTGCAAGGCGAGCGTTACGCATGTGCCACTCCTGGTAGTTTCAAACCGTCCATCAACCGTTGATACGACCGCTGCGCGCGGGCAAGCGCCGCCACACCTTTCGCGGTGACCTTGAAGTAGCGTTTCGCACGGCCGCCTCGTTGAGGGGTGGGATCGCCAAAGCGGGACGACAGGAAGCCCTTCTCCTCGAGCCGATCGAGCGTCGTGTAGAGGTGGCCCGCCGTAGGGCGGCGGTGGGTGCGTTCGGCGATCACGTCACGGACCGAGACGCCATAGGCCTCATCGCCCAGGCGCAAGATTGCCAGCAGGACGATCTGTTCGAACTCGCCGAGCGAGGCCGTGGTGCCCGCCATTTGTCCTGCATCATAGTAGAAATCGGAATGCCGATGCAAT
>DATFRP010000370.1:0-4955 GCA_035263125.1 Vicinamibacterales bacterium
GGAGAATTTGGCCACGAAGATCACGAAGGACACAAAGATGAGACACTCCGTCGGTTTCGTGGCCGCATGGTGGGTGGCCCCCTAAATATGGGGGGCCACCACGCCGCTCGTGGCTCTACAATCGAGCGCTGATGAAAACACCGCACCGGACACTTCGTGGGCTCACGTTCGCCGTGATCGCGCTGCTCGCTTCATCTCCGCTCATCGCCCATCATTCCTTCGCGATGTACGACCGCACGATCACCTACGTCTTCACCGGAGTGGTCGAACGCATCATCCCCGACGGCGCGCACATGCAGATCGTGTTCGTGCCGTTGAGCGAAGACCGCACTGCGCTGGTGCGCGATGCCAGCGGCATGCCTGCCAGCTGGATGGTCGAGATGGCCGGCTCCGCTCAGGAAGCGCGCGAAGGGATCACCGCCGAAAGCTTTCCGCGCGGCACGGTGTTCAGCGTCGGTCTCTCGCCGCTGCGAAGCGGGCAGCGCGGCGGCGCGCGGATGGAGGCAGTCGTCAAGTGTCCGCCCAAGAAGCCGCCTGCCCCCGGCAAGCACTGCGACTCGGTCGAGGGTTCCACGTCACACGGCGAGGGCCACCTCGCCAAAGCGTCGATCGCGTGGAAGCCGTAGTTGTCAGATGCAGGTCAAAGGGCAAATGTCAAAGGGCATAGGTGAGGTCCTACAGCGAAGAGGACTCATTCGATGAACGCAGCGTTCGACAGGAAGTACCGCTTCACGGTTGGCGGTTGCCTCGTGTGCATGTGCGTCGTCACGTGGTGTTTCACAAGAGTGTCTGGCCAGGCGCAAGGCGCTGCACCGGCGACCACGCGGAGTGTGGGTCGTGGCTGGCCGATACCTGTTCCCCTTGGGAAGTTCCATGGCTATCCGGAGAGCGAATTCGTGGGCGCCGTCACGCCGTGGTATTACCAGACCAGCGCAACGGCCACTGGAGGGAAGCCGCCTGCAGGTGTTCAGCCGCTGCCGCACGACATCTTCACGTCCAAGGACTTCTACGTCGACCGCGCGCTCTGGATGGACAAGCGGTACTACCGCTGCAACAGCCCGATCGCGCTCGACTCGATCTGGGGCGATTACGCCAGCGGACCGGGCGCGATCGAGAACAACGACGGGTCGACGGCGGCGTGGGGCCACTGCGAACGCGACTATCCTCGCGAAGCGATCGTCAGCCCGTATCCGTTCAAGACCGCACAAGAGCATTACGCCGCACTGCTCGCAGAGACCAGGGCGCATGGGGGTCCGACACAACATGCGAAGGACACGCTGCCTGATTGGAACGGTCGCTACACCAGAAACCTGAATCTCGTGTTCGGGCGCGGACGGCGGGGAGGCGGGCCCGGCCAGCCGCTGCCGCAGGAATTCGCCGAGCCGCCGCAATGGGTTGTCGGATGGTCGAACCAGATGCCGACGATCCTTTCGCTGCTCACGCCGGAGTATCAGCAGCGGTTCGTGCAGGCGGTGTATCACAAGGTCAACAGCAACGCGGCGCAGAACTCGCTCATGTACTGTCGGCCCGAAGGACTCCTGCGCTGGTGGTCCGGGCCAGGCGGTCCGAGCCAGCTCGATGTGATGGTCGTCCCTGGTCGGGTTCAGTTTCTCGGCGGCACCGACAACGCGCTGCGTCACGTGCAGATCGGTCGCGAGTTCAGCCTCAAGGGCACGGTCCCCAATCTGGGCTCCGATGTCCGCAGCTGGCTCGGTGAGACCGTCGGGTTCTGGGACCGCGACACGCTGATCACGTGGACATCGAACGTCCAGGGCTGGTTCACGCACGGCAGCTGGGAATACAGCAGCAAGATGCAGCTGATCGAGATCTGGACGCCGCGCACATTTGCCGATGGCCGTTTCGCTGGTCTGGAACACGAGACGGTGTTCTACGATCCGGAGGCGTTCCTGCAGCCGGTGCGCGACATCCGCTTCTTCTCGCGGCGCAGCGATCTCAAGGACGCGCCGCCGTTCCATCTCGAGCACTGCAACCAGACGATCTTCGTCGGCAAGGATGGACGTGGCACGCAGGTCCCGCCGGGGACGACGATCGACTACAAGGTGATGGACCTGTACGACCGCCCATGGGCGCGGATCTGGGAGGAGTACTTCGAGAAAGGGATGCAGCGGCCCAAAGCGCCTGATGATCTGGGTGGATTCAAATGAGGCTCGTGTGATCGCGCGTCGTGCGTTGCTGACGCTGACCATCGCGGCCGCGTGCATGGTGGAGGCGGGCCTCGAGACTCGCCTGCAAGGTGCCGCGGACCTGTCGGTGTTGCAGACGCGCGTCGATCGGCTCGAGGCGCTCACGCAACGCGTCGAAGCGATCTCGGCGATCAAGCGACTCCAGCACGCGTACGGTCATTACGCGGAGCTCGGGTTATGGCATGACTTCGCAGACCTCTTTGCCGACACCGGCATCGGTCATTACGCACAGGGCGATCTCGACCGCGAAGGCATCCGCGCGCTCTTTCTCAAGGACGTCGGTGGGGGACAGGTCGGTCTCAAGGACGGACGCATCTATCCGCACATCAGCATGCAGCCGGTGATCACGCTTGCTCCCGATGGCCAGTCGGGAAAAGGCCGCTGGCACATCATGGCGATGCTGGGTGGATCCGGAGCGACGGCGTCCTGGGCTGGCGGTATCTACGAGAACGAGTACGTGCTCGAGCGTGGTGTGTGGAAGATGAAAGAGGTCCGTTATCTCCCACAGTACTCAGGTCGATATGAGGCTCCCGGGTGGACCGCGACGAAGGACCCGACCCCGTTTCACTACGACCCGTCGCGCGTCGGCCAACCGATTCCGGAAGTAGAGGCCGCCTTTAAGCGGCCTGAACAGGCGTCACTTGCGACGCTGCCAAAGCGCATGGCCGATCTCGCCGCGCGCGCGCAACGTCTCAGTGACGAGATCGAGATTACAAATCTCCAGCACGCATACGGCTACTACGTCGATCGCAAGATGTGGGACGACGTCAGGGAGCTCTTCGCGGCTGACGGCACGATGGAGATCGGTCTCCAGGGCGTGTACGTGGGACGCGCGAGCATCCGTCGTTGGTTGGGCCCTGCCGGACTCGCCGAAGGAGAGATCAACGATCACATCCAGCTGCAGACCATCGTGTCGGTCATGCCCGATGGGCGCACCGCTTTCGCACGCGGCACCGACCTCGGCATGATTGGTCCGCCTTCCGGCTCTGGCGAGACTGGGTCGCTCAGGCGCGCCTTGTGGACCCAGTCGATCTACGAGAACGAGTTCGTGAAGCAGAACGGCGTCTGGAAGTTCAAGGCCCTGCACGTCTACCCTCGTTTCATCGTCGACGCCGAGCGGGGATGGGCGAAGGACGCGCAGCCTGCGCCAGGTCCGAGCCGCGAGTTCCTGCCCGATCGTCCTCCGACTGAAACCTACGAGATCTATCCGCGCTTCCACATTGCGCCGCTGCACTTCGATCACCCCGTGACTGGCCGTCCTACGCAATACCCTGAAGGAACAAAGGTGGCGGCTCGACGGCCAGAGGGGCGCCTAAAGGCGACCCCTACGGTATCGAGCGTGAGTGCGCTCGAATCGCTTCTCACAGCTACCGAACTATCCGTTCAGCGCAGCAAGGCGTATCACGCATCCGAGAATCTCGCAACGGCGTACGGCTTCTACATCGACGACTTCAAGTGGGATGAGACCGCAGACCTCTTCTCGCGCGACGGATGGAAGGAGCTCTCGTATGTCGGCACCTACGTCGGTCGCGAGCGGATTCGAGAGTCGCTGAAGCGGCGATACCCGAACCCCAAATCGCCCGACTTCCTCACGATCCATCAGGTCGTGCAGCCGGTCATCCACGTATCAGCGGATGCGAAGAGCGCGAAGATTCGTGCCAGGCTGTTTCAGTTGGGCGGTCCGAGTGGAGGCGAGGGATCCTGGATCTCGGGGATCTACGAGAACAGCGCTGTCGACGAGGACGGCACCTGGAAGTTGTCAGGCATGGATCTCGACTACATCTGGACCGCGCCGTCACGTGGCGGGTGGGTGCGCGTGAAGACGCCTCCCGCAGCGCCGCAGGTGGCGATGGCCAAGGAGTTTCCGCCTGATCGGCCACTGCGCGGATCGATTGCCGCGCCGTTCCCCAAAGTGCACACCGTGCCGTTCCACTATCGCAACCCGGTGTCGGGACGTGTGCCGCAGGTGTTGTTGCCCTAGTTGGTCCGCTGCGCTTCCTTCAGGATCGAGGTATCGATGAAGCCCGCGAGCTCGGCCCGGCTTCGCGGCGTGCGGTTCTGCTGCGCGGCCACCCATTTCTCTTCTTCGGTAATCAGGTTCAGCAGGTCCGGCGCCACGCCGAGCGGGAAGCCGTGGTGCTCCCAGCTGCGGGCGATTTGGTCCTGAGGGTGTTTGGTCTTCTCGCTGATGAGAGGGAAGTAGCGCTTCGGGTCTTTCTGGAGTTCCGCGGCCGCCGCGAGCGTCGCGCGCACGAACTCGACGAGCTCCTTCCGTCGACGCGGATCGTTCATCACGTCGGTGGTCGAATACACGCTGTACAGCTCGCGATACACCTTGTTGTCCTGAAAGATGATCGCGTCCTTGCCGATCGCGCGGACCGCGTTCTCCGACTCCGGCTCCCACATCGAGATCGCGTCTGCCTCGCCCTTGACCATCGCCGCCGCCATCGCCGTGGCCGGGGCCGCTACCAGCGTTACATCCGATTCCTGCAGTCCTACCGTGCGCAGCATCGCCACCAGGTAATAGTTCGCCGAGGTGTTGCGCGGCACGACGATGCGCTTGCCCTTGAGATCCGCGAGGCGATTGATGCCCGCTGAACGTTTGGCGACGATGCGGTAGTTGCCGTCGACGAGGGTGAAGAGGAGCCGCACGTTCGGGTTGTCGCCGAGCACGCGCAGCATCTGCGTGGTGGCGTTGCCGCCAGCATGCGCGCCCTTCAGTGCGACTGCGCGCACGCCGCCATCGACGAC
>DATFRP010000371.1:0-28696 GCA_035263125.1 Vicinamibacterales bacterium
TTCAGCAGCACGCCCATGCCGAGCAGGTTGATCAGCAGCGACGATCCGCCCGCGCTCACGAGCGGCAGCGGAATCCCTTTGGTCGGAAGCAGACCGAGCACGACGCTGATGTTGACGAACGCCTGCACTGCGATCATTGCGGTCAGGCCCAGCGCCACGAAGGACCCGAACGTGTCCTCGGCGCGCAGCGCGATCCGCGCCCCGCGCCACGCGATCACGCAGAAGCAGATGAGGACTGCGGTCGTGCCAATCAGTCCGAGCTCCTCGCCGATGACGGCGTAGATGAAATCGGTGTGCGGCTCGGGCAGATAGAAGAGTTTCTGGACGCCGCCCATCAACCCCTTGCCGAACACATGCCCGTTGCCCACTGCAATCAGCGACTGAATCACTTGCCAGCCGTCACCGCGCGGATCGGCCCACGGATCAAGGAACGCAAGCAATCGTCGTCGACGATACGGCGCGCTGATCAGCACGATGTAGAGCAGCGGCAACGCCACCAGCACAGTGCCCAGGAGATAGCGATAGTTGAGGCCCGCCGCGAACACCATCAGGCCGATGATGAGGAGGAGCGAGATGGCGGTGCCGTAGTCGGGCTCGAACACGATGAGCGCGAACATCGCACCGACGACGATCGCGATCGGGAGCAGTGAGTACTTCAGGTCGTCGATGCGGTGCATGCGCCGCTCGAGGATGAGCGCCGTAAAGAGCACGGCGGCCACCTTCGCAAGCTCGGACGGCTGAATGCCAAGGCCCCCGACGTTGAACCAGCGGCGGGTGCCGTTCACCGGGGGACTGAAGAACACCAGCAGGAGCAGCAGCCCGACGGCGCCGAGTGCCGCCCAGATGAACGTGTCGTTACGGTAGTTGCGGTAGTCGATCCGCATGGCGATGGCGAGCACCGCCACGCCGAGGACGGCCCACATGGCCTGTTTGGTCAGGAACAGATAGGGCTGACCGAATCGCTCGGCCGCCACCACAGCCGAGGCGCTGTACACCATCACGATGCTGATGCACACGAGCAGCAGCGTCGTCGTGAAGAGCACCCGATCAGACTTGAGCTTTCGCGCCACTCGATTTCACCTGCATGCCCATAAAGGCACCACCCGTACCGTCCGAGAAGTTCTTTGCGGGATCGCATAAGATCCCGATCCCCGCCTCGGCCTTCGGGCTTCGGCGAGGTAAAACTGCTGAGCGGTCAGCAGCCGTCAGTAGACACGTGGGATGGGACACCCACCTCGTCGACAGGGGTAGTCGACGTTCCCAGCGGTAGGCTCTCACCCGCGCCGGCCCACTGACGACTGCTCACTGCTCGCAGGATCAACACGAGTCCGCGCGTCCCGTAGAGCGGCGGTTTCAACCGCCGCGATCCGCGCGCCCTAAAGGGCGCGCTCTACGGTTTTCCGTAGCGTCTCGACCTCCTCTTTGAACGCATGGCCCCGTTCCGCGTAATCGGCGAACCAGTCGAAGCTCGCGCACGCCGGGGCCAGCAGCACCACGCCATCCGGCACCGCCTTCTCGTACCCTCGTGCGACCGCCTCCCGCATTGACGACGCCGTGACGATCGGCACCACGCCGTTGAGCGCCTCCTGCACGAGCGGCGCAGCCTCGCCGATAGCGATGACGGCCCGGCCCCGCGCGGCGAGCGGCTCGCGGAGCTCGCGAAAATTCCCGCCCTTGAATCGCCCGCCGAGAAGCGCGACGACACCTCGCTCGAAGCTCTCGATGGAGCGCCGCGCCGCTTCCACGTTGGTGGCCTTCGAGTCGTTGACGAACCTGACCCCGCGCACCTCTCCGGCTGGTTCCATCACGTGCTCGAGCCCCCGGAACCCCACAAGCGCGCGAGTCATCGCGGCCGGACTGACACCGGCCACATCCGCGACCGCCGCAGCGGCGACGACGTTCCCCAACATGTGCGTTCCAGTCAGCTCCACCGCCGAGACTGGAATGAGCTTCGACGTCGCCGTCTTCGTGCGACGTACGATCCATTCGCCATCGACGACGAATCCCTCGTCCAGACGTCGCGACGGCGAGAACAGAACACGCGTCGGCGCGATGCCCTCGCTGCGCGTCATGACGACCGGATCGCTCGCGTTGACCACGGCCCAGTCCCCGGATCGCTGGTTCGCGAAAATCCGGGCCTTCGCCGCGGCGTACTCATCGACGGTTGCGTGGCGATCGAGGTGGTCGTCCGCGAAGTTGAGCCACAGCGAGATCCACGGACGAAACGTCGTCGTGCTCTCCAACTGAAAGCTGCTCACTTCGACGACGTGCATTGTCTCCGGCGTCGAGGCGTCGACCTGCGCGCTGAGCGGCACGCCGATGTTGCCGCCAACGAGAACGGCTCTGCCCTCTGCCTGCACCATCCGCCCGATCAACGTGGTTGTCGTCGACTTCCCCTTGGTGCCGGTGATCGCGATGATCGGGCCACTCACCCAGCGCGACGCGAGCTCGAGCTCGCCGATGACTTCGACACCTCGTCGACGCGCGGGCTCGAAGAGCGGCTGTTCGGTCACGACTCCCGGACTGGTCACGATCAAAGCGGCATCCTCGAATGTCTTCACCGTGTGTCCCCCGAGCTCCAGCTCGATGCCCACCGCGCGCAGGCGTTCCGCGTCGGCGAACGTCGATCGCGTCTCGGTCAGCACGACACGCGCTCCCCGCCGTACGAGCAACTCCGCCGCGGCGATCCCGCTTCGTGCTGCGCCGACCACGACCACTCGGCGCCCCTGGACCTTGAACCCTTCACGCACGCCATCACCGCAGCTTCAGCGTCGTCAGACTGAACAACGCAAAAATGATCGCGACGATCAGGAAACGCGTGATGACCTTTGGCTCGCTCCATCCAATCAGCTCGAAGTGATGGTGAATCGGCGCCATCTTGAACACACGCTTGCCGGTGAGCTTGAACGAGGCCACCTGGATGATCACCGACGCGCCTTCGAGCACGAAGATGCCGCCGACGATCGGCAACAACAGTTCCTGCTTGATGAGGATCGCCACGGTGCCGAGCGCGCCGCCCAACGCCAGCGAGCCGACGTCGCCCATGAAGATCTCGGCGGGGTAGCAGTTGTACCAAAGGAATCCGAGGCTCGCGCCCACCAGTGCGCCGCAGAAGATCGTGAGCTCTCCCGCGGGAGGGAATCGCACCAGCAGCAGGTAGTCGGCGAACTCCGCGTGGCCGGTGACGTACGACAGAGCGGTGAACGCCGCCGCGGCCACCGCGAACGTGCTGATGGCGAGGCCGTCGAGGCCGTCGGTCATGTTGACGCCGTTGCTGGCAAACACCAGCACCAGCACCGCGAACAGCACGTAGAAGTAGCCGAGATCCGGAATGAGGTTCTTGAAGAACGGAAAGATCAACCGCGTGTTGTAGACCGGGTTGGGCAGCTGCGACAACCACAGCACGGCCACGCCGACGCCAAGGCCGACGATGATCTGGCCCAGCATCTTGTAGCGGGGAATCAACCCGTGATGCGAGCGGCGCGTGATCTTCAGGTAGTCGTCGAGGAAACCGACGATCGCAAATCCAACTGTCG
This sequence comes from Vicinamibacterales bacterium, assembly GCA_035263125.1. Classification (GTDB taxonomy): domain Bacteria; phylum Acidobacteriota; class Vicinamibacteria; order Vicinamibacterales; family UBA2999; genus Gp6-AA40. The sequence continues at coordinate 3,537 of DATFRP010000371.1, forward strand.
CGAGCACGGCGATCCAGATGTACGGGTTGGCGAGGTCCGCCCACAGAATCGTGGGCACGACCGCGGCCGTCACGATGAGGAGGCCGCCCATCGTGGGCGTTCCCGCCTTCGCACGATGTGACTGCGGACCTTCCTGCCTGATGATCTGCCCGACCTGAAAGTCGCGCAGGACGCGGATCAGCCACGGGCCGAAGAGCATGCAGATCGCAAACGCCGTGATGCTGGCCGCTGCGGTGCGGAACGTGATGTAGCGCGTCACGTTCAGCCCACCGAGAAGGGATGCGGCGCCGGCGAGTCGCGGCAGCACGTAATAGAGCATCAGCCAAGCTCCGCGACCAGTCGATCGACCACGACATCCGTTCGCGTACCACGCGAGCCCTTGACGAGCACGAGATCGCCGGGACCGATCGCCCGTACGACCGAGGGCGCAGCGTCATCGCTGGTCTCGAAGTACCGCACCGATGCGGCCGGCATGCCGGCGGCGACCGCCGCATCCGCCATCGCGCGCGCCGGCTCGCCGCCGATGGCAAAGAGCAGCGTGATTCCCGACGATGCGGCGGCGCGGCCGCAGGCGTCGTGGAGCGCACGGGAGTGATCCCCGAGCTCCAGCATCTCGCCCAGCACCACCACCTTGCGCGCGGCGTGGGATTCCTTGGCGATGACATCGAGCGCGCGACGCAGTGCCGACGGGCTCGAGTTGTACGAATCGTCCACCAGCGTCACGCCATCGCGAAGGCGCCGGACCGCGCCGCGGCGGCCGGTGGGCTGCAGACGCGCCGCCACCGCGGCGATCTCGTCGAGCGCGATCCCGGCATCGAGCGCAACGGCAGTGGCGGCGAGCACGTTCGAGAGGTTGCCTCGGCCGAGGAGCGGCGTCTCGAAGGTCCGTTCTCCCGCCGGTGTGGTCACTCGCGCACGCATCCCGTCGACGCCGCGATCGTCGATCGCCAGCGCGCGCACGGTTGCCGCGGCATCGGTTCCGAACGTCAGCGTGCGGCCGATGAAGTCTTTCGCGCGGGTCATCACCCGCACGTCGTCCGCGTTGCAGACGAGCACAGTGTCCGCAGAGGCGTGTTCGAGAATCTCGGCTTTGGCATCGGCAATGGCATCGGGAGATGCAAAAAACCCGAGGTGGGCGTCGCCCACGTTGGTCCAGACACGGACATCGGGCTCCGCAATCTCGACGAGCGTCCTGATTTCCCCCGCGTGATTCATCCCCAGTTCCATCACCGCCACGTCCGGCCGTGCGCGCAGCTGCATCAACGACAGCGGCAGGCCGATGTGGTTGTTCAGATTCCCCTTGTTCTTCACCACCCGATTGCGGGTCGCGAGCATCTCCGCGATCGCCTCTTTCGTCGTGGTCTTCCCGGCACTGCCGGTCAACACAATCACCCGCGTGCCGGCCGCCCGTCGTATCGCATGGGCCAGCGCCTGCAATGCCTTCAACGTGTCGCCGACTTCAACGAGACCCACGCCGCTCGCCCGGCCCGCCTCGACGATCGCGCCGACCGCGCCGCGCGACATCACATCGTCGACAAACGCGTGCGCATCGAACCGTGGACCGCGCAGCGCGACGAAGAGATCCCCCTTCTGCAAGGCACGGCTGTCGGTGACGACGTCACCCACCGGCCTGTCGACGTCTCCCGAACGCATCGTGCCGCCGACCGCACGCGTGACCCAGCCAAGGGTCAGAGGCAGATCGTTCACCCCGCCCCCGACTTCAGACGCCGCGCGTCCAGTGCGTCGCGCGCGACCTCGATGTCGTCGAACGGCATCGTGCGTCCCGCGATCTCCTGATACTTCTCGTGTCCCTTTCCGGCGATCAGCACGACGTCTTCGGATTCGGCAGTGTCGATGGCGCGCACGATCGCGTCCCGCCGATCGATGACGGTCAGCACCTCGGCGCCGCCCTGTCTGTTCTCCGGATCGGCACCGCGTCGGACTTCCTCGATGATGCGAGCGGGATCCTCGCCGCGCGGGTTGTCAGAGGTGATCACGACCACGTCGCTGAGCCGCGCGGCGACCATCCCCATGAGCGGGCGCTTGGTCCGATCGCGATCGCCGCCCGCGCCGAACACCGTGATGAGGCGGCGCGGCGCCAATGGACGTGCGGTCTCGAGCAGATTCCTCAGCGCATCGTCGGTGTGTGCGTAGTCGACGACGACCGTGACATCATCTGCTGCTCGCGAGACCACCTCGAATCGGCCGGGCACGCCGGCGAGACGGCGAAGGCCTTCCTCGATCGCGTCGGGCGGCACGCCCAGTTCCAGAGCGGTGCCGACCGCTGCAAGGATGTTGTAGACATTCGGCCTTCCGACGAGCCGCGAGTCGACACCTACCGAGCCATGCCTGGATCGAAGATCGAATCGCAATCCTTCGAGCGAGAACGACAACGGGCCCGGTGACACATCCGCCGGCTTGTTGATGCCGTAGGTCACGGGTCGTTTGCAGATGTCGACGAGCGATGCGCCACGCGGATCGTCGATGTTGATCACCGCTGGAGCGGTGTCGGGCAGCAGCTCGAACAGACGACGCTTGGCAGCGAAGTAGTCGTCCATGCCGGCGTGAAAGTCGAGATGATCGCGGGTGAGATTCGTGAAGACGGCGGCGGCGAACGTGATGCCATCCGCGCGTCGCAGCGCGAGCGCATGAGAGGACACTTCCATCACGCACGCGCCGCAGCCGGCTGAGACCATCTCGCGCATCATCGCCTGGAGCTCGGGCGACTCCGGGGTCGTGCGGGTCGCCTCGAGTGCGCGCGTGCCGATGCGGTAGGTGACGGTCCCCATCAAGCCGGTCTTGATGCCCGCCCCATCGAAGATCGCGCTCAGGAGATAGCTTGTCGTCGTCTTGCCGTTGGTGCCGGTGATGCCGATGACCGTCATCTGCCGGCTCGGGTGACCGAAGAACTCCGACGCGAGGCGCGCCAGCGCGAGCCGCGCGTCGTCGACGACGAACCACGGTGCGTCGATGCCGGCGGGGCGCGGCTCGGTCGCCACGATCGCTGCGGCTCCCGCGGCGACGGCGTCGGGAGCGAACGCGATCCCATCGCTTTTGAGACCGCGCAGCGCCACGAACACCATCCCGCGCGCGGCGCGCCGGGAATCGTGAGTCACGCCGGTGCAGGCAACGTCCAGCCCGCGCGCGTCCGCGGCCGGCGGGTGATACCCGGCCATCGGCTCGAGCGTTCGAAGCAGCTCACTGACCGTCATGGCTTCTGGACGCGATCCTCGTCGTCAGCGATTCGTCTCTCGAGCCGCAGCACCGCAGTCACCGCGGCGTCGATCGGCGTGCCGGGAGCCGGCGTCTGCTGCGACACGACACCTGCGCCTCGGATTTTCACGGCAAGACCCAGACGCCCCAGTACCCGCAGCGCGTCGCGCGCGCTCATCCCGGTCAGGTCTGGGAACACTGCTGACCCATCCGAATCGCTCACCGTATGAATCTGTGGACGAGTGGCCGGGCCCGACGTTGGCTGTTGCGCCGTCTCGGCGTCCTCCGGCTGATGTCGGGAGACGACAACTGTCGTCGGCGCGCCGATCGATTGCGGAATCCCGTCGTGACGGAGAGCAGCCGACGCGATCTTCTGGAAGATCGGCGCCGCCACCACGCCCCCGTACGGCGACACCCGGTGCGGCGAATCAACGACGACGACGATCGCGTAGACCGGCTTGCGTGAAGGCACGAACCCGACAAACGACACGTTGTAGTCGGAATGCCCGCGGTAGTTGCCGTTCACCAGCTTCTTCGCGGTCCCGGTCTTTCCGGCGACAATGAACCCCGGGATTTGCGCTTTGGTGCCAGTGCCGCGCACCACCACTTCTTCCATGATCTCGGTCAGCGTCGCCGCTGTGCTGGCGTCGATCGCGCGACCGAGCACCTTCCGCGGCACGGCCAATCGCTTGCCGTCTCGAATCACCGCGCGGACCGCGCGCGGCTGCACCAGCTCGCCGCCGTTGGCGACGACGCTGACAGCCGCGGCCATCTGCAGCGGCGTCACGCCGATCTGATAGCCCATCGCGACCGAGGCGAGCGCGCCGTCGGTGAGGTTGGATGCGTTCCACACGATTCCCGGGTTCTCGCCCCGGAAGTCCGGTGAGGTCGGACGGCCGAACCCGAATCGCTGGATGTAGTCGCCCATCTTCTCCGGGCCGACCTTGATCGCGACCTTGATCGCCCCGACGTTGCTCGACTTGACGATGACGTCCTCAAACGAGAGCACGCCGTAGTTGTGGTCGTCCCTGATCACGCGCGAGCCGAAGCGGATGTTGCCGGCGCTCGCGTCGATGATGGTGCCGGGCGTCGCCGCCTTGGTTTCGAACGCGGCGCTCGCGGTGACGATTTTGAACGTCGATCCCGGTTCGTACAGATCCTGGATGGCGCGGTTGCGACGCGACTCTTCGCGCGATTCCCGATAGGCGTTGGGGTTGAAATCGGGCGCGTTGGCGAGCGCCAGGATCTCGCCGGTGTACGGATCCATGATCACCGCGGACCCGCTCGACGCGCCGCTCCACGCCACCCCTTCGCGCAGCTCGCGCTCAGCGACGTGCTGCAGGAACTCGTCGATCGTCAGCTCGATCGACGCGCCGGAGGTCGGCGGCCGCTCGACTCGGCTGAACGCGCGGTGCAGCGCATCGGTCTGCACCAGCACCGTGCCGGCGCGGCCGCGGATGAACGAGTCGTAGGTCGCTTCGATTCCGCTCAGGCCGAGGTTGTCGATCCCGACGTAGCCGAGCAGATGCGACGCGAGATCGCGGTTCGGATAGGTGCGACGGCTCTCCTTCATGAAGCCGATGCCCTCGAGCTGCAGATCGGCGACGCGTTTGGCCAGGTCGGGCCAGACCTGTCGACGCACGTAGGCGAAGCTCTTGCCCTTGCGGATCCTGTCGACGATCGACTGGCGTTCCTTGCTGTCGCACTCGAGCGCTCCGCACAGCGCCGCGATGGTGCGATCAGGATTGTCGATGGCGGTGGGGATGGCGTAAATCGTTTCGGCCTCGATGCTGTAGGCGAGCGTCCGGCCGTGCCGATCGACGATGTCGCCCCGCTTGCCCGGAGCGTCGATTTTCTGAGACTGCTGGCGTTCCGCGCGCCCCGCGAGATCCGAGTAGCGCACGACCTGCAGGTACACGAGCCGTGCTTCGATGCCGACCGCCCAGAGCGAGAGAAGCCCCAGGACAGTCACCATCCGGCGCTTCAGCGTCGGACGCCAATGGTTGGCTGAGGGGTCGGCCACCGACAACTCCGTTCCGTAACTAGCGGCGCGCGACGACTGACCGCGGCGGCGCCTGCGCCGGGATCACGCGCTCGATGACGGTGGCGTCATCGGGCTCAGGTGCGACCATGTGCAGCCGGCCCGTCGCCAGCCGCTCGATCCGTTCCGGTGCCTTCAGCGTCTCGATTTCGAGCCGCAGATGCCGGTTGATCTCGTCCTCCGCGGCACGCTCCTTCTGCATCTGCTCGAGCCGGTATCCGTGACGCAGCAGCTCGAAGTGCTGCCACGCCGAGAACAGCAGCACCACGACGAGAAACACGCCGACGAGCGTCGAGCGCCACATCTCGCGATGCCGCTCGCGATCGACTTCACGGACGATCGGGTTGTTGCGGACGTCTTTCTTGATCGCGTATTCGAAGTTTTCGGCCGTCATGTCCGCACCGCCTGTGGCTCACGCCCTGCTGCCCGCAACTTCGCGCTCCGCGCCCGCGGATTCCGTTCGACCTCGGCCTCGGCCGGCACGATCGGCCGCTTCGTCCGGATCGCGATCGCGCCCGAGGCCTGGAGCGCGCGCAGGGTGTGCTTCACGATCCGATCCTCGAGCGAGTGGAACGTGATCACCACCAGTCGTCCACCCGGCCCGAGCCGTTCCGCCGCGCGCGTCAGGAAGGCGTCGAGGCCCTCGAGCTCGCGGTTCACCCAGATCCGGATCGCCTGAAACGTCCGCGTGGCCGGATCGATCCGCGAGTACCCCTTGCGGGGGATCGCCCGTCTCACGATTTCCGCCAGACGCCCGGTCGTCTCGATACGGCCCACACGCCGCGCCTCCACGAGCGCGCGCGCGATGCGTCGCGCGTAGCGCTCTTCCCCGAACTCCACGATGAGGTCGGCCAGCGTCCGCTCGTCGACCTCACCCAGCAGATCGGCCGCCGACGGCCCGCTCGACGTGTCCATGCGCATATCGAGCGGTTCATCCCGCCGGAAGCTGAAACCGCGACCTGGTGCATCGAGCTGCATCGACGAGACACCGAGGTCCGCCAGCACGCCATCGACGGTGCGCACCCCGCGGGCGTCGAGCACGTCGCCGATGCTGCGGTAGTCGCCGTGCACCAGCTCAATCCGATCTCCGTACCCCTTCAGACCGTCAGCGGCTCGCGCGATCGCCTCACGATCGCGATCGAGCCCGATCACCCGCGCGGCGCCGCCCTCGAGGATCGCTCGCGCGTGTCCGCCGAGGCCGACCGTGCAATCGACGAACACGCCGCCACGCGACGGCTCGAGGTGCTCGAGCACCTCCGCGACCATGACCGGTTCGTGCACAACTCAATGCTCACTGCTCGACGCGCGGCTCGATGCTCGACACCGCCGGGATCCGTGGGGCATCGAGCTTTGTGCCTTGGGCATTGCTTCAAATCCCCAGCTCCGACAGCTGCAGGTCATCTTTCTCGGTCCACCCATCACGTCTAAGCTTCTGCACGAAGAGCTCTTCGTTCCAGACTTCGAGGTATTCGATGCGACCGAATACACGAACGTCGCCAACAATCGAGGCGCTCTCGCGCAGATGTGCCGGAATCACGACCCGGCCCTGCACGTCGAGTTCGACGGTTTGACCGTAGTAATTCACGCGGTCCAGGAACTTGAGGCGCGCAGGATGATTCGAAGGAGCCTGGGTCAGCTTCCGTTCGACCTCGAGCCACACCGGCATCGGGTAGATCCGGACACACTCCCCCGTCACGCTCGTGACGAAAACGTCCGGGCCGGGCTGGTCCTTGATGACCCCACGAAAAACCGTCGGCACCTTCAGCCGGCCCTTCTCGTCGATCCGGGCTGATGCGCTTCCTCTTAAGCCCTTTTGCTCCACTGTGAGCCACAAAAGTCCACTGGATAGTAAGTCCCGGTTCTCGTGATGTCAAACGCAAACTATTCATGTGTAGTAAGTTGCGCCAAATTTTCGCCAAGGCTTCGATGGCCGCTTGTGGAGGCACAGTCTCAGTAACACGCTGTATGGGGGTCAGACCGGGGACGGACCAGGGACAGATCAGGGACAGGTCCGGCTCTGACCCCGCGTGCTAGGGCCGGCCCTGACCCCGCGTGCTAGGCTGGACGGCTCATGCTTCACTCGGCGCTGATAGGTCTCCCCTCGAGCGGCAAGACGACCCTGTTTCAGTTGATGACGAGCGCCCGCGAGGCTCCGCGCGGCAAAGGCGACGTCAACATCGGCATCTCGAAAGTGCCAGATCCGCGGCTCGACGTGTTGACCGGGATGTACAACCCGCGCAAACGCGTCCCCGCAACCATCGAGTTCACCGACATCATTCAGCCGTCACGCAGCGGCGCGCAGGCGCTGGTCGACGTCGTCGGCTATAAGAACGCCGACGCGCTCGTGCACGTCGTTCGAGCGTTCCGATCCGATTCGGTCGCGCACGCGTCGGGCTCGATCGACCCGGCTCGCGACGCCCAGGCGATGGAAGACGAACTGATCCTCGCCGACCTCGGGATCGTCGAGCGACGGCTCGAACGCATCGAGAAAGAAGCGAAGAAAGGACTCTCGGCGGAGCTGGGAAAGGAACGCGAGCTCGTGAACCGGTGCAAGGCCGCACTCGAGGACGGCGCCCCGCTTCGCGCGCTGCAACTGGCGGGCGACGACGTGAAGCGATTGCGCGGCTTCCAGTTTCTCTCGGCCAAACCGCTTCTGCTCGTGATCAATCTCGACGAGTCCGACCTCCCTGCGGTTGGTGCCGACGTCGAACGTGCGGCCGCATCCGTCGGCTTGAGCGGATTCCTCGCGAACGCGGCCACCAAGGCGGTGGCGCTCTGCGCCACGATCGAGCTCGAGATCTCGCAGCTTGGCGGCGAGGATGCGAAAGCGTTTCTGGCGGACCTCGGGTTGAGCGAATCAGGCCTCGACCGCGTGATCCGCGCGAGCTACGACCTGCTCGGGTACATCTCCTTCTTCACGGTCGGCGAAGACGAGTGCCGCGCCTGGTCGATCGCGCGGAGCACCCCGGCGCAGCTTGCGGCCGGCGAGATCCACAGCGATATTCAACGCGGATTCATACGCGCCGAGGTGGTGTCGTACGACGCGCTCATGGCGCGCGGTTCGATGTCTGCGTGTCGCGATCACGGCGAGGTCCGGCTCGAAGGCAAGGAGTACATCGTCCAAGACGGCGACATCATCAATTTTCGCTTCGCGACTTAATGCAAAATTCGAAATGCAAAATGCAAAAGGCAGCAGGGATCATTCGTAGCGGTCTGCGCATTTCATTTTGCATTTTGCATTTTGCATTTTGCATTACAGCCTCTGACTGACATCAAACGAATACTCGTCGCCGATGCCCAGGTGCCGTTCGTGCACGGTGGAGCGGAGCTTCACGTGCGCGCGCTGGTCGACGTGCTTCGCCGACGCGGCTACGAGGCGGATATCGTGGCGCTCCCGTTCCGTGCGCAGCCGAAGGACGAACTGCTCGCGCAGGCAGCGGCGTGGCGTCTGATCGATCTCACGTCGAGCAACGCGCAGCCGATCGATCTGCTGATCGCCACGCGCTTTCCCACCTACTTCGCGCGACATCCACGCAAGGTCGCCTGGGTGATTCATCAGCATCGCGCGGCCTACGAACTGTGCGGCACGCCGTTCAGCGACTTCGAGCACACGGAACACGACGTCGGACTGCGGAAGCGGCTGTTCGAGCTCGACGCGCGCATGCTCGGCGAGTGCCGGCGCGTGTTCGCGAACTCGCGCAATACCGCACAGCGGCTTCGGACCTTCAACGGCGTTGCCGCCGAAGGCTTGTACCATCCGCCGCCGATGGCCGATCGCTTGCAGGGTGGTCCGTACGGCGATTACGCGCTGGTGGTCGGCCGGCTCGAACGGGTCAAGCGCGCCGACCTCGTGATTCGTGCCATGACGCACGTTCCACGCTCGATCGCGCTTGTCATCGCCGGTGATGGCTCCGAGCGCGCGGCCACCGAGCGCACCGCCGTAGAATGCGGCGTGCACGATCGCGTCATATTCAAAGGACAGACCGACGGGGACGAACTGGTGCGTCTCTACTCCGGCGCCCTCGCCGTCGTCTACGCGCCCTTCGATGAAGACTATGGGTACGTGACGCTGGAGGCTTTTCTCAGCAGCAAACCGGTGGTCACCTGCTCCGACTCGGGAGGCACGCTCGAATTCGTCGTCAACGGTGAGAACGGCTTCGTCTGCGCGCCAGAACCTGGGTCGCTCGGCGCCGCGATCTCGTCGCTCGCGTCCGATCGTGCGCTCGCTGCGCGGCTCGGCGCGGCGGGTCTCGCACGCGCGCGCCAGATCACCTGGGATGGCGTGGTGGAGCAGCTGCTTGGCTGAGCCCTCCACCGTGTCGATCGTGATCCCCGCCTTCAATGAAGAGCGGGCGATCGGCGAGGTCGTGACCCATCTTCGGGCGGCCGCACCCTGGCGCGAGATTCTCGTCATCGATGACGGGTCGGCAGATGCCACCGCAGCCCGTGCGGCAGAGGCCGGTGCATGCGTGATCCGCCATCCGTACAACAAAGGGAACGGCGCGGCGGTCAAGACGGGGATCCGCCACGCGCAGGGCGAGTTCGTGCTGATCATCGACGCCGATGGCCAACATCAACCAGCAGACGCCTGCCGCATCGTCGCACGGCTCGGCGAATACGATCTCGTCGTCGGCGCGCGGGACGCCACGACGCAGGCGACGGTGGTGCGGCGACACGGCAACGAAGTACTGAACGCCCTCGCGGGTTATCTGACCGGTCGGCCGATTCCCGATCTCACGTCGGGGTTCCGAGGCGCTCGCCGCGAACATCTGCGCGAATTCCTGCATCTGCTGCCGAACGGCTTCTCCACGCCGACGACGACGACTCTCGCTTTCATCAGGGCCGGCTACAACGTGATGTTCGAGCCGATCGCGGCGCGGCGGCGCCTGGGTCAGTCGAAGATCAAGCTGACCCGCGACGGCGCCAGTTTCTTCCTGATCCTCCTCAAGGTGATCACGATCTTCAGCCCGCTGCGTGTGTTCGTGCCGGTGAGCGCGTCCTCGTTCGCGATCGGAACGCTTTACGGGATCGGCAACTTCGTGTCGACCGGACGGATTCCCAACGGTGCCGTGATTCTGATCCTGTTTGCCGCGCTCGTCTTTCTCGTGGGCCTCGTCTCCGAGCAGGTCGCGTCGCTACGCTTCGACGGACACTCGCGGGACTGACTCGAGGCATGCGTCCACTCGTCATCGTCCCCACTTACAACGAACGGGAGAACGTGGCGCCGCTCATGACGGCGCTCCTGACGATCGCGTCGCTGCGCGTGCTCGTGGTCGACGACCAGTCGCCCGACGGCACCGCGGATGCGGCAGACGCGCTCGCCGCGACGAGCCAGGGGCGCATCTCTGTGCTTCGTCGGACAGGCACGCGCGGTCTGGGGCGATCGTACGTCGAGGGCATGCGCGCGGCTCTGGCGTCCGATGCCACGCATATATGTCAGATGGACGCCGACTTCTCACACGATCCATCCGAGCTGCCACGACTCCTCGACGCCAGCACCTCGGCCGATCTGGTGATTGGATCGCGGTATGTGCGCGGGGGCACGCTTCACAACTGGCCCATCCACCGTGTGCTGTTGAGCGCCGTGGCGAACTGGTACGTCCGCGCGATCACGCGTCTTCCGATTCATGACTGTACGAGCGGGTTCCGCTGCTGGTCGCGCGACCTGCTGGCGCGCCTCCCGCTCGAGTCCATCGTCTCGGACGGCTACGCCTTTCTGGTCGAGACGATCTGGGAGGCAAGCGCAGCGGGCGGGCGCATTGCTGAAGTGCCCATCACCTTCGTCGAACGGCGCGAGGGGCGCTCGAAACTGTCGACCCGCGTGATCGGAGAATCGGTCGTGCTGCCATGGCGGCTGGCAGCGCGGCCGGCGGCGCGGGCCCGTCCCGGTCGGTGATATTTTCTTCCCGGTGCCCAGGCTCTCGATCACCGCCTTCTTTCCCTGTTACAACGACGCGACCACGATCGGCGATCTGGTCGTGCAGGCGGACGAGACGCTCAAAGCGCTGACCGACGACCACGAGATCATCGTGGTGAACGACGGGTCGCGTGACAACAGCGCCGAGGTCCTTCGCGCGCTCTGCGCTCGCGTCCGGTGTCTCCGCATCGTCACGCACGAGACCAACCGCGGATACGGAGCCGCGCTGCGCAGCGGATTCGCCCACGCCACCAAGGAGCTCGTGTTCTACACCGACGGCGACGGACAGTACGACGTCAGCGAGATCCCGATTCTCCTGATGCTCCTCACCGACGACACGCATTTCGTGAACGGGATGAAGATGACACGGCGCGACCCGCCCTATCGCGTGTTCGTCGGCAACCTCCATCGGTTTGTGACGCGGTGGGCGTTCTGGCTGCCGATCACCGACGTCGACTGCGACTTCCGCCTGATCCGTCGCACGATCCTCCAGCGCCTGGCCCTGAAGAGCAGCAGCGGCTCGATCTGCGTGGAGCTGGTGAAGCAGGCGCAGCGCGCCGGGGCGCAGTTCCGGGAAGTGTCCATTCACCATTACGCACGCCGCTCGGGCGGATCGGAGTTCTTCACTCCGAGGCGGATTGTTCACACCTATCTCGACCTCGCCGTCATGTGGATCGAGCTGATGCTCGGGCCGCGGCTGAAGGGCGGAGGCGTCTGATAAGATGCCCGGCGTGAGCGCCCAGAGCCCGCTTGACATGGACGATGTCCGCGCGTTCTACCGCGATCGCCGGGTGATGATCACCGGCGGTCTCGGGTTCATCGGGAGCAATCTCGCTCGCGAGCTCGCGGCCCTCGGCGCGCGTGTGCTGATCGTGGACTCGCTCATCTCGGAGTACGGCGGAAACCTGTTCAACATCAGCGGCATCGAGGACCGCGTGAGAGTGAACATCGCCGACATCCGCCAACAGAGCACGATGAACTATCTCGTGCGCGGGCAGGAGGTCATCTTCAACCTCGCGGGTCAGGTCAGTCACATCGACAGCATGCAGGACCCGTACACCGATCTCGAGATCAACTGCCGCAGCCAGCTGACGCTGCTCGAAGCGTGCCGTCGGTACAACCCGTCGGTGAAAGTCATCTTCGCCGGGACGCGACAGGTGTACGGACGACCGGAGACGCTCCCGATCACCGAGGCGCACCTCGTACGCCCGACCGACATCAACGGCATCAACAAGGTCGCGGGCGAGTACTATCACCTGGTCTACAACTCGGTCTTCGGCGTGCGCGCCTGTTCGCTGCGCCTGACCAATGTGTATGGACCGCGCCAGCTGCTCAAACACAACCGGCAGGGATTCATCGCCTGGTTCATCCGTCAGGTCGTCGAAGATCGCGAGATTCAGATCTACGGCGACGGCCGTCAGCTGCGGGACTTCGTCTATGTCGAGGACGCGTCGGCGGCGTTCCTCCGGGCCGGCGCCACCGACGCGAGCAACGGACAGGTCTTCAACGTCGGCGGCTCGGAGCCGATCTCGCTGAAGGACCTCGTCGAGCTGATGATCTCAATCGCCGGGACCGGTCGTTACCGCTTCGTCGAGTGGCCGCCCGAGAAAAAGGCGATCGACATCGGCGACTTTCACGCCGACTCGTCGCTCATCCACCGCACGCTGGGCTGGCAGCCGACGGTCGATCTCGCCGACGGTCTGTCGCGGACAATCGAGTTCTACCGCGCGCACCTGCCGCATTACGTTTCGACGACGTCCGACGTCGCCGCACTGTGAGCGCTCCCGCGCGCCTGTCTTTCGTCGACCTGCACCCGTCCGACGACGCCGACGCGATTCGAAGCGCCGTCGATCGCGTCGTCGCGAGCGGTTGGTACATCCTCGGCCCGGAGGTCGAGCAGTTCGAAACGGAGTTCGCCTCCGCCTGCGGTGCGCCCTTCGCGGTCGGCGTGGCGAATGGAACCGATGCGATCACGCTGGCACTTCGGGCACTCGATATCGGCGCTGGTGATGAAGTGATCGTCCCGGCCTTGACCGCTGCCTTCACCGGTCTCGCGGTGATCGCGGCAGGAGCCAGACCGGTCTTCGTCGACGTCGACCGTCACACCCTCACGATCGATCCCGAGGCGTGCGAGCAGGCGGTGACGCCTCGCACCCGCGCCATCGTGCCGGTGCATCTCTACGGTCAACCGGCGGAGATGAACGGCGTGCGCCGTGTCGCCGAGAAGCATGCGCTCGCAATCGTCGAGGATTGCTGCCAGGCACACCTGGCAACGGAACAGGGGTCTCCGGTTGGCGCGCGCGCAGATGCCGCCGCGTTCAGCTTCTACCCGACCAAGAATCTCGGCGCTCTTGGCGATGGCGGTGCGCTGACGACCCGCAACGCCTCGCTCGCGGCCAGAATCCGACGGCTGCGCAACGGCGGTCAGGCCGATCGCTACCGGCACGTCGAGCCCGGTGGCAACAGCCGGCTCGATGAACTGCAGGCCGCGATCCTCCGCGCCCGACTTCCGCTCCTGGCCCGCTGGACGGCTCGGCGCCGCGAGCTTGCCGCCGTGTATCGGCGCGCGCTGCCGTCATCGGTGAAGAAGATCGAGGAGCGGGATGCCGGCCACGTGTATCACCTCTTTCCAGTGCGCGTCCCGGATCGAGACCGACTGCAGGCACATCTGGCGGCTGCAGGAATCGAGACGTTGATTCACTACCCGATTCCGTTGACCGAGCAACCGGCGTTTGCCGCCTATCCGTCATCACACTGCCCGGTGGCAGCCGAGGCCGCGCGCACGCTGCTGTCGCTGCCGCTCCATCCCCGACTTGCCGATGCGGACGCGAGGCACGTCGCACACGAGGTCGGCGTTTTCATGAAAGGAACACAACCGGCGTGAAAGCTCTGATCACAGGAGGCGCGGGCTTCATCGGCTCGCATCTGGCGGAACGCCTGCTGCAAGACGGGCATGATGTCGCCATCATCGACGATCTGTCGACCGGGTCGATCGACAACATCACCCATCTCAAGGCCGACAAGCGGTTCTCGTACGTCATCGACTCGATCACGAACGAGCCGCTGCTGGCGGAGCTCATCGATCAGAGCGACGTCGTCTTTCATCTCGCCGCCGCCGTCGGCGTGAAATTGATCGTCGAGCAGCCGGTCCACACGATCGAGACCAACGTTCATGGCACCGAGGTCGTGCTCAAGCACGCGAACAAGAAGAAGAAGCTCGTGTTCATCGCGTCGACGTCGGAGGTCTACGGGAAGAGCACCGCCGTCCCGTTCCGCGAAGGTGCCGAACTGGTCCTCGGTGCCACCGTCAAGCATCGGTGGGCGTACGCGTGCAGCAAACTCATCGACGAGTTCCTCGCGCTCGCCTACTGGAAGGAGCGCAAGCTTCCGATCGTCATCGTGCGTCTGTTCAACACGGTCGGTCCGCGTCAGACCGGGCAATACGGAATGGTGCTGCCGACCTTCGTCCGGCAGGCACTCGCGGGTCAGCCGATCACCGTGTTCGGCGACGGCAAGCAGTCGCGAAGCTTCACCTACGTCGGCGACGTCGTCGAGGCGCTGGTGGCGCTTGCCTCAGAGCCACGCGCGATCGGAGAGGTGTTCAACATCGGGAACACAGGAGAGGTCACGATCGCGGACCTCGCGGCGCGCGTCAAGACCCTGACGGGCAGCAGCTCACCAATTCATTACGTCCCCTACGATGAGGCTTACGAGGCCGGATTCGAAGACATGCCACGACGCGTACCCGACATCTCCAAGCTCTGCGCGCTGATTGGATACCGTCCGAAACTCGAATTGGATGAGATTATCCAGACGGTCATCGAGCACATCAGGCAGAAGTGAGGTGCGGGACGTATACTGATCGGGTACTGAACGAGGGGCACCATGAAAGTTTCACGATTGGTCGGTAGCATCGGTCTCGTCCTGGCAACGGCAGGCTCAGCCGCGGCCCAGTCCGTCACACTCGAATTCAAGGACGACGGCCACGTGAAGCTGGTGACACAGAACGCACCGATCAGCGCCATCCTCGCCGAGTGGGGGCGCCGGGGCCACACCACCATTGTGAACGGCGAGCGCGTCCCGGGACCGCCATTGACGCTCGAACTCGTCGACGTGACCGAGCGGCAGGCGCTCGAGATTCTGCTCCGCGACGTGAGCGGCTATCTCTCGGCCGTTCGTAACACACCAATGCCGGGCGCATCGGCCTACGATCGCATCCTGATTGTGCCCACGAGTCGCGTGACGACAGGTTCGACGGCGCAGCCGTCTCCTGCCGCGCAGGCCGCGGCACAGGCGCTGCAGAACAGAATCATCGAGGATGACGACGATGCTGCGCCACCACCGCCTCCGGGTCAACGCGTTCCCCCTGTGAACCTGCCGCCGGGCGTGCGCCTCCCGCAGCAGCAGCCGCCGCAGCAGCAGCCACCGCAGCAGCAGGAACCAAATCGTCTGCCGCAGACCGATGAACCCGAGCAGCAGCGTCCGGCAACAACGCCGAGCAACCCATTCGGCGTGGCACCGGGTTCAGCGACGCCTGGCGTGATCACGCCGGCGCCGCGCCAGAACAGCCGTTAATGGATTCTGTAATGGAGAGTGCTGAGTGCAGAATGCAGATTCAGTGCAGAATGCTGAATTGCTGAATGCTGAATATTGATGCATTGAGTCAGCATTCTGCATTCAGCACTCTCCATTGATTCTGCATTTTGCATTCAGCATTCTGCATTACGGCTCTCGTACAATAAACACCTCGCATGTCAGACATCGATCGCTTTCGGCCCGAGGACCGTCGCGGCGTCGAGACGCTCTACCGACGTGCGCACGGTGCCGACGCCGCCGAAGCCAATCGATTCCGCTGGGACTGGCAGCATCGCCGCAATCCGCACAACGCGACCGGTCAGCCTGGCATCTGGGTCGCGCGTGAAGGACCGACCGTCGTCGGGCACTACCAGACGCTGCCGGTCCGCGTCTCCCTCAAAGGTCTCGAGGTGGAGGGAGCCTGGGGAACTGGAGCGCTGATCACGCCAGAGCGCGATCAGCAGGGGCTCGACGAGGCGCTCGTGCGCGCATGGGACCGCAACAGCGGGGCGGTGCTGGTGCTGGGACTCCCGGGACAGTCCCGTCAGGTGCTCGACCGCCTGCACTGGCCCGAGTCGCACATCGTTCCGAGCCTGGTAAAGCCGCTGACGCGGCGCGCCGTTCGCACGCCTCATCTGCCGACGGCGTTCAACCGGTTGATCTCCGCGGTCACGCATCCCGTGGTCCAGATCGTCTCGCGCTCGCGACCACTTCGAGCCGAATGCGAGCCGATTCGACGCTTCGACTCGGCCTTCACGGCGTTATGGGATCGCCTCGCTGCCAAGTTCGATCTCGCCGTGCGCCGCGACTCGCCGTACTTGAACTGGCGATACTTCGAGCCGCCGCACGTCCGGTATTCCGTGGTCGCGCTCAAGCGACACGGAGAACTGCACGGCTACGCGGTGTACCGCCACAAGCATGAACCACTGGGGCGCGTCACGATGCTCGTCGACTTCCTCGTCGATCCCGACGATGTCTCGGGACTCAAGACGCTGCTGCGATGGGTGGACCGCGTCGCACGCGCCGAGGATTCCGACAAGGTGCGCTGTTCCGTGATGCACGCCGCGTTTCGCCGGGTGCTGAAACGCAACGGGTATTTCAACGTGAAGTCGACGCTCGATGTCTGCGTGAAAGTCAACGCCGTCCAGGTGCCGAAGGGGTTTTACGACGAGACCGACGGGTGGCACATCACGAGCGGCGATTCGGTTACGGATCACTGATGCTGCTCCGCGACAAAGTCAATGCCGATATGACGGCAGCCATGAAAGCCAAGGATGCCCCGCGCCTCTCCGCGCTGCGGATGCTGAAGGCTGCGATCATGAACAAGGGCGTCGAAAAGGGACGCGATCTCGACGACACCGAAGTTCTCCAGGTCGTCTCGTCGCTGGTGAAGCAGCGGCGCGACTCGGTCGAGCAGTTCTCGAAGGCCGGCCGCACCGATCTCGTCGCCAAGGAAACCGGAGAAATCACGGTGCTCGAGCAGTACCTGCCGCCAGCGGCGAGCGCCGAAGAGATCGAGGCCGCAGTGAGCGCAGCCATCACGGAAACCGGCGCGACATCTGCGAAGGACATGGGCAAGGTGATGAAGGCGGTCATGCCGATGCTGGCCGGGAAGAATGCCGACGGGAAGGCCGTCAACGAGATTGTCCGCCGCAAGCTTGGCGCCTGAGCCCGGCTCGTCCTCCAGGCTGGCCCGCTCGGCCGCGTCGGCGGCCGCCGCCACCATCACCAGCCGCATCCTCGGAGTCGTCCGCGAACTGGTCATCGCGGCGTTCTTCGGCGCCAGCGGCATGACCGACGCTTACCAGGTCGCGTTCCGGATCCCCAATCTGCTCCGCGACCTGTTCGCCGAAGGGGCGATGAGCGCGGCGTTCATCCCGACGTTTACGCGCTACCTCACGGTCTCAGGCAAAGAGCCCGCCTGGCGTCTCGGCAACCACGTCATCAACGCGCTCGTCGTCGTGACCGGCGCGCTCGTGGTCCTGGGCATCATCTTCGCTCAGCCGCTCATCTTCGCCTTCGCGGCCGAAAAGTTCACGGCCGATCCGGTCAGGCTCGCGGTCACCGTGCAGATGGCGCGAATCATGGTGCCGACGCTGACGCTGATCGCCGTCGCGGCGGCATTCATGGGGATGCTGAACTCGCTGCATCACTACTTCATCCCCTCCCTCTCGCCGGCGATGTTCAATGTGATGACCGTCGTCTGCGCGTTCACGCTCGTGCCGCTGATGCCGATGTTCGGCCTGCAGCCGATCGTCGCCATTGCGATCGGCACGCTGCTCGGCGGCGTCGCACAGCTCGCGTTGCAGTGGCCAACACTCCACAAGGAAGGCTTCCGCTATCGCGCCGAGATCGATTGGCGCGACGAAGGCTTGCGGCGCATGCTCACGCTGATGGGCCCAGGCACCATCGGCTTGGCGGCGACGCAGGTGAATGTCTTCGTCAACACATGGCTCGCGACAGGTACCGTCGTCGGCGCGGTGTCGTGGCTGAACTACGCGTTCCGCCTGATGTATCTGCCGATTGGACTGTTCGGCGTGTCGATCGGCACCGCGACGCTGCCGACCGTCTCTCGCCAGAGCACCGAGCGGGATTTCGTCGCAGTTCGGGAGACGGTGACCAACGGCCTCTCGCTGATGTTGATGCTCAACATCCCGTCGATGGTCGGATTGATCGTGCTCGCGCAGCCGATCGTGCGACTGATCCTCGAGCGGGGGAGGTTCACACCGGCCGACACCGTGGCGACCGCCGCGGCACTGCAGTTCTACGCGGTCGGTCTGATTGGTTACTCGGTCGTCCGGATCCTGTCCCCAGTGTTCTATGCACTGGGACGCAATCGAACTCCGGTGATCGTCAGCATGGTCGCGGTGCTCGTCAACGCATCCCTCAACTACCTGTTCGTGCGGGAGCTCGGCTACGGCTACGAGGCGCTCGCGCTCGGGACGTCGCTTGCCGCGCTCTTCAATGCGGCCGCGCTCGCGTATCTCCTTCGCGCGCATCTGCACGGACTCAACGAAGCACGACTGCTCGGCGCCATCGTCCGCATCGCCTTCGCCTCGGTGCTCATGGGCGCTACGGCGTTCTACGCGGACGAACTGTTCACACGGTGGCTGCCGAGTCACGCGTTTGTCGTACAGGCTCTGCGTCTGAGCGCAACGATCGGCCTCGCCATCGTGGTGCTCGGGGGGTCGGCGTGGCTTCTTCGGATTCGTGAATTCAACGAAGGCGTGGCGATGGTCTCCCGACGACTCCGCCGGGCGTCTCGATGAAGCGGCCGTTCGGGCTGCACCGCACCATCCTCCTGCTCGCCGGCACACACTTCATCGTCGACGGCTACGGCAACATCCTCGCTCCGCTTCTTCCACTTCTCATCACGCGGCTCGGCCTGTCACTGGCCGCTGCCGGCACGTTGCAGATGTGCTTTCAGCTGGCCAACTCCGTTTCGCAGCTCGGGTTCGGCCACATTGCCGATCGGTGGCGACCGCGACTGCTCTTGCTGACCGGGCCCCTCATCTGTGTGTCGGTGCTCCCGCTCGTCGGCCTCGCTCCGGGCGCGGTCGCGCTGGCGATGGTGCTGATTCTCGGCGGTCTTGGTGGCGCGGCGTTCCACCCACCGGCCGCAGCGCTCGTGCACCGCTATTCGGGCAATCAGCGCGGCCTGGCGATGTCGTTCCACATCACGAGCGGCACGCTGGGGCAGGCGGCCGCTCCGCTCCTCTTTGCTCCATTCGTCCAGGCGTATGGCCTGCGGGCGACACCGATTCTGATTGCACCGGCGCTGGTCGTCCTGCTGCTCGTTTTCCTGAGGCGCATTCCTGCGATCGAACGGCTGCAGGATTCGCATGAAGCAGGCGGCATCCGTGCGCTTCGCCCGTACGCGAAGCCGTTGACGTTTCTGTATCTGATCGTGGTCCTGCGTACGCTGACGTCGATGAGCTTCTCGACCTTCGTGCCCGTTCTGCTCACACAACGCGGGATGACGCTCGCGCAAGCGGGAACCGCGGCGTCGGTCTATCTGTTCGCTGTGGGGCTCGGCGGGTTTTTCGGCGGACCCGCGGCGGATCGCTTCGGGCCACGTCGCGTGATCATCGTGTCGCTGGTGTCCGCGGTCCCTCTGCTCGCACTCGCGCCGCAGTTCACCGGCTGGATGTTTGTCGTGATCCTCGCGATCGGCGGGTTCCTCCTTCAGTCGACGCTTCCGGTCAATGTCACATTCGGGCAGACGATCGCGCCAATCAGTGCAGCAACAGTCTCATCGCTGATGATGGGGTTCGCGTGGGGCATGGGCGGTCTCAGCGTCCCGTTCGTCGGCATGCTCGCCGATCGCATCGGCATCGATCACACGTTGACGGCAATGGCCGCGGTACCGCTGGTTGCGGCTGCGCTCGCGCTTCCGCTTCCGGCGGGAAAACGTGTATCGCGATCCGTCTCTGCCGAAATCGTCACACCCGAGCATGTGCGCATGGATATTGCCGACTAGGTATCAATTGCGCCAGACTTGGGAGAATGCGAGGGCGCTTCCCAGCTCCGTCGGGCATGTCGTACGCGTTCGGTCCGGGTCCGGTCACCCCCGCCATCAAGGCGCTGATCATCGCAAACGTCGTCGCGTTCATCGCGACATCGATTTGGCCAGCCCTCGAAATCCCCTTCAGATTGATGCCGCAAGCGGTGTTTACCACGGGCGCCGTCTGGCAGCTCGTGACGTACATGTTCCTGCATGGCGGCCCGATGCACCTGATCTTCAACATGCTCATGCTCTGGATGTTCGGCGTGGAGATCGAGCGCATGTGGGGGACAACGTATTTCACGAAGTACTATTTCGTGTGCGGCATCGGAGCGGGCCTGACGCAAGTTCTTCTCGGGCTCCTGCCGTTCTCGTTCGCCGTGTCGTTCTGGCTCCAGGCCACCATCGGCGCATCCGGCGCAATCTTCGGCGTGCTCCTGGCTTACGCGCTCTATTTCCCGACGCGGCCTATTCTGTTCGCGTTCATCTTTCCAGTGCAGGCCAAGTACATGGTGATCATCCTCGGAGGCATATCGCTGTGGTCTGCGGTTTTCGCCGGGGGCGGGGTCGCCCACACCGCGCACCTCGGAGGGCTGGCGACCGGCTACCTCTATCTGAAGGGAAAACGGGTCAATCTCCTGTCGGAGATTCAGTACCGCTATCTCAAGTGGCGCATCAATCGCATGCGCAAGAAGTTCGACGTCTACTCGGGCGGACGCGGCGACGACGTCAATCGTCGCGTCCACTAAAAAATGCAGGGCGGGTCTTGCTCTTTAGACCCGCAGTCAATCCACGCTCGGATCAATCCAATCTTCGCGTATGGGACTGTACACGTCGAGCTCGAACGTGTCTTCGAGCGCTTCGGCCTGATGTGGGGCGCCCGACGGAATGTGAATGACCTCGCCCTCGCGCACGATCACCTCTTCGCCGTCGACGAGAAAACGCAACGCTCCCTGCAGGACGTAGGTCATTTGCTCGCTGGGATGCGAATGGAGCGGCACGAGCGCGCCGCGTTTCAGATAAGTCTGCGCCAGCATCTCGCGATCGCCGCTGACGATCTTTCGCGAGACCATCTCCGTGATCTTCTCGAGTGCAATCTCATCCCAACGATGCAACGGTGCTGCCATATGCAATGAAGCTCCAGGCTTTAGGCTCTGGGCTTTTGGCTTCCAACTCACAGATCTGCGCGGACGACGAGACGCAGAGAACAGAGACAGGGCCACAGGATAGTGACATAATTTCTCAGTGATGAAGGGCCCGGGCCTGGCCAACGGCGCGGACGCGCGCGCCTCGGGAGCCCACGCACGCCGCCGCGATCACGAAGGTTTGACTCGCGACGAGCTGCTCGGCGCCTACCGTCTCATGCTCCTGTCGCGCGCGATCGACGACAAAGAGATACAGCTCAAGAACCAGAGCAAAGCCTTCTTCCAGATCAGCGGTGCGGGCCACGAAGCGATCCTGGTCGCGGCCGGTCAGCACCTGCGCGCCGGACACGACTGGCTCTTCCCCTACTATCGCGATCGCGCGTTGTGTCTGACGCTGGGGTTCACACCGTACGAGATGTTTCTCGCGTCGGTCGGCGCCAAAGATGATCCCGCCAACGGCGGACGCCAGATGCCGTCGCATTGGGGACATCGGCGCCTCAACATTCCGTCGCAGAGCAGCTGCGTCGGCACCCATTGCCTGCACGCAGTCGGATGCGCCGAAGCCGCGTTGATCTACAGCCGCGTGCCGCAGATCCCCGATCGCGAAACGCTCTACCATCCCGACGAAATCACCTACATCTCGATCGGCGAAGGGGGCACCAGCGAAGGCGAGTTCTGGGAATCGCTGAACACGGCCTGCTCCCGGAAGCTCCCGCTGCTCTATCTCGTCGAGGACAACGGCTACGCGATCTCGGTGCCGGTCGACGTGCAGACGCCAGGCGGCGACATCTCACGGCTGGTGGAGAACTTCCCGAACCTCCGCGTGCTGCGATGTGACGGCACCGATTACCTGACCAGCTACCGGACGATGCGCGATGCGACGTCGCATGCCCGCGAGCGCAAAGGTCCGGTGCTCGTCCACGCCACGGTGATCCGCCCCTACTCGCACTCGTTGTCCGACGATGAGCGGCTGTACAAGACCGGGGGCGAGCGGGAAGCCGAAGCGCGGCGCGATCCGCTGGCCCGGATGCGACAGTTCCTCAAGAGCGAGGGCATAGCCAGCGACGACGACTTCGCCGACACCCTGGCGTCGGTCGAACGCGAGGTGAAACAGGCTATCGAGGAGGCGCTCCGCGCACCGAAGCCGGAGCCGGAGACCGCCACCTCGTTCGTTTTCTCGCCCACGGTCGATCCCTCGTCCGACGATTTCTCGACCGAGCCGAAGCCGCAGGGCAAGCCCGACACGATGGTCGCGGCGATCAACGCCACGCTCAAGGACGAAATGGCGCGGAACCCGCGCATCGTCGTCTTCGGCCAGGACGTCGCCGACGTGAGCCACGACGAAGCGCTGAAGCTCGTCACGGGGAAAGGCGGCGTCTTCAAGGTCACGCACGGCTTGCAGCGTCTCTACGGAAGCGATCGCGTCTTCAATTCGCCGCTCGCCGAGGCGAACATCGTCGGGCGGGCGGTCGGCATGGCGCTGCGCGGGCTCAAGCCGGTCGTCGAGATTCAGTTCTTCGACTACATCTGGCCCGCATTCATGCAGATTCGCGACGAGCTCGCGATGATGCGATACCGCTCGGCCAACCACTGGTCGTGCCCGGTCGTGATTCGCGTGCCGATCGGCGGGTATCTCCGTGGTGGCGCGCCGTATCACAGCCAGTCGGCTGTGGCGATCTTCGCGCACACGCCAGGCATCCGGATCGTGCTGGCTTCCAACGCACAGGACGCGGCCGGCCTGCTGCGCACCGCCATCAGATGCGATGACCCGGTGCTCTTCTGCGAGCACAAACACCTGTATCGACAGACCTACAACAAGGGTGTGTACCCCGGCCCCGACTACATGATCCCGTTCGGGAGGGCGTCGGTGCCGCGGGACGGCACCGACATAGTGGTCTTCACCTGGGGCGCATTGGTGCAGCGTTCACTGCTGGCCGCCCAGCAAGCCGAGCGTGAACACGTCAGCGTGGCGGTCGTCGATCTGCGCACGATCATTCCCTACGACTGGGAAACCATCGCGGCGTTCACGAAGAAGACGAGCCGTGTGATCGTCGCGCACGAGGATCAGCTCACGTGCGGCTTCGGCGCCGAGCTCGCCGCGCGCATCGCCGACGACCTGTTCGAGCACCTCGACGCCCCGGTCCGCCGCGTCGCCGCGCTCGACACGCCCGTAGCGTACTGCCCGGATCTCGAGGAAGTGATCCTCCCGCAGTCGGCCGACGTGCTGAAGGCGATTCAGGATATCGCCAGGTATTAGCACGCCCGACTGAAGGTCGGGCCTACTGGTCATGCGGGCGATTCTCGCCGTCGCTCTCGTCTCCGGCGCCGCGGCGATCTCGGCGCCATCAGCCCCGCGCGTCGAGGTGCTCCGTTCCGTCGGGGCCCTGCCGGCGCACATCGCCGGATCCTTCCGCCAGCCGATGGCGTTCCAGCAGACCGATGCCGGGCAGTACCTCGTCTTCGATCGGCGCGCGCACGCCGTCTACGAGATCGCCGGCGACACCGCGAAGAAGATCGTCGAGATCGGGGCGGAAGAGGGACGCGTGATCGATCCGAGCGCGTTCGACAGCGATCCGGCGGAGGGTTCGTTCGTCGTCGCGGACGCGCCGATGCGGCGGCAGCGGATCCAGATCTTCAACGCGACCGGAGGGCGCATCGGCGGATTCACCCTGCCGTCGCGCGAGGTGTCGCGGCTGACGCTCGATGCGCTGGTGCTCAACGGCATCGGGTCGATCCAGTTCACCGGGCGGAGCATCGTCATCAACCAGCCGGAGTCGGGCGCGCTCATCTCCGAGATCGGCCTGTGGGGCCAGCCGATGCGATCGTTCGGCGAGCTCCGCACGAGCGGCCAGGAGGATCCCGACGTCCACATGGCGCTCAACGCCGGCTTTCCGCTCGTCGACCCGACCGGCGGCTTCTTCTTCGTCTTCGGCGCGGGCGTGCCGATCTTCCGCAAGTACGACGCGAAAGGCGCGCTCCTGTTCGAGCGCCACGTCGAAGGGCCGGAAGTGGACGCGTACCTGCGGACGATGCCCGCGCGGTGGCCGAAGCGGCGCAACGAGGACGGGGACGTCCTGCCGTTCGTGCCGCCGGCGGTTCGCAGCGCGGGTGTGGATCGCGCCGGACGCCTCTGGATTGCGCTGAGCGCCCAGCCGGTCACCTACGTCTACGACGGCACCGGTGAGAAGCTCCGCACCGTGCAGTTCAAGGGCGCCGACATACTCTCGCCGAACAGCCTCTTCTTCACCAGGAACGGCCACGTGCTGGTGACGCCCGGCTGCTACGAGTTTCCTTCACCCGCTTTCTAGCTCGCGACATCACGTCTGCATTATTCAGTGCTCGCGGGGCCCCACCCCCGCTCGCTGCCGCTGCGTCGCTCGAAGACTCGCTCCTCGCGGCGGCCGCAGGCGCTATAAGATCCACCGGATGGCCAAGAAGAAAGCTGTTCGACGGAAGAAGGCCGCGCCGGCCTCGGTCGGGCTCACGGCTGCAGAGACGGCCACTGTAGGGGCGGGCAAGCTCGACGCGCTCGCCGCCCAGGTGGAGGAGGACGGGGGGACGATTCTCGGCCGGTACAACGATCCGTTCGGCGGCCATCCGCTGCTGGTCGTCGCGCTCCCGGTCAGCGCGGTCGAGCCGACGCCGTACCAGCGCGATCCGTCGGACACGCACGTGAAGCGGCTGATGGGGGTCGTCGAAAAGATCGGGCTCTTCCTGGATCCGATCATCGCGATCCGCCACGAGGATCGGTACTGGACGCCGAAC
>DATFRP010000372.1:0-13440 GCA_035263125.1 Vicinamibacterales bacterium
TTCCAGGGGGCGGCACGGGCGCTGTCGACAGGAGTGGCACGTCATGCTGGCGTTGCTCTGACTGATCTTGAAGTCACCGGCCGTCCGGTGGCCTGGCACGTCCAGCAGGCCACGCGGCTGATCGTTGACGGGGCCTACCACTTCGCGCCACCTGCGTCGACGAATGGACACGCCCAGGGGCGAGAGCACGGCGCGCGAGAAATCGATCTTCTCGTACCCGGAAAGGTCACACCGGAACTGGAGCGCGCCGTCCTTCGCGGACAGGCCATCGCGGAAGGCATGGCGCTCGCCAGAGACCTCGGCAATCTGCCCGGGAACATCTGCAATCCGTCCTACCTGGCGGCGACGGCGCGGACGATGGGACGTGAGTTTGGCTTCGACGTGGAAGTGCTCGAACGCCACGACATGGAGAAGCTCGGAATGGGCGCTGCGCTCGCCGTCGGAAGAGCCTCGGCGCAACCGTGCAAGTTCATCGTCATGAACTACGCGCGCGGAGGCGTCAGCAGACCGATCGTCCTGGTGGGAAAAGGCGTCACCTTCGACTCGGGCGGCATCTCGCTGAAGCCCGGCGCCAACATGGACGAGATGAAGTTCGACATGTGCGGCGCCGCCAGCGTGCTCGGTGCGATGAAAACGGCCGCCCGTCTGAAGCTGCCGCTCCACGTCGTCGGCCTCGTGCCGGCCGTCGAGAACATGCCGGGGGGAAACGCCACACGGCCAGGCGACGTCGTGCGATCGATGTCGGGCCAGACGATCGAGATCCTCAACACTGATGCCGAAGGTCGACTGGCACTCGCGGACGCGTTGACGTACGCGGAACGGTACGATCCCGCGTGCGTGATCGACATCGCCACCCTGACGGGCGCGTGCGTGGTCGCGCTCGGCAACCTCACGAGCGGGCTGTTCGCCAACGATGACGAGTTGGCGAGCGAGCTGCTCACGGCGGGCACCAATGCCGGCGATCGCGCGTGGCGGCTGCCGATGTTCCCCGAGTACAACGAACAGCTCAAGAGCAACTTCGCGGATATGAGCAATCTCGGCGGACAGCCGGCCGGATCGATCACGGCCGCGTGTTTTCTGGAGCGCTTCGCCAGGCACTACAAGTGGGCACACCTCGACATCGCGGGCACGAGCTCGCGATCGGGCGACGCCAAAGGGGCGACCGGACGTCCGGTGCCGCTGCTCACCGACTTTCTGATCGGCCGCACGAGTCGCGTCGCCCGCGCGCACTGAGCGTCGGAGCAGGGAGACCGATGCGCCATGAACAGTCGCGATTTACGTGAGCTGCAACAGGTGCACGCGTATCCCTGCCTCACGATCACGCTGCCGATGCACCGGACCTCACCCGACAACAAACAGGATCCGATCCGGGTGAAGAATCTCGTGACCGAGGCGACGAACCGGCTGCGGGACGAGTTCTCGAAGCGCGAGGTGGCGCCTCTGCTCGAGCGCCTCGACGCGCTCGTCGCCGAGATCGATTACAACCATGCGCTCGACGGCCTGGTGCTCGCGGTCAATCACGACATGGGACGCGAGTTCCCCCTGCCCTTTCCGCTGGCCGAGCGGGTCGTCATCGACGATACGTTCTTTACGCGCGATCTCGTGCATGCGCTCAACCGCATGCGGCGGTACTGGGTGCTCTCCTTGAGCGAGCAGCCGACGCGGTTGTACTCCGCCATGCGCGACGACCTCGAGGAGATCACGACCGGCGACTTCCCGATGCGACACGCCGGCCCGGGCGGCGACACCCCGCTGCCCGGCGGCGAGGGCGTGAACCGATCGAGCTACCGTGACGATCGCCATCGGCAGTTCTTCCGCGACGTGGATCGCGCGTTCACGGCGTTCACGGCAGACGACCCGCTCCCGCTCGCGCTCGCCGGCGTCGACCGGCTGCAGTCGTTCTTTCGCGAGGTCTCAACCGGCACCGACATCATCGCGACGTTGCCGGGGAACTACGACCAGACGACGGCGCACGATCTGGGACGGCTCATCTGGCCGCGTGTCAGCGAAGGGTTTACGGCCAGACGACTCGAGGTGCTCGACGATCTCGGGACGGCCGTCGGCCAGCATCGGGCGGCGTCGACGCTCGGCGAGGTCTGGCATCTTGCCAGCGAGGGACGCGGCCGTCTCCTCGTCGTGGAGGAGGGCTATCACCAGCCTGGCCGACTCGGTGAGAGCGGCCAGCTGGATCTGCGCGTCGACAACCCCACGGCGCCGGACGTCATGGATGACGCAATCGATGAAGTCATCACGATGGTGCTCGACAAAGGCGGCCGTGTCGTGTTCGTCGAAAACGGAGAACTGGCGCAGCACGATCGCATCGCATTGATATTGCGATACTGAGCCGGCGGGAGGTGAGGAGTGAGCAAGAGCAAGAGTCAGAGCAAGAGTCAGAGCAAGAAGCATGTCGGCGATGTGCTCGGCATCAGCAGTACGCGTTTCCGGGCCGACAGACCTCGCGCGACGAAGGACCGCGGTGGCAACCCGAAGGGGATTGAGCTTCCCCGCAGGCGCAGCACCATGAGGCCCGCCCGGGTCGTCGGGGGCGTGCGAGGACGTGGTCACTAGCCGCAGATCATGGTCCCTGACAGGAGCCCAACGCACCCGTCCCGACGCGCCGGCGATGCGGCGCTGGCCAGCGGCCAGGTCGTATTCGATCGCCGTCGGCACCCGCCGGAGACGGGCGTGGCGATGGCCGCCCTGAACCACGCGGCGATCGCCGGTCTGGTGGCGCTGATCGTGTATCTCCTCATCGTCGGCCAGCCGATCCTGCTTCCGCTCGTGATCGCTGGCTTCGCGACCTATCTGATCAACGCATTGGCGGCATTGAGCTACAGGATCCGGATCGGCGGGCGGACGCTGCCGGCGACGGTGCGGTTCGCCGGGGCCATCGTCATCATGCTGCTGTTGTCGTGGCTCGTCGTGAAGCTTCTGACACGCAACATCACGCAGGTCGTGGCTGCGGCACCGTTGTACGAACAGAACCTGCAGAAGTTCATCACGCTGGCCGCCGACTGGGTCGGTCTCGAAGAGGTGCCTCAGGCGCGCGCGTATCTCGAGAGCGTGAAGATCACCAACGTCTTCCGCAGTCTGGCAGGAACTCTCACGGGCCTGATCGGCAGTTTGGGAGCGGTCGCCATCTATACCGTGTTCCTGCTGCTGGAGCAGCACAATTTTCCCAAGAAGATCGCGGCCCTCGTCCATGATCCCGAACGGGAGGCACTCGTCCATCGCATCTTCGAACGGATCGGGACAGAGATTCAGACCTACGTCTGGCTCAAGACGCTGATCAGCGCCGCCACCGGCATTGCCTGCTACGTCGTCATGAAGACGGTCGGCCTCGACATGGCTGCGTTCTGGGCGCTCCTGATCTTCGGCTTGAACTACATCCCGTACATCGGCCCGTGGCTGGGCGTGATCTTCCCCGCCTTCCTGGCCCTCGTGCAGTTCGGCACGCTGACACCGTTTCTGGTCACCACCGGTCTACTGGCGCTGATTCAGTTCGTTGGCGGCAGCATCATCGAGCCGCGATTGATGGGCACGGGGCTCAACATCAGCCCGGTGGTGATGCTGCTTGCGCTCTCGGTCTGGGGAACGGTCTGGGGCATCGTCGGCATGTTCCTGGCCGTGCCGCTGATGGTCGTCGTCATGATCGTCTGCTCGCACGTGAAGGCCACGCGCGGAATCGCGGTGCTCATGTCGGCGAACGGGGAGTTGCGGACGTGACATCGGCGTACACCACCTTGCACAGCTCGGCTCCGTAGAACAGCAACTGACACACCACGTTGATCCACAGCATGAGTGCCAGCACACTGCCGAACGCGCCAGGAGCGCCTCGGCCTTGTCCGAGCAGACCTCCGAAGAACACGAGCGCCTCGGCGCTGATGATCCAGCCAGCCGTGCTGAACGCCGTCGCGAGCCAGACATGGCGCCACTGGAGGCGAACTGGTGGCAGCGCGAGGAAGAGGAGCGCGAACGTGAGCGCCACGATAATGATCGGCCCGGCGAGCCCGATGAATATCCCCGCCGCAGAATCGACCAGCGGCAGCTCGCTGAAGTAGCGCGTCGCCCATTGAATGCCCGCCATCAGCACCAGCGCGGTGAGGAAGAATGCCCCTCCGAGAATCACAATCAGGAACGCAATCGCCTTCTCCAGGAACGTCGCACGCAGCACGACGAGCAGAGTCCCCGATACGATCGGCGGCGCGTGCTTCCAGATCGCACGGAAGGTCAGCCGCAGATGCGCAACCAGTGTGGACGCGGTCACGAACAGGCCGGCCAGACTGATGACGGTGGCGACGACGGAGCCCCGCTGCACCTGCTCGAACATCTGGTTGAGCAACATGCGCAGCGGCATGCCGAAGTTGGTCTGAACTGCGTCGAGCAGCTGCTGTTCGAGCGCCCCCGCGAAGTCCGAGAACTGCAGGAGCAGCCCGATCACGCCGAGCAGCAGCAAGAGAAACGGCACCACAGAGATGAGCGCGTAATACACCATCGCCACCGCGAAGTAGCGCGCGTAGTCGCGCTCGTACTCGACCCAGGCCCTACGCAACACATCGCCGGACGCACGCACACGCTGCGATATCCCCCAGCGCCACCAGCTCGATGTTCCAACCAGCTTCGTTCCCAAGTGAGCTCGCTCGCAGAATTCAGCGGAGCACAGTCGTGTGTGGAACAGCGGCAATCCCTAGAGGAGACGCGATCAGCGAAGAACCTAAAAACGCGCTGAAGGGAGCCCTCACGGCAAGATCCTCGCAATCAGCTCGGAAGATAAACGTGGGCTTCCGGGATGGATCCGTAAGCGCGTTTTTTCCGCGTCGCCGATCGGGATTGCCGGTGTTCCACACACGACTGTGCTCCGGACTAATGGCTGGTCAGCTTTGCAGGCGTGAGCATCTCGGTCACCTGCTCGCGCGTCATCAGGCCCGACGGCACGACGAGGTCAGCGATGTTCGCGTTGGTGGCCAGCGCCTCTTTCGCAAGCTTTGACGCGGCGGCATAGCCGATGTGCGGGATGAGCGCGGTGATCACGCCGACGAACGACCCGGTCTGCTCGGCGAGACGCTTCCTGTTTGCCGTGACGCCTTCGACGCAGTTCACCCGCAACGTCTCGAGCGCCGCCGTCGTCCACAACAGGCCTTCGAACAGCATGTGGGTCATGACCGGGCCGAACGCGTTGAGCTGCAGCTGTCCGGCCTCGGCAGCCATCGTCATCGTCACATCGTTGCCCGCGACCACGAACGCCACCTCGTTCACGACTTCGGGAATCACCGGGTTGACCTTGCCCGGCATGATGCTCGACCCCGCCTGTCGCGGAGGAAGGTTGATCTCGCCAAGCCCGGCCTGCGGCCCCGAGCCGAGCAGCCGCAGATCATTGCAGATCAGATCGGCATACGCCGAAATCGGGCGGCCGCTGATGGCGAAGTCGTCGAGCGCGCGCGCGACATTGATCCCCCAGTAGGCGTCGGCGGGAATCTGCTTCGAGGCGAGATTGTCGGTTTCGGTACGGGTCGGACCCGTCTTCGTTTCGAACGGGCGTCTGACATGGTGGACTGCGCGGCGTGCCTGTTCGTCGAGCATGGGGCCCCTCGATGGATCAGTAGCGGTAGAAGGCGTCTTGAATCGCACTCGCGTCCATGCCTCTGAGCAGGCAGAGTTGAAGCAGCACGCGACTCTTCTGCGGATTGAGCTGATCGGCGGCGACCGATCCCACGACGTCGTCGTTCATCTCGATGTTCCGGCCGACGTCGCCGCTCATCACGCGCGTGCTGCGCACGACGACGACGCCCGCGGCCGACGCGTCTGCGAGCGCGTAAGCGGTGTCGGTAGACACGTTGCCGTTGCCCATGCCAGCCATCACGATGCCGCGCGCCCCGAGAGACACGCTCGCGCGAACCAGATCGGCGGGCATGTTGGAATACGCGTAGAGGATGTCGACACGTGGCAGATGTTCGACGCCGTCGATTGAAAACTCCGAACCGGTCGTATGCAGGCGGGTCGGACGACGGAAGTAGCGGATGCGTCCGTAGCTCACCGTTCCCAGCAGCCCCGGACCAGGCGAGATGAACGTCTGCACGTCGGTGGTGTTCGACTTCGTCACATCGCGCGCGCTGTGGAGATCGTCGTTGATGGCGACGATCGCGCCACGCCCGCGCGCACCGGGATCGGCAGCGACGGCGACGGCGTTGTACAGATTCAGCGGACCATCCGCACTCAACGCCGTGGAGGGACGCATCGCACCCGTCAGCACGACAGGCCGATCGCTCTTCACCACAAGATGGAGGAAGTAGCCTGTCTCTTCTGTCGTGTCGGTGCCGTGCGTGATGACGACACCATCGGCTTCATCCGCCTCGAGGAGCTCGTTGACACGCGCAGCCAGCTTGAGCCAGAGGTCGCCGTTCATATCCTGGCTGCCGACCTGCGCGAGCTGCTCGCCACGCAGATGCGCGAGCGACTGCATACCCGGCACCGCCGCGAGCAGCGCGCCCACGCCGACTTCACCGGAGCGATACCCCTCGTCCACTTCCGAGCCGGCCTGACCCGCGATGGTGCCTCCCGTGGCGAGCACATGCACGCGCGAGACCGCCGCGACTGTCGTGACCGTCCGTGGAATTCCTTCGTGCACGCTTCCCATGTTGTTGGCGCCCATGTCGCCAGCCTAAACGCTGCATCAGCCGACTTGATCGACGAGATCCATCTCGGTCGAGACCTTCCGCTCACCATGACGCGGGGCCGGGGGCTTGGTGCGGCTCCAGAGCTCCATGAGCTCGATGCACATGTCGGTGGCCCGCGCCATGTCCTGCACGCTCACCCATTCGTGCGGCCCGTGAATGTTCTGCATACCGGTGAACAGATTCGGCGTGGGCACGCCCATCTCGGTCAGTCGCGAGCCATCCGTCCCGCCGCGCGTCGGGGTGGAGACGGTCGCGATGTCCAGCGTGCGGCAGGCTTCCAGTGCAAGATCGACCGGCCGCATGTCTTTCTCGAGCCAGTAGCGCATGTTCTTGTACTGAGGAGTGATGGTGCAGGTGATATGCGCGCGCGGCTCCGTCGCCTGCACCGCCGCGCACACCTGTCGTACGAGCTCGCCATGCGCGTTCAACCCATCGAGCTCGAAGTCACGCAGGATCAGATGCAGCGTCGCCGCCGCTGCGGTTCCCCGCATGTCATAGACGTGGATGAACCCCTCGCGGTCCGATGTGGTTTCGGGTGTGCGCGTGACGTGCGGCAGCGTCTCGACGATCTTGCTGGCAAGGTGCAAGGCGTTCACGAGCTTGCCCTTCGCTTGGCCCGGATGAATCGACACGCCCTTGACCTGGATGTCCGCCTTCTCGGCCGAGAAGGTCTCGTACACAATCTCTCCGAGCTCGGCGCCGTCGAGCGTGTACGCGACCTCGGCCTTCAAATCGTCTGGCAGGTGACGATGGACGCCCCGGCCGATTTCTTCGTCGGGTGTGAATCCGATCCGAACCGGCCCGTGAGGCACATCGCGGTTCTCGAGCAGGTACTGCGCAGTCGTCATGATGATGGCAACGCCCGCTTTGTCATCTGCACCGAGCAGTGTCGTCCCACTCGCGGTGATGATGTCGTCGCCGATCTTCTGCCCGAGATAGGGAAACTGCCTCGGCGACAGCACCACGCCGGGATCGTCGGGCAGCACGAGATCGTTTCCGGCGTACTTGCGGTGGACGATCGGTTTCACACCTGTCGCGTTGAATGCCGGCGCCGTGTCGACGTGCGCCAGCAACGCCACGGTGGGAATGTCGATGGTCACCGTCGCGGGAATCGTCGCCAGCACGACGCCATAGTCGGTCAGCCTGACCTCCTGAGCGCCGAGCGATCGCAGTTCATCCGCGAGCGGTTTCAGCAGGTCGTATTGCTGGTCCGTGCTCGGCGACGAGGTCGAGCCTTCGTCGCTTTGGGTGTCGATGCGCGCGTAGCGGACGAGACGCTCCTCGAGTTGGCGATCGAATCGCGTGTTCGCGACGGCGTTCGGACGATCGACGGAGATAGTTCTTTGGGACATAAATGGTCATGAGCCGGAACTACTCAACGCCTCGGCGGCGAGGCGTGTTCGCCGCGACCCCCACGTAATCAAGGCCAGCGTAATCGCCGTGGCCACGATGGTGAACGCCGGCAACCCCCAGCTGGCGATCAGTGGCACGGCGAGCGCACTGACGAAACCGCCACCGATGATGGGACGGGTGATGAGCTGCCGGTAGCTGTAGCCTCTGGCAACGTCAGTCTGGCGCGCGGGATCCACCATATCCACCATCACGAAGCCGGTGGCGACGTTGCCCTGGGACTCGCCGAACTCCGCGATCGAATGCTCGAACCAGTGCAGGGGGAAGATGCGCCGTCCGATGACCAGCGCAAGGAACACGCTCCAGGCCACCGAGGCAAGCGACAGGATGATCAGCGGGCCGATATTCGCCCCCAGTGCAGCCAGCGACAGCGTGCCGATCGCGCAGATGACGATGCCGTCGATGGCGATCCCGCCAAGCCCTTCGACGGCGCGGCGATTGACCGCCCATTCGAAGCCGGACCGCATCGCGCACAACTGAACGATCACACCCCCCAGAATCGTGAACGGAAAGAGCGGAAACTTGTCGAAGAAATCAGAGCCCGCGAGATTGAACATGCTGCGAAACAGCGCGAGCAATGCGATGCCGACCGCAATCGACACGCCGAGGAACACGGCCGCCGCGGTCACCTGGGTCATCCCTTGCCACTCGTCCATCGGCTGTTCGTCAGGCCCCGGCAGGTGATGATCGATGTCCAGGTCTTCGTCGGGAGTCGTTGGATTCTGCCGGGCGATCGGGATCGATGGCGAGTTGATGGCGTAGTTGACCAGCCCCGTGCCGATGATGATCCCGGTCACCATGCCGACGGTGGCAAGTCCCAGCCCGACGTCGAGGAGCTCTCCCGCGTCGTACTTGAGGAGGACCGGTGTCAGCCCCGCCAGCGTGCCGTGTCCCCCCGCGAACGACAACTCGATCAGCGCACCAGCCTTCGGACTGAACCCGAACACCGGTCCGAGCACGAGCAGGACCACGATGCCGGCGACCGCGAACTGGCCGGCCGACATGATGCCGGCCATGATGACGTGCGGGCCGGAGATATTCCAGATCGTCCTGAAGGGCGGAAGGCGCTCGCCCAGCAGGAGCGCCGCGCAGAGCACATTGATCAGCACACCCGGGAGCTGTTTCCAGACGGCGAATGTGTGGTCCGGAAACACGCCGCTGTGGCCGATCAGCCGGCCCATGCCTTCCGGTCCGAGCCCGAGAACGAGAAACCCGCCGATCACGGCAGTCGGCAGGAACAGTTTGCGCAGCGGGCGCGACCAGCGGCGGACGAGCGCGGCGCCGGCAAAGACCAGCGAGAGAATGACGAGCGCCAGGCCGATGTCTTCTGCACTTCCCAGCAACGTTGCTCATCCCTTCTGCGATGGCAAGCTCCCGATCGGGCTCGCCGGCTGCACGCTCGCAGCTCTCACCAGTCGACTAACCGCGGGTTGTTACCCCACTCACCGGCAATCTCGGTGCCGAGCTCCCGCGCGCACAACCCTCGTGAAACGGCAGCTCGTCTGCGAAGCAGCTTACTTGACGGCGGACGCCCCAGAAGGGACCCTCTGATCAGCGACGTGGCGACCGCGCTCATCGTCTGTTGGTGTCGAGCCGCGAGACGCAACGGGCGGCACGATCGCTGCTGAGACAACCGAGGATCGGCGCCGATGCTGC
The DNA here is from genome assembly GCA_035263125.1 of Vicinamibacterales bacterium. Lineage (GTDB taxonomy): Bacteria > Acidobacteriota > Vicinamibacteria > Vicinamibacterales > UBA2999 > Gp6-AA40. Next base: position 9,741 of record DATFRP010000372.1, read on the forward strand.
TGTGGTTCGCGTACGACGATCGCGATCGTCTAGCGATTCTGCCTCGACGATGACGTGATCGTCCGCTCACAGCGACGGCCCGCGGCCGGTGACGAGGCTCCCGCGGTGCTTCGCGGATCCACGCGGTCGACGCCTCAGCAACCACCAACCACGCGAGTCGCATGCGATTTCTCAGCCGTCCGGTTCGTGCAGGTCCCAGCGCGAGGTCGCACGTGCTGTCGGCGTCCGAACGCGAGCAGCTTCGTCACCCGCTCGAGAGAAAGACCACCCTCGTCATCGGCATTCTCGCGGTGACGTTCATCACCACCACGCTGACGCTCCTGATCTACGGCAGCGACTGGCTGGCCGGACGTCCGACGATCGGAAAGTACAAGAGCCAGGTCAGAATCCTGCTGGCGGCGGTGGCCGGTGCGCCGGTGCTCGCCACCTACGCGCGAAAGCGACGGCGACTGCTCGCCAAGGAAGAGAGCATTCACGTCACCGCGTCGCAGCTCCCGGAGATTCACAACGTCCTCGTCGCACACTGTCGACGAGTGGGCGTGCGCGTTCCGGACTTGTACATCAGCGACGGCCTCGAACACACCACCTCGTTCAGTTGGCGCGGCCACGATTGCATCGTTCTGTCGACGCACGACTTCGAACTGTTCCCCTATGCGTTCCACGAGGTGGTCGAATTCGTCCTCGCGCGCGAGTTGGGCAGCATCTGTCTTGGCCACACGTCGTTTCGGAAGGAGCTGCTCAAATCGTGCGTGGCGCCGCTTCCGTTCCTTCGCGGTCCGCTTCGCCAGATCTACACCTACTCGCGCGATCGATACGGCGCCTACCTGGCGCCGCGCGCGGCGAGAGCGCTGCTCGTCGGCGCGTCGAGCGATCAGCTGCTGAATCATGTGGACGTCGACGGGTACTTCGCGGAACTCGAGGCGAACGCCGATGACGATATCTGGTCGCGAATCATCTGGCTGTTCAGCAAGCGCGTGCCGCTTGCGCAACGGGTCCGGCAGCTGCGCCGCGCGGGGATGCTCGCCTCTCGCTGATCAGTGTCATGGCACGCCGCTGGCAGTCTGGCCGCCTGAGGCACGCGACATGAGTGCGGATGTGGTCGGTTCGCGTCAGCTGATCCTGATGCTCCGGATATCGACTGCTCCGCCAGGTTTGACCCGGTGGAAGGTTCGCCAGCCAGCCTGAACAAAGAGCACTCCACATGTGGAATATGTGCAAGACGCTATCGTTGCTGCTGTGCGTGCTTTCGGGCGCGGCGCAGGTATCGGCGCAGGACGCTCCGGCCACTCAGCAAGACGCGATTCGCACCCTGCAGGCCCGAATCGATGAACTGCGAACGCAGATGGCGGCGATGCAAGCTCAATTGGATGCCATCCGCGGAACGACCCTTCCGTCGCCTGGTTCGATCGTGAGTACGCCACCGCCTCCGGAACCGCAGCTTTCGCCGGAGCAACAGGAGACGGCGGTCGGGCACGCCACGTTCGAGCATCAGACATTCGCGCACGACGAGGAAGACGCGCCACGGCTCTACAACGCGCCACTCGACCCTGACCTGCCGGGATTCTTTCGTCTGCCTGGTACTCGCACCCTGCTGCGCCTCGACGGATCGATACGAACCGATTTCATGTACGACCCGAACGCGACGGTGCTGACGGATACGTTCATTCCCTCCTCGCTACCGGTTGCATCGACATCTGGTCCCGGGAATTTCGTCGCGAGCACGCGTGGAAGTCGCGTGATGACCGACTTCCGCATTCCTGTGCACGAGACGGGAACCGCGCGAACGTTCCTTCAGTTCGATTTCTTCGGTCCCGCCGGAGCGACCGCGCTGCGGGTACGCCACCTCTACGCGCAAATGGACAACGTCTTGGTGGGGCAAACGTTCACTAATTTCATGGACCCGGATGCGTTCGCCGATACCCTGGATCCCCAGGGAGCCAATTCCGGGATCAGCGCGCGCATTCCGCAGGCCAGATACACCTTCGCACTCGGCAACGGCGCGAGCGGTTCTGTCGCCATCGAGTTGCCCTCCTCCTCTGTGACGTTTTCGGTTGACGGTATCCCGGCCTCAGCGACCACACCCGCTCCGGACGGCACAGTTCGCTTTCGAAACGAATGGGAGCGTGGGCATCTCCAGCTGGCAGGCGTCGTCCGAGATCTGGGCGTGCTCCTGCCGGATGGATCACACGAATCGGCATTCGGCTGGGGCGTGAATGCCACGAGTGGCGTGAACGTGTACGGCATGAGCAACGTCGTCATGGGGTTCGCGTACGGCCACGGGATCGCGCGTTACGTCGCGGACACTGGCGGCCTCGGCATGGATGCCGCCCCAAGAACCCAAACGGATTTGTCGCTCCGAGCGCTCCCGTTGGTTGCGACCTATGGCAGTTACCAGCATTACTGGTCGTCGGCCGTGCGGTCGAACGCAACGTTTGGCTTCGTGCGGCTTGACAACACCGACTTTCAACCGGACGCGACCTTTCACCAGAGCAAGTACTCGTCAGTGAACGCGATCTGGAATGTCGTCGGTTCGCTGGACCTTGGTGCGGAGTTTCTATACGGATGGGTGACACAGAAGGGCGGAGCCCATGGTAGTGATCCCCGCTTTCAATTCACGGGAAGGTACTCGTTTGTGAAGTTGCATCCGCAGGAGTGATTCCGAGAACGCCCTTCCTGGAGTCTTCACGCTCGGATGGACATTCTGAATACGACCGCACGCCTGTGGGACATGCGACGGGGCGACGCGGATGACGATCGCACCAGCCCGCACGGGCGCGGCTGGCGGAACATGGTCATCTCCTCCGCGCTCGAGTTCAACTACCTGACCGCCTCGATCGCGTTTCTGCTGCTCATCATCGTTCCCGCACTGCTCGTCGGCCTGGCGCCGCCGCTGTTCGTGCTGTACGGCCGGCGCAAGCTCGAAGCCGCGACGCAGATTTTCAACCGGCCGTTTGCAGCCATCCTGTCGATGACGCTCCTTGTTGCCTTTACGCTGTGGATTGCGAGGCCACTGCTCTCGAAAGCCGTCGATTTCTTCTGGCATCTTCACTACACGCTGGTCTTTCCCGTCTTCGTCGGCCTGCGAGAGATCATCTCGGCGGTGATCGAGCCGGGTGCCAACCGAGACACGACGCCGGAACACCTCGATCGCAGGCGGCGGATGGCGACCGTGCTCGCCACGCTTCTGCTCGCCGGCGGAGGAGTCGCCGTGGCGCTGTCGGTGGGCTTCACATCGGGACGAAGGCTCGTCGAGATCGCGGACTACCGTCCGTGGCCGCTCATGCGCGCCGCGCTCGGCAATGCGGCGCTCGTGCTCGGGGTGTCGACCGCCGTGGCCAGCGTGTATTGGCTCGTGCGTGAAGTGAGATCCAGGCGCCCGATTCTCGACTGGGTTCCGGCGCCGCCGGCCTCGGGCGCCGCGACGCTGCGCGTGGCGCACCTCTCCGATCTCCATCTCGTCGGCGAACGCTACGGCTATCGAATGGAGGCCGGCACGAAGGGACCGCATGGCAACCTGCGCTTCCGGCGCACGCTGCGCACGCTCGCGGCGATCCATGCGGCGACCCCACTGGACCGCGTGCTCATCACCGGCGACATCACCGACGCGGGCACACGCGCCGAGTGGGTGGAATTCCTCGACCTGCTTCGCCGGGCTCCGGAGCTGCGCGCCCGCATCCTGTTCGTGCCGGGCAATCACGAC
>DATFRP010000373.1:0-22511 GCA_035263125.1 Vicinamibacterales bacterium
AGAGGACGATTCGATTGGAAGGCCGTATTTTCTGAGCCCGCTCGCATTGCTCGCGGTGGTATTTCTTGCTGCGCGTACTGGCTACCAGAGCCGCGTTACCAGATGACGAATGACGGTCTCGGTGATAAAACCAGACCGCCGCAACTGCGCCTACGACGAGCCCGACCAATAAGCTCGTGTTGACAGGTGCACCCAGACCACCAGCCAGGAACAAACCTAACACTGCGGCGACGGCAGCACGTGGCACCACATATCCGACGCGTGACCGCGACGTCGGTGCAGGCGGAGACTTCGTTGCGTGTTGTCTTACGGAAGCTGCTGGCTGAACAGGCTGGACGTTCCGTGTCGTGGCCGTGCGAGGCGCGGGAGGCGCGGGTCGTTCGTTTGAGCGGCCACTTCTGTGCTTCTTGCCGATCGGCTTCAGGTGATCCCTTTTCGCGATCACATCCGGTGATGGAAAGGGATCCCGACCACCGAGAGCACTCGCTCGCTCGCACCATGGACAATCGGACAGGTGGGACGAAAAGTGATGGTTCTGGTTGCGGCGACACTGCGTCAACGATGAATCGAGCTGCTGTAACACAGCGATCCAATCGTTTGCGGACGGGCGCCTCTTCACCTGGGCAGCAAAGGCGGTCCGAAAAAGCGCTCTGATCTCGGGGGGCAATATCGACAGCGGGGGCGCAAATGGCGGCGCGGTCGCTTTAGACGCGCCATCGGGGTATAGCCCATCACGGATGGAGTTGCCGATAGTAGGCTGCTCAGAACCACTCGCGGTCTTCACCGAGAACGGATGAGATCCGATTAAGGTCAAGAAGATGAGAACCGCCAGCCCAAAGGCATCGTGATTCAGATTCCGATCGACATCTGAGAATCTGCATCCAAGGAGCTCCGGTGGAGTAAACAGATCTACGCCCACCGTGCACCGATACACCTTGTCGCCGTGCAGATCCCTGACTTGAAACGAATCACAGTCTACCAACGACACCGTGGCATCGTTGGCCACAAGCACTCCGGTGTCGTTGACGTCACCAATGACGTACCCGGCACAATGGATTCGTGAGACTTCCTTCGAGAGGTTGGCTGCGCAGCGGACCAGATATCTCCAGTGAAACGAGGGAAGAGTCTGCAACCGACTCTTCATGTTGTGAATCTGGGCAAGAGGGATCCCGCCAATCACCCGAGGCATCAAAAAGCCTCTGACCTTTGCCGCGTCCTGTCGGTCGAACACCCGGCGTCGTGGCCACGCGATCGTTATGCGTGGCCGGCTGGTAAGGTCAGAAGGCGGATTTGCGATCATGACCCTGAGCTTCGCGGCTTTCTGAGCTGAAGGATGGTGGTACAACTTCGCAAGCGTGTTCGGATCATCGCGCAGCGCGAACACCGTCGCCTCGCCGCCCCTGCCGATGATCTCGCCTAGTGCGAGGGATTCCCGCGAGATCGAATCATCGTTCATTGTCGAACCAGACGCCGATGGCCAATGCGCGGTCATCATCTGTACGCCGATCGACCTGGGCGCTGCGAAGAAACGTCTCGACCTGCTCATCCAACGGAGCACCATGGGATGTCTGTCGGACGAATTCGAAGAGTGGAGAAAAGAACGGGGCGTGCGGTTCCCAGGTGGCCAGTTTCAAGGCGAGTGGTTGAAGACCGTCCGTGAATACCGCACAGTCGGTGACGACGCCTTGAAAGAAGGTCACCTCCGGTCGAAAGGTCGTTCCGGTCAGAAAGGTGGTTTCGTTCACGAAACTGTTCGCAGGCGGCCTTGCGATGGCGACCAGACGATCATCGATCCTGGCGACGGCACCGCCATCACCCACGCGACCGTGCGCGACGCCGCAGGGGCCGACCAGAACGACCTGAATCGTCGTAGCGAAGCAGGCCACGTCAGCACCGTCCTGGATTGCGAGATCAAGAATCGACTCGCGGGCAGCGTCGATAGCGGCGACGACCGCTGACGTCCACTCAGGGTCATCAGCTGCCGAAAGGTCGCCACGACGCCGGAAATAGCGCAGTGCGGAGTGCACTGCCGTATCGGCACCTTCCAGCGAGCGCTCCGCGGAACCTGCGCCATCGGCGACGACGATTGCCAGAAGATCGCGATCCAACTCGAAGACGCCGCAGGCGTCCTGGCACGGCCGTGAGCGGCCAGCGTGCGAAGAACCGACGGCCTTCGCCGCCGTGCTACGCCACATTCAGACGGACGCCCAGCCCGCTGGAGGGAGCGGCACTTGATCTCCAGGCTGAGACTTCGCAACTGCCTGCTGACTTCGAGAAAGCCAGACGAACAGTTCGACGAATTGAATGCCGCTCATCTTCAGTGGAGGTCGCTCTGGAACGGTGAACGTCTCGAGGCGTTGAAAGTTTGCCGTCTCAGTTCCGACGGCGAAGAAGGCGGTCTTGTTCGCGCGAATCTCGTCGAGAAGGCGATGCCTTGCCGCTTCGACAACCGAATCCGGTTCGCCATACGGCGAGCCGTCTGTGATCAGGAAAATCCACGGGCGGTAATACGCAATGCCATTGTTCTTGAATGACGCCTTGCGCTGTTCCAGCAGGTTCAGCGCCGCCTCGATGCCCGCGCCCGTGTGCGTCTGTCCGCCGGCATGAAGTTCCGGAGGTTGAAATTGATCGACTGTCACAAACTCCTGGACCACTCGCGAGCCGGTTCCGAACGTGACGATCGCCACTTCTACCCTTCTTGCCGCGAGCGGATCACCGGCGACGTCGCGCTGAAACACACGAAGACCCTCGTTCAATGCCGCAATTGACGCACCCTGCATTGAAGTCGACACGTCGAGTAACAAGACGCAAGGGCAGCGCGGATCCGGATTCTCGGCAAACTCGATCTGCTCTAGATTCGGTGAAGACATCTGGGACTCCTTGAGTGCTCCTCAACGCTTTACCAGCCGGCGATTTTTGGCACACACCGCGGGCGTGTCAACGCAGGCCACTACCACAGACGTGGACATCCTGCAGTGCAAACGTTGGTCCCACTGGAGATGTCAGCCCGACACCGCGGCCGCTCTGGAATACTTTACGAGACGTGGTTGTCAAGGACAGACGAGGCAGCGTGAACAGTTAGAAGTTTTGGGCATTGACGGTAAGACCTGTCCGCTCTTGAAGTCCCAGCGCGACTTGGCGAGGCTGGTATCGATGCTATCCCTGTGGCAAAGCGACTAGCTGTGCGCGGAGGACGTCGCGCCGAACCGTGATCGCTACCTGATTCACGAGGCGTGGTCACCCAACCGCGCAGGTCAGGACGGAACGTTTTTTCATTCCGTGTCGCATGCCTCACAGTCGGCGGCAAAGACATCACGAAACGACCCAAAGAGCGTCCTCTCGAAAACCAATCTGTGACGGCATCAAAGACGATATCCGAGCGAGGCAAGCGGAAGCCGTGACAATTCTCGTTCGGCGATTTCGGCACCGTCTTCACGTTTCACCCGGCAAACGACGGGGCGATCAAAGCGGGGATCGCACGGCCGTCCTCGAATAATTCCTTGAGCGTCGGTTCTTCGCTCGCCGCGCGGAAACCACCCAGGATGGCGCTTTCGCCTACTCACAGCGGCACTCGAGCACGAAGTGGGCGCACTCGAATTTTTTGGTGGGGGTGAGGACTGGCCGTTGACAAATCCCTTCTAGGCGGGACCGTACTGCCGCGAGATCGGCTGGTCGAGGACGTCCCACGCGTACTGCCGCTGGATGATCTGCCGGAGCTGCTGGATGAGCGCACCACCGGCGGCTCCATTCGTCATGATGATCGCGCCGTACCCTTTCACGGTGTGCGCAATCAGATCGCATTGAAAGCCGAAGTTGCTGCCGCCGTGGCCGAAGTACCACCCTTCGCCGCGCTTTGCGATTTCGAATCCGACGGCGTACGGTCCGACACCAACCGGCGTGATCATCTCGCGCGCGATCGCCTGTGACAGCACCTCGTTCGATCGGCCAGCCAGTTCCAGCTGCACCTCGATCGCGAAGCGCGCGAGATCCGTTGGGGTCGTCCATAGTCCCGCCGCAGCGAGTTCCGGATAGACATGCCACGGCTCCGCAACGCGCTGACCTTGCGGATTGTGCGCACGCGCAGCCTGCTTCTGACGTGCGGGCGGCAGCGGCTGCTCGTAGGTGCTGTTCGTCATTCCGATCGGATTCAGCACCCACTCGCGCGCGATCTGATCGAACGGTTTGCCGATCGCATCCATGAGTGCAAGCTGCTCGATCAGCACTGCGCCACCTGAGTACTTGAATCCGGTGAGCGGCGCACGTTCGAGTCGAACCGCCCTGAGATTGGCGGGCTTCGCGCCGTCGAGGATCTGCGGAATGGTCGGCAGCGGCGCACCCGGCGAGTAGCCAGGAAACCCGAAGCCATCGCCGGTGCCGGACGTGTGGCTCATGAGCATGCGGGGAGTGACCCGCTGCCCGTTCGCGAACTGCCCCATTGGCAGCTTCCACGATTTGAGGATCGTGTTGACGTCCTGATCGAGCTTGAAGCGGCCGTCCTGCACGGCCTTCAGCGACGCCATCGCTGCCACCGGCTTGCTGATCGACGCTGCCTGAAACATTGTCTCAGTCGTGACCGGCGCGCCTGTCTCGACATCAGCGACGCCGTAAACGAACGTCGCCGCGATCTTGAAGTCTTTGATGATCGCGATGCTGACTCCGGGCACCTTGAACTGTTGGAGCAACTGCTGGATGGCCGCTGCGTCGGTGATGGTCGCCTCGACGCCCGCTTGCGAGCGAAGAAACGAAGGGAGAACGACGAACAGCGCGCACACCAGGAAGAGCCTCTTCATAACAGCTCCTTCGACAAGCCCGATCCGCAAGCCCTTGAAGTATGTCCCTTCCCGATTGATGCTCCGTGGCTATCTCCAGGGCGGCCGCGCGGGCGGGATCATCAAATCAGTTACCGGTTGAGCTTTCACCTGGCTTTCTCCCCTCTTCCCTGTGGTTCTCCCCGTGGTTGCATGCAACGAGGCCCCTCTCACCAAGTTGCCACCACCGATCCACTGATACATCACTTGCTTATCGCAAATCGTCCAAGTATCCTTCGCGCGTCCCTGCATGCAGAGCCTGTTTCTAGGCACGGCCACCCAACGGAATAGAAGGAGGACGCCTGATGCGCTCGAAGTGTCTCCTCGTCCTGGTCGTCTTGCTGTTGCCCGCCTCCGTATTTGCCCAAGCCTCGTTGACCGGCACGGTACGCGATGCCTCCGGCGGCGTCCTGCCGGGTGTAACGGTCGAAGCGTCCAGCCCTGCGCTGATCGAGAAAGTTCGGACCGCGGTCACTGACGACACCGGCCAGTACCGCATCATCGATCTTCGTGCTGGCACGTATACCTTGACGTTCTCTCTGGCTGGCTTCACGGCAGTCCGTCGCGAGAACATCGAACTCGCGGGCAGTCAGACGCTCACCATTCCAGTGGACATGCGAGTCGGCGCGCTTCAGGAAACGATTACGGTGACCGGTGAAACGTCGGTCGTCGACGTGCAGAGCGCGCGGCGCGAGGTCGTCATCGACAGAACCCTGATCCAGACGATCCCCGCGTCACGTGCGGCGGGTGCGCTGCTCAACGCGACGCCCGGCCTGACGGTGGATGGCAACGGCATCGCGCTGTCGCCGACTATGACCTTCTTCTCGGCAAACGGCGGCGCCAACAACGAAGGCCGCATGGCCGTCAACGGCATGACCGTTGGCGCGGCGAGAAGCGGCGGCGTGTCGTCGTATGTCTACGACGCGGTCGGCGTCGAAGAAGTCTCGGTCCGTGTGGGCGGCGGCCTTGGCGAGACCGACACCGGCGGCCCGATCATGAACATCATCCCGCGCTCTGGAGGCAACACCTTCTCCGGGACGGCGTTCACGAGCCTTGCCGGCGACTGGTCGCGCGGCGACAACCTGAACGACGAGCTGCGTGGCTTCGGGCTGACCGAAACGCCCGGCATCATCCAGGCACACGATGCGAGCATTTCGCTTGGCGGCCCGATCGTCCGCGACCGCCTCTGGTTCTACGGGCAGTACCGCAACCTCGACACGCAGACCGCGGTCGAAGGGATCACGGCGAACGCCAACGCCGGCGACGCGGCCCGCTGGGACTGGATGCCGAGCCCGGTGAACGCGCGCCTGGTGCAGGACCGCATGATGGCGATGGGACGATTCGCCGGACAGGTGCGAAAGAGCCGCATCAACGTCAACTACGAATATCAGAAGCGCTGCGAAGGCACCCCACTGAAGGTCGACACTCAGGGCTGCCACAACCGCGGCGCGGATTGGGTCGGCCTCGGCACGACGACACAGTCGCCCGAAGCGACCGGCTCGGCAGCGCGCGGCTACTTCGAATGGCCGTTCCACCTGACCCAGGGGCAGTGGACGATGCCGCTGACCAACCAGTTGTTGCTCGACGCCAGCACGACGTTGTTCCGCTACAACCCGGCGTTCGGATTCCCGCCGCCGGATGGCATCACGAACCTGATTCCGGTGACAGAGCAGTCGAGCGCGCTGCGCTGCAATCCTGACGGCACTCCGATCTCGGCCGCTTCCGTCGGCTGCACTGCCGCGAATGCCGCAACGTTGCGCTGGGCGCCATCGGCCAACTACGCCTACCGCGCGCTCGAGCAGTGGGGCTACGCCGAGGGTGCGACCAACGCCTACAACGCGGGCGCATCGTACGTCACCGGTGCGCACAGCCTGCGAGTGGGATACCAGGGGTACTGGCTGCGCCAGCTCGATGAGACGATCGCGCAGGATAACCAGCTCGCGTATCGCTTCAACCAGGGTGTGCCCAATCGTGTGACCTATCGGCTTCCAACGCGGAGCAACAACACGATCACCCAGCTGCATGGTGTCTTCGCGCAGGACCAGTACACGCGCGGCCGCCTGACGCTGTCGGGCGCGGTTCGATGGGATCGGGCGAGCAGCTACGCGCCGGTCGAGGGCAACGGCGTGTCCAGAACCTCCTTCCTGAACCCGGCGGTGATTTCGTTCCCGGAGACACCCGGCGTGGACGCGTACAACGACATCAGCCCGCGCGCGGGCGTCGGCTACGACGTGTTCGGCAATGGCAGGACGGCGGTGAAACTCCGCTGGGGCAAGTATCTCGGTTTTGCCTCGAACGATCCGCCGTTCACGTCCACGAACAAGGGGGCCACGATTGTGGCGACGGTCAACCGCGACTGGACCGACAACGACGGCGACAAGGTGGTCGACTGCGATCTGCTTGACAACGCGGCACAGGGGCCCGCGACCGGACAGGTCGACACCTGTGCGGCAGTGATCGGCAACGACGCCAACTTCGGCAAGGCCGGCGCGGCGACGATCGTCGACCCGGCGCTTCTCACGGGCTGGGGCGTGCGTACGTTCGACTATCAGACCGAGGTCACGCTGCAACAGGAAGTGCTGCCGCGCGTGTCGGCGGAGGTGAGCTACATCCACCGCACGTTCCACGGCTTCATGGTGACCGACAGCCTCGGGCGGAACTATCAGACCGACTGGATCAACTACAGCATCAACGCGCCGACGGATCCGCGTCTTCCCGGTGGCGGCAACTATCCGATCACCGTCTTCCTGCCGAACACCACCGCGGCGACGCAGAATTACCTGACACGTGAGAGCACCTTCGGCACGGACGGCGAGGAGCGCAACGCCTTTTATGACGGCGTCAACTTCAACGTCAACGCCCGTATGCGGAACGGCCTCTTCGTCTCGGTCGGTACCCAGACGGGCCGCCGCATCGACGACCGCTGCGATGTCGTGATCAACTTCAACAACGGGACCACCGGCCCGAACCCGCGCGATTGCCGGCAGGTCAATCCGTGGCAGACAGTGGTCCGCGGTCTTGGTAGCTACACGCTTCCGAAGGTGGATGTGGTCGTGAGCGCGACGGTGCGCTCGGAGGCGCCACTGCAGATGCAGGCCAACTGGCAGGTTCCCAACACCACGATCCGCACGATTCTCAACGGCACTCTCCCGCCGGGGCTGAACGCAAACGGCAACTCCACGATCGACCTGACCGACAGTGATCATCTGATCTTCGCGGGCAACCGGCGCACGCAGGTGGACATGCGCTTCGCGAAGGTGTTGCGGTTTGGCCGGACTCGGACCGATGTTGGCGTCGACCTCTGGAATCTGTTCAACACCAACTACGCGACGGCCTATCAGGGGACTTACACGAACGTGGCCGGGCAGCCGCTAGGCGGCACGTGGGGCAACCCGACGGCGATCTACGCGCCGCGGTTCGTGCGTCTCAACTTCACGGTGAATTTCTGAAGCGCCGTTGATAGATACGTCACCTCTTTACGAGGTGCCTGGAACAAAGAGGCCTGGCGTCGCTACATGCGGCGCCGGGCCTTTTGTTTACCTTGCTCGTTCATGGCGACTGCGAATCTGCACACAGAATTCAGAAACTGCGATCGACGATCACGCGGCGAGGAATGCCTGTGCGTAGTCCCGTGCGAATTCGCCCAGGCCACGCGGGTCACGGCCTGTCACTTCGCGAACATGCGGCGAGATCGTGGCGGCCTCACCGCGCGCGTAATGCGCGTAGTCCTCGACAAGGCCGTCGACCTGCCATGCTGGCACACCTGCGGCTTTCAGCGCGCCGGCAAACGCGTCCGAGGGTACGTCCATGAAGGCCACGGGCCGACCAATCGCCTTGCCAATGGCGTCAGCCATCTCACTATGCGTCACCGCAGCCGGGCCCGTGATCGTGTAGGTCTTCCCTTCGTGCCCTGATTCAGTCAGTGCGCAAGCGGCGACGGCCGCAATGTCGCGGACGTCGACCGCGCTCACCCGCGCCTCGCCGACTGGCGCGACGAAGTGCCCCTGCGTGGCAATCATCGACTGGAACGCCAGGAGACCTTGAAAGTACAAGTTCGGGCGGAGAAACGTGAAGCCGACACCAAGCTCGCGGATGCGTCGTTCGACTGCCGCATGGTACCGAAGGAAGCGCACCGGCGATGCTTCGTTCGCCGCGAATTGCGAGAGCTTCACGAGGTGCGTGACGCCGGCTGCCGCCGCGTGTTCGGCGAATCGCCGCTGCTGCGCCTCAGCGTCCGGACTCGACGGCGTGATGAGATAGGCGCGCGTGACACCATTCAACGCGGACGCAAGAGAGGCTGGATCGTCGAAGTTCGCGACGACTGTTCCAGCGACCGCGCCGGTCAGCCGCAGCTCGTCTTTCTGTGAGCGAACCATCGCACGAACGCGAGCGCCGCGCGCCTCGAGTTCCTGCAGCAATGCGGAACCGGTGTTTCCGGTCGCTCCCGCCACCAGGATCAGATCGTCAGCGTCCATCGTGTTCTCCAATCAATTCCCCGCGCTCCCGGGAGTTGCCGATGGACAGGAGTGTGCCAATCCAATCCGGCACTGGTCCTGCCCTCTCAACAGTTTGCCTCAGGGCACCGGATGGAGAAGAAGAAACGCCGCCGCAGCATCGCGGGCGCGTGCTTCGATCAAGCGGGGGTTCGGTCGCTCGACGACGCCGAGCAAGAGACTCACCATCAAATCGCGCCACAGTAGTCCTGCGAACTGCTCGGCGAGATCTGCCGGGCGGCCATCGATCAATCCCGCCGCCCGCGACTGGCTCATGATGTCGCGCAACGCAGCACGGCTCGTCTCACGCCCTAAAGAATCGAGTGTCCGCGCCACCTCGGGCGCCTGGACCGCCTCGGCAATCGCCAGCCGGAAGATCGCCACGACCGTGGGATCGCTGACCTCCCGCACGAGCTGAGCCCCAAACGCCGTCAGCACCTGCTCCAACGTCCCGCGGTCGCGCAGCATCGGCATGTCGGCCGGCGGCTGCAGTCTTTTGGCGCGCTCCCCGATGGCCGCGATCAGCATCTTCTGCTTGTTGCCCACCAGCGCGTAAAGCTCGCGCTTCGACACCCGCGCGCGTGTGGCGATCTCGAGCGTGCTCGTCGCCGCGTAGCCACGCTCCTTGAATGCCTCGAACGCCGCGGTCAGGATGCGCTCGCGCGCTCCGGCTGGGACGGCGTCTTCGATGACCCTTGACCTTGACATCGGTACCGAATGGTACCACGCTACCGATATATGGTACCAATCGGTACCGTTTACGCGTCGATGGAATTCTGAAAGGAAACGATCATGCTGGCGCAATTCGCTTTTTTCATGAGCATCGCATTCAGCTTCATCGCCTGGGGAACGGTGACCGCCTATTACATCTGGCCGGCAGTCCGGCTCCGGCAGTGGCCCGACGCGCTGCGACCTCTGCTCATCCTCCACAGCTTCCGCTTCATCGGGATGGCATTCCTGGTCCCGGGCGTCGTGTCACCTGATCTGCCGGCCGCGTTCGCAACTTCTGCGGCGTTTGGGGACATCATTGCGGCGACACTCGCGCTGCTTTCGCTGCTGTTCCTGCGAAGCGGACCCGGCGTTCTCCTCGCGTGGATCTTCAATATCTGGGGCTCAGTCGATCTCCTGAATGCCTTCTACCAGGCCGGTGCCAGCGGGCTCTCGCCAGGGCAGTTGGGAGCTGCCTACTTCATTCCGACTGCGATTGTGCCGCTTGCGCTGATCACGCACGGACTCGCGTTCTGGATTCTTCTGCACCATCAAGAGGAACCTGCGATGCAGGAAAGCCGGCAGCCAGCCTGAGACGACGGGCTCGAAGTTCCTCTGCGCTCGTCCTTGCCGTTCGCTGTCGAGCACACGCATCTGATGCTCCTCGTATCGAGTGCCGGCTACCGCGAAAGCGGGAAGCGCGGCCTCGATACGATCGATGTCCGCAGCCATGAGCGCGATCGCAATGCGCCGAGCGACTCGGGTCAGCCGCGTCCCGCGGACGAGGTCAGTTCCTTGTGGTAGACGACGAGGTCGCAGGGTGTGGCCAACAGTGGTGCCAGCCGCGGATAACTCTCGTCGATGGTGCCCGATTGCACCGGCCGGTAGCCGATGCGCGTGTACCAGGCGTGCAGAAACGCCTTGGTCGGATGCGTCCATTCACGGGGGACCAGCAACTCGAGTTGCATGACGGTGAGGCCCCGCCGACGGCTCGTTTCCTCGGCGAACGCGACCAGCCGACGGCCAATGCCCTCTCCACGATGAGCGGGATCTGCGACCAGCATGCCGAACTCGCCCGTGCGAGCGTCGAGCTGCTGAATGCGGACCGCCCCTGCGAGCTGGCCATCCAGCCGGGCCACCGCGATCTGGCCGGCCGCGATCAACTCCGCCATCTCACTGATGGTCGTGCGAGTGGCGCCCTGGACCCACAGGCCGTCTTCGGCGACGACGTAGACGCGGTTCACCAGCTCGGTGATCGTACGCACCAGATCGTCGTCCGGCGTCGCTCCCAGTAACTCGATCTCAATCGAAGCCTTCATCGAGGTAGCTCTTCCAGCGAAGTATCGGACCTCCCGAGAATCCATACGCGACTGGGCGCTACGAGCGCGTCCGGGAAGATGGCCACGTTCCATCCCGTGGTTCCGGCTCGCCGGCACGCATCCGACGCGAATCGAATCGCGCAGACCCGACGCTGGCTGCTGACCGCCAGACCGAGTCGCTGAAGCCGCGTCGGCGAAGGCGCACCACGCCACGCTTCGAGCACGTCGTCGATCGACATACCGAGCGCGTTGAGAACAGCAGGTAGGGAGAGATCGACAACGCCCTTCAGGTCGACCCGTGCGTAGAACGTGAGACGTGGCTCGGTCGCCGTGCCGACGCCAGCGAACCGACCATGAAATTCACGGTCTGCGACGCGCTCGGTTTCGGAGAAGTACAGGCAGTCGACATCGCGAGGGTTGCAGCGGCCCGGACGGCCAGAGGTGCGGAGAAACCTGGGCGGGGTCCCCTCGAGAAAACTGAGCGCGGCGACGCACCGAACGAGTCGCCTTCGCATCGGTCGGATTGGAACGGTTTCAAGGAGCGTTGCGAACTCGGTCTCTGCCGAGCGCGTCAACTAGGGCTCCCGGTCAACATGTCTTCGACGAGATCGGCAACCAGGGCGACCTTCCCCTGCCGAATCGTCTCCAGCGGCGTCCGACCGGCGAGCTCGTCGTTCGCGAGATGGAGCCACTTCCGAAAATCGTTCTGATGAAGAACCGCGCGCACTCGCGCCACTCGTTCGAACGGCTTCAAGAGCGGCTGAAGCGAATCAGCGTCCGGCGTCTTCGAAGCAGTTTGCCGCGCCCTGCCAACCAACGCCGCGAGTTCGGCCACCGACAGGCCGAAGACCTTTGCGACGTTGTCCGCTGACAGCTTTCCGGATTTCGCCCGCAGATCGTCAGTGGCTTCGATGACCTTCTTCAGTTCGCTGAAATGGTCAGGTCGGTCCGCCCTTTCTTCAGAGAGCTGTCGCGTCGCGACGATCTTCGCGACCGCCTCGTTGAAGGCGTCTTCCCCCGCCCGGATCCCTTGCGCCACTTCCAGATCGAACGGCCGGGTGAAATACCTGAACAGTTCGACCAGCTTCTGCGCGGTCGTGGGTTCCGTCGCTTTTCGAGTCTTCGTCTGGAACAGAAACACGATCTTCGACGGCTCAGGAGTGGCCCTCAAACGTTCGGCGAGCATGCGCAGGAACGTCCGGTGGGACAGCAGCGCGTCGATCCCCTTCGTCCACACCACCGTCAGTTCGGGAAGTTGCTCGAGACTCTTTATCTCGGAAGCCCGGGCCAGCTTCGGGCGGTAGCGGCGCAATGGCGCCGGAATGGTGGTCTCCCCGGTTGGGGTGGTGACCATGGTGGACGGATATTCGAGAGCTGCGGTCTCCATGACACCCAAGTGTAGTCTCAGCGTCAACCATATGTCAACCGCACTCAGATGTGAGGTCAGCCGTCCAGATGTCATCCGACCAGCTGCACGTCTTCGTTGCAGCTGGTCGGATCGCGAACGGCTTAGCGGCCGCTCAAGTCCACGGTCACCGTCGCCCGCGCGCAATTCGAGGGCATCGCGATTTCACAGATCTCATACACGAGCGAATAGGTTCCCGAGCTCGTCTTCCCGAGCACATCGATCGATCCGTCGGAGGTATCGAGCCGGATCATGCTGTTCGCCGGCGTGAGCGAGACGAGCGAGATCGTGACGGTTGCGGGTGTTGCCCGCGCACCACCGAGGAAATCGTTCGACAGGACGCTCGCCAGAGCGGTGTTCGGCAGCTTCGACGAACCCCTCGCAGAATCGTTGGTCGCGATGATTTGCAGCGGCGCCACCGTCACCGCGACCGTCGCATCGTCGCAGTTGGACGGCGTCGCGATTTCGCAGATGCGGTACGCCAGAGCGTAACTGCCAACCGGCGTGCCCGCCGCGACGGTGACGGCGCCGCTGCTCGTGTTGAGCGCGATGCCGGCGTGACCGGACGACAGCTGCGACAGACGCACGTCGCTGAACGTCGCGGCGCGATTCATGAATCTGTCGTTCGCCAGCACGTTCGCTACCGCGGTGCCGCCGGTCCGAGGTGCCGAACCCGAATCATTGACGGCGTCGATCGGGAACGCGACGACGGTGACCGTCACATCTGCCTCATCGCAGTTGGTCGGACTCGCGATTTCGCAGATTCTGTAGCGGAGGGTGTTGACGCCTGGCGGCGTCCCAGCCGCGACGTTGACCGAACCGTTGGCAGCGGAGAGTGAGATCAACGGGCTGGTCGTCGAGACGACCGACAGGCTCACGGTCGAGACAGTCGCCGCCACGCCGTTCAGCGTGTCGTTGGCGAGCACGCTGGCAACGGCGGTCCAGCCGGGTGTCGTCGATCCGCTGTCGTCTGCGGCGTCGATGATGAACGGCGCGCGCACCGTCACAGTGACCTCGGCCTCGCCGCAGTTGGCAGGCGATCCAATCTCGCAGATTCGGTAGACAAGCGAGTACGTGCCGATTGCCGTTCCCGACGCGACGTGTACCGCCCCCGCCGTGTCGATCGAAACGCTGTCCGAGGATGAGGAGACTTGCGTCACCGTCACGCGCGCAAGGGTTGCGGCGATGCCACCCAGGCGGTCATTCGCGAGAACGTCTGCGACCGCGGTGCCACCCACGGTCGACACCGTACCGCTGTCGTCGACGGCGTTGACGGTGTACAGGACGAGTGCGACGTTGGGATCCGTGATGATGGCGAGATCGCCCGGGCCGGCCGCGACCGGAATGAGGCTCGTCACGGTGTTGGTGTTCACATCGACCACCGCGATGGCGTTGAGCTGAGGAACGGCGACGTAGACAGAGCTGCGATCAGGGGTGACCGCAATCCCTGATGCAGTAGCGCCGAGATCGATGAACGCCGCGAGGCTTTCGGTCCCCGCATCGATGACGTAGAGCATGCGACCGGGAAGGAACCCCATACCGTAGCCGGTGTTGACGAAAACCGACTGGATACCGACGTACGCCCGGCTGCCGTCGGGTGTGAATGCGATCGACCCCGGCAGCGCAAAGAGGTCGATCGCGTTCACGATCGCCTCCGACGCGGTGTCGACGAGTACCACGCTTCCTCTCGCCGTGAAGCCGCTCGGCGGCGTCGTATCGAAGGTATAGACGCCGACATACACATGGTGTCCGTCCGGCGCGACAGCTATAGACGAAGCATTGTTCGAGACGCCGGGAGTAGAGGCTGTTTCCGGAACGAACGACTTGATGACGGTGTTGGTCGCCGCGTCGATGATGTACACGAGACCATCCGCTACGTACACGCGGCTGCCGTCTGGCGTCACGGCGATCCCGCCGCCGCCTGCGCCTGCCGCGATCGTTGCGGACACCGTGCCGTCGGCGGTTTCGATGACCTGAACCTGACCGCCGGCGGTCATGACGTAGAGCCGACTTCCGTTCGGTGACACAGCGATGGCAGATGGCTGAACCGCTGTCGGAATCGTGGCAATTGCCGCTTCCGAGATGGTGTCGATCACCGAGATCGAGTCGGAATTCGTGCTCACCACATACGCGCGGGTGCCGTCTCGCGTGATCGCGATCTTTGCCGGACCTGTCCCGGCGGAAATGGTGCCCACGGCGGTGGCTGTTTGTGTGTCGATCACAGAAACGAGATCGATGCCCGGATGGGCGACATATGCCTTCGTTTGCGCGTCGGCACGCTCGACCCCCGCAATCATGGCCAGCGCGAACACAGAAAGAACAGTGGTCGGAACATGAATTCTTCTCAACACGTTCACTCGGCACCTCCCACTTGGCTGAGACGTGAGATGCCATGCGCGCGGAACAGGAATGAAGACGTGTAGGATGTGCGCGAACCCATGAAAATCGGCCGGCTCATCCATACGCTTGTCGTTGCGATCCTGATGACGACGGCCGCGGACGCACTCGCAGCGACGCCGTTGGACCAGGCCATTCGGCTGCGATCGGATGGTCGAAACCGTGAAGCGCAGGGCGCGCTGCGCACCCTTCTGCCCGAACTCCGCGCGGCGAAGAATCACACCGATCTGGCGCGCGCCCTCACGGCGCTCACCGACGCATCGCTCGCGCTCGGCGACTACGAATCAGCGATTCGAGAAGCACAGGAAGCGTTCGATCTGCACCAGCACAGTGGGCAGCGCTCGGAGTCGGCGTGGGACCTCAACGCGATCGGCCTCGCGAACTTCTACATCGGCCGCTACGACATCGCGATCGCGAGCTACGAACGGGCGCGGGCGATCGATCGCAGCGTCGGTGACGGAGATGGCGAAACCACACGCCTGAACAACATCGGCAACGTCCATTTCATGCGCGGCCGATACGGCGACGCGTTGCGCCTGTACGAGGAGGCAATGACGGTTGCCGACACGCGCACCTCGGAGCGCTCCCGCGAACGGCTGCGGAAGATGACGACATCCAACCTGGCTGCTCTCTATCAGCGCCTCGGCGCCGACGAGCGGGCGCTCGATCTCTATTCGAAGATGCGCACCGGCAAGACGATGGCGACAACCCAGGAGGCGCAGCTCCTGATCAATCAGGGCGCGTTGCTTCGCCGGCTGGGCGATCCCGTAAAGGCGATGGCGGCGTACCGCGAGGCGCAGTCTGTCTTCGCACGCCGCCAGCATCGCGATGGCGAGATCAGCGCCTGGCGCAACATCGGAATCGTCTATGCGCTCGAACTGGACGACTATCCGAAGGCGTTGGACGCATTCGACAAAGCGCTCACGCTGGCCGAGAAGTCGTCGAATCGGCGGGGTGAAGTGCAGGCGAAGTTGTACCGGGGGGAAACCCTGCGGCGCCTCGGCCAGCTGAGTGACGCGGAGCACGCCCTGCGCGGAGCGCTAGCAGAGGCGAAAGGCGCCGGACTGGTCGAAGAGCAATGGAAGGCGCGTTACAGCCTGGGCCGTGCCCTCGAGGCAACCGGGAGACGAGGCGAGGCGCGGCAGTCGTACGAAATGGCCATTGCGGACATCGAATCGGTTCGCGCCGAAGTCCGCACCGTGGCGCTCAGGTCGGAATTCCTGGCGGACAAGCGCGACGTGTACGACGCGTTGATCGCGATGCTGCTCTCGGAACCGTCCGTTTCTCCGGCTGATCTCTTCACGCTGTTCGAGCGGAGCCGCGCCCGCACGTGGCAGGACCGTCTGACGCCGGATGCGCCGCGGCTGGCGCTCGGCGACGTGCAGGTCAGGATTCCAGCGGACGCGTTGCTGCTCGAGTACTGGCGCGGCGAAACGGATGCGGCCGTGCTGTGGATTTCTTCGTCAGGGGCAGGAATCGCGAAGCAGGCGGCGATCGACGAGGTCGTGCGGAATCTCACCGATGTGGTCTCGCACGGCGGCGCCGGCTGGCGTACGAGATCGATCGAGGCGGGGGCTGCCCTCTTGTCCGGTGTGCCCGATTTGCGCCGCATCACGCGACTGATCGTCGTGCCCGACGGCGCCCTTCACTTCGTGCCGTTCGAGGCACTCACGATTCCGAATTCGCGCGAACTGGTCATCGAGCGCTTCGCGGTCAGCTATCTGCCATCTGCTGCCCTCCTCCATCGGGTGCCATCATCGGCCGGCTCGTGGAAATGGCCATGGGAACGCGAACTGATCGCGCTCGGCAATCCGCGACTGGTGGAATCGGATGAAGACTCGTTCCAGCCGCTTCCGTACGCAGAAGATGAAGTCCGCGACATCGCTGACATGCTCAGCGGACGATCGGATCTGCACCTTGGCGCCGCTGCGCAGAAAGCTGTCCTCAGTCAAGACCTACGCGACGTGCCGGTGCTGCACTTCAGCACGCACGCGGTTGCAGACACGCGCGACAGCGAACGATCGCGGATCC
This sequence comes from Vicinamibacterales bacterium, assembly GCA_035263125.1. Lineage (GTDB taxonomy): Bacteria > Acidobacteriota > Vicinamibacteria > Vicinamibacterales > UBA2999 > Gp6-AA40. The sequence goes on from DATFRP010000373.1 coordinate 17,162, forward strand.
TGCTGGCACCTCGCACCGCCGGCGAACCGCCGGACTCTTTGTATCTCGCCGAGATCTATGACTTGAACCTGACCGGCGTGCAGCTCGTAACGCTGTCGGCCTGCGACACCGAGCGCGGCAAAGTCATCCGCGGCGAAGGCGTGGAAGGATTCAGCCGCGCGCTGCTTGCGGCCGGCGCCTCGTCGGCGGTGACGACGATGTGGGAGGTCGGGGATCGCTCGAGCGCCGAGTTCATGAAACGGTTCTATTTCTTTCTCGCGAGCGGTGAATCGAAAGCGGCGGCGCTCCGTCGCGCGAAGCTCGAGTTCCTCCGATCGCGGCTCGCATGGTCAGAGCCGCGCTACTGGGCCGGATACGTCCTGAACGGCGATGGCATGGAGCCGCTGCCGCGCGTGATTCCTTGGGCAGCGGTCGTCGGTGTGCCGCTGTTTGTCAGCGCGATCGCGCTCGGTGCTTTCGCGTACAGATTTGCGAGGCCGAAAAACTAGAACGCCTCGGACACTGACACCGGCGTCACCGTTCCCGCGTTGTCGTCGCACAGCAGGCCGAAGGCTCCGATCGGACTCGATGCCGTCACTCGAACGGAGCCACCGGCGGGCGGCGTCACGCCGTCGAGGAGCTCCGCCACGTCGAGCGCCAGTCGCGAGACGGCGGCAAGCGAGCGGTTCGACGTATACAGGAACGTGCCGTCAGCGGCGAACAGATCGATTGTCACGTTCACGGCCGTCACGTTCGGATTGTGCAGCGCGATGCCCGCAAACTGCGCTCCGTTCAATGCCGGGATCGGTCCCACGGTTGCCACCGTTCGCGTCGTACCCGAGAAAATCGTCTGTGTGGCCGAGAGCAGCGCATGGCTGCTCGTCGCCGCCGGGACGCCGCGCATGTACGAGTAGTAGATGCTTCTCGAGAGATCCGGGTTGTCGACGCGCAGCATCTGCGCCGTCATGTTCGCGGGTCCGCGCAGCGTGAATTGCATCTCCGTCGAGCTCACCAGCTTCGGCGTCGTGATGTTGAGACCATCGCCGGCACGCAGACGCGAGAGCGCGCCGAATCCGACGCCACGAACCGAGACCACGGTTCCAGCGGGAAGCCTGCCTTCTCCCGGAATGACGTTCCCGATCGCCACGCTTCCACCGATGGTGACGGTTCCTGGCGATATTCGTGCCCGGACGAATGCTCCATTCAGATTCCAGATGGACGAGGGATCGAGCGCGAACGTCGTCCGCGTCCCGGGGATCGCGTCGGGCCGAATACGAAGCGCGACCGTCATGAAGGGATAGTCCCCTGTGAACGCTTCCGTCGTCATGTAGGCGAGGCGAACCCGGCCGCCGTCAACCACCGCCGCGCCGGCCACTTCGCCGTTCGGTGCGAACAGTCCGATGCCTTCGACCGCTTCAAATGCATTCTGGTCGAACGTGAAGTCCCCACGTCCACCCGAAATCGGGGTCACCTCTGTCGTTCGGACCTTCATCTGTACGATGCTGCCGGGCGGAGCCGTTTCGTCCAGAATTCGAAGCCTCAGCTCCGTGCCATCGTTGGCCGCGCTCACGACCCATGCGAACGCGCTCAGGCAGAGCGCTCCTGTCAACGCTGTGATTCTGTACATCGCGTCACCTTGGGAGCACCCTGAATGATTGGCGCCCCGATTCTGAAACAATCCGGTCTGCCGCGTCGTACGCCGTCACCTCCCAGAGGAAGGTCCGTCCGGGCGTGAGGGACGATTGAACCGTCGACGGTATGTCAACCGCGGCGGCGGTTGTCGTCGTCGACCAGAGCTCGCGTCGATCCACTTCCAGGAGTCGTACACGATAGCGAATCGCTCGATCAGTTGCCACCCATTCCAGGCGGTGCGGCGCCTCCCGCTGATCCCCGAGCGGAGAGCGAACGCCGAGCGTCAACGAACGTGTGAAGTCGCCCTCCGCAGGAATCGAAGGCGGAAACTCCGGCGCCTTTCGGAGAAGCATGTAGTAGCTGCCGGCGGCCACGAGAGCCAACAGAACTGCGGCGGCGGCCGCGATCGGCAGGAATGGTGGCCTCTTCGGCGCGCCTCGCTCGCTCGGTGATGTCATCGACTGCATCAGGGCGAGCTCCGCGTGGCAGGTGAGACACCCTTCGATGTGCCGGGCTGCCGCACTGTGCTGCTCGCCGCGCAGCGCGCCGTCGGCATATCGTCCGAGCTCCTCGAGCGAAAGGCAGTCGGGACCGGGCGCCAGCGCCTTCTTCAGGATTTCATCTTCCATCGCCTGACCGCCACGTTCAGTTTTCGTTTCGCGCTCACGATAAAGGCCTTGGCGCCGCTCGTGTTGGTCAGGCCGAGGGCCGTCGTGATCGCGCCGAGCTCCATCTCGAGCCCGTAGTGGAGCGTCATCACACGCTGTTCGGTCTCGTTCAGGACTTCTTTCATCAGCGTCTGGACCGTGGTTCGAGCGTCGCGCGCATCAAGTGCCGCCAGTGCGGCGTTCAATTCTGCCGTGACTGGATCGAACGCGTCGGGCGCCTCGCGGCGCGCCGCCGATCGCGCCCGCGCCTCATCGTGACAACGGTTCCGTGCAATCACGTACAGCCATGTCGTGAATCTGGAGTCCTGGCGAAACGTATGGAGGCTGGAGTACGCCTTGATGAAGACGTCCTGCGCGAGATCCGGAGCGAGGTCGCGGTTTCCGCTGAGTCGATGGCACCAGCCGATCACGCGGGTGCGATGGCGGCGGAACAGCTCGTCGATGAACTGACGGGAATCCTCGGAAGAGGGCGCGAGTCGATACCTGGCAATCAGCTCTTCGTCCGAAAGTACCTCCATCGACCGGAGTATAGGTCGTCGACGTCATGAAGGTTGAGACGTCCTGCAGAAGGAAGGCAGAACAAGGAAGAGCTGGGCGCCCTCGATTCGCTCGCAGCCTCGCTCGCTCACGTCTCCGCGCGGCGCGCTTGCCGGCGCGCTTCGATCAACCCTGCGAAGCTGGAAATCGTGGCCACGAGTTCAGCTGGTTCGATCGGCTTCGCCAGGTGCGCCTGGTAACCAGCGTTGAAGGCACGCGTGCGATCCTCGGTTCGCGCGTACGCCGTCAGGGCGATCGCAGGCGTGACGCCACCCGCATTTGCGGGAAGCTTACGGATGCGATGCATCAGATCGTACCCGTCGACATCTGGCAAGCCGATGTCGCCGACGATGATGTCTACCTTGTCGTTGATGTGCCCGAGGGCTTGCGCGGCAGACCGCGCGGTCACCACCTGCGCACCATAGCCCGTGAGAAAACGGTCCAGAAATTCGCGGGTGTCAGGTTCGTCCTCGACGACGAGGATTCGAATTCCACGTAGCGAATCGCGAGGTTGCGCCGAATGAGGTACGACCTCAGATGGCACGTCTGCGGCAGCGATTGCAGCGCTGGACGGCAGCACGACCGTAAAGGTCGCGCCCTGCCCGATGCCCCCGCTATCCGCGGTCACCGATCCGCCATGCAGTTCCGCGAGATGCTTGACGATTGACAGACCCAGGCCGAGGCCGCCAAACCGTCGCGAAATCGATTGATCGACCTGCCGGAACCGGTTGAAGATCTGCGGCAGCAATTCGGGGCGGATTCCCACACCAGTGTCGGCGACCGATATCTCCGCATCCAATCCACTCTTCCGGAGCCGCACCGTGATATGGCCACCCTCGGCTGTGAACTTGATCGCGTTGGACAGCAGGTTCCAGACAATCTGCAGAATGCGACCCGCATCGCCCGCAATGACTCCTGCTGCGTTGTCCAGTTCGCGTCTGATGACGATTCCTTTCTCGTCCGCGTTGTGCTGAACCGTGTCGATCGCGTCGCTCACCACCGAGGCGACGTCGACCTGCGCGATGTCCAGCCGCAGCTTGCCGGAGAGGATCCGGCTCATGTCAAGAAGGTCCGAGATGAGCTGCGTCTGCAGCCGCGTGTTGCGTCTGATGACGTCGAGCCCGTGCGTGACGACGTCAGGTGCCACGCCCGGCTTCGCCATCAACTGAGTCCATCCGAGGATCGCATTCAGCGGCGTCCGCAGTTCGTGCGAGACCATCGCCACGAACTCGTCCTTCACGCGGCTGGCGCGCTCGGCTTCGGCACGGGCGGCGCGTTCCGCTTCGAGCAACCTCTCGCGCTCGAGCGCGGTGTCCAGCCGCTCGACTTCGCCGCGACGCCGGTCGCTGACGTCACGAAAGACCAGCACGGCGCCGACGATGCGCCCATTGCGACTGCGAATCGGCGCGCCACTATCATCAATCGGACACTCCGTCCCGTCCGCCGCAATGAGCAGCGTGTGATTCGCGAGGCCGACCACTGTCCCCTCTGCAAGCACGCGCGCGACCGGACTTTGCACGGTCCGCCGAGTTTGCTCGTTGATGATGTTGAACACGTCCGTGCACGATCGCCTGCGCGCCTCTGCGAGGCGCCAACCCGTCAGATGCTCGGCGATCGGATTCATGAAGACGACGTGCCCATTCATGTCGGTCGCGATGACGGCGTCGCCGATGCTTTCGAGCGTGGTTTCGAACCACTCGCGCTGCTCCGCGAGTGCCTCTTCGGCGCGTCGGTCATCCGTGACATCCCGAAAGACGAGAACCACGCCGATGAGGCGGTCATCAGCGCCCCGGATCGGCGCAGCGCTATCAGCGATCGGGCGTTCCACTCCATTCCGGGCGACGAGGACGGTGTGATTGGCGAGCCCGACGATGTGCCCCGTGCGCAACACCAACTCCGCCGGGTGTTCAACAGGCTTCCGCGTCTTCTCGTTGATGATGTGGAAGACAACGGCGAGCGGCTGACCGATCGCTTCGTTCGTTGTCCATCCAGTCGCGCGCTCGGCGGCTTCATTCATGTAGGTTACGCGGCCGTCCGGATCGGAGGCGATGACGGCGTCGCCGATGCTGCCGAGCGTGACGCGAAACCACTCTCGCTGAGCGTCCAGCTCGCGCGCGAGTCGCTGTTGCTCGGTGATGTCACGCGCGATCTTCGACGCGCCGATGATCTGACCCGCGCCGTCTCGGACCGGCGATACCGTCAACGAGATGTCGACCGAGCTTCCATCCTTTCGCAGGCGAACAGTCTGGAAGTGATCGACGCGTTCGCCCCGCCGAATGTGGGCGAGGATGTCGTCCGCTTCTGACTGACGTTCAGGAGGGATGAGGATGCGAACGGGGTGGCCAATGAGTTCGTTGGCGGAATATCCGAACATCCGCTCGGCCGCGGCGTTACACGATTGAATGATGCCATCGAGATCCTTCGACAGAATCGCGTCGTCGGACGACTCGACGATGGCTGCGAGATAAGCCTGAGCTGCTCCGCGCACGTTGCCGCTCATGCTGAGTCAACATGCAAAGGCCGGGGCCACTATT
>DATFRP010000374.1:0-6808 GCA_035263125.1 Vicinamibacterales bacterium
CCCTCGCGCGCGAGGCGACGGACCGTCTCCATGAACCGGTGACGCGCGACGAGGTCGAGTCCGGTGGTCGGCTCGTCGAGCACGAGCGCCTCGGGATTCGAGACGAGCGCTCGCGCGATCAGCACGCGGCGACGCTCTCCCGCGGACATCTCGTTGAGCGGCTTCGCAGCAAGATGCGGCGCCTCGACACGCATCAGTGCCAGACGGGCCTGCTCGCGCATCTCGCCTGTGACCTCGTGGTGCGCGAACACACCCTGGCTGCCGAAGAGACCCGAGAGCGCCGCGTCAGCGCCTGACACGCGTCCTCTCGACGTGCTGTGGCCGAAGCCCGCATCGAGCTCGCCGGTCACGACCCCGAGCCGCGTGCGCAGCTCGCCGACGTCCCAGCGATCGCGCCCGAAGATCCGGAGCGGCGGCATGCCGTTGTCGAGCGCGCGCGGCCGATCCTCGAGCGTCAACAGTCGAATCAGCGATGTCTTCCCCGCACCGTTCGGACCGAGGATGACAGTGTGCTCGCCGCCGCAAATCTTCAGCGAGACATCGTCAAGGGCACGCGTGCGTCCTCGAAGGAAGGTGGCGTGGGTGAGCTCGAGGACCGGAGTCATCACGCGAGCGCGACGGCGATCTCCATGATCTGCTCGGTGTGACGGGCTTCGTGCGCCGCCATCAACTCGATCCACTGATACACCGTCAGCGTCCCGAAGAATGCATGGTCCAGCGTCACCTGACTCAGCGCCAGGCCATCGGCGCCGCTCACGACCGAGCGAAGGCGGGCATGTCCCTGCTCGACGATGGCGAGGGCGTCGTTCCATGCGAGCGTCCCCGTCGGACGCGCCGTGTCGGGGGCGTTGCGCTTGTTCACGCGGTCGGCCATGCGCGCTTCGATCGGATCCGGCAGACTCGTGTGCTCCACGGTTTCGGCGGCAAGCTCCGGGACACGCGCCTGCAGCGCGTTGACGATCCGCTCGCCGAAGATCCGCTCCACCATCGACAGGTGTTCGACGACCTCGGCTGCCGACCAGCGTCCGGGCGCGGGCCGCGTCGCTCGAGCGGTGGCAGGCATCGCCTCGACTGCAGCACGCAGCGCTGCGCGGGATCGATCGAGCCGCGCGAACACCTGTTCGATGTGGGGATGCATGTGGCTATCGTACCGGAAGGAATCAGGAATCAGGAATCAGGATTCAGGGCTGGGCCAGGCCTGAGGCCTTGGCCCTGAAGGCTGCAGGCTAGCCCAGAACTGCTTCCTGATTCCTGCTTCCTGATTCCTGCTTCCTGATTCCTTCAGAATCCGCGTACGTCGCTACTGGTACCCCCCGCAGCCGGAATGTACGCTTTCATCACGTAGTCCATCACCATGCGATGCGCGCTGAAGCGCCACCCGAGCGTGCGGATCGCGCGCTTCATCCGGGCGATCCACTCGCGTGGAAGCCCGTCGCGATCGCGGTCGTAGTAGAGCGGCACGACCTCGTTCAGCAGCACGCGGACGAGCGCGTCGGCGTCGCGGGCATCGTGTGCGTGCGTGTTGCTGTGGGTTTCGCCGCGACCGATCGCGAAGCCGTTCAGCCCGTCATAGGCCTCCGCCCACCAGCCGTCGAGCACCGACAGATTCAGCCCGCCGTTGAGCACGACTTTCTGCCCGCTGGTGCCGCACGCCTCGAGCGGCCGCCGCGGGTGGTTCAACCACACGTCGACGCCCTGCACGAGATGACGGCCGACATTGATGTCGTAATCCTCGATGAACACGATCTTGCCGAGGAAGCGCGGATCGCGCGCGAGCTGCGCCACCTGCTGGAGCACCGCTTTTCCTGGTCCGTCGAGCGGATGCGCCTTCCCCGCGAAGATCAGCTGCACCGGCATCTGCGGATGGTTGAGTAACGCGGCGAGCGACTCGAGATCCTGCAGCAGCAGATTCGCACGTTTGTAGGTCGCGAACCGTCGCGCGAAGCCGATCGTGAGCGCATCGCGGCTCAACACCCGTCGGAGCTGTCCGACGAGCGCAGCCGACTCACCCTGCCGCTCCGCCTGGGTCACGAGTCGCCGACGCGTGACCTCGATGAGGCTGGCCTTGAGCGCCTGATGCGTCTCCCACAGCTCGCCGTCGTCGATCTCCTCGATCGCATCCCACAGCGCCGGATCACCGCTGCGTTCGACCCAGTTCGCACCGAGATGACGGTCGTAGACGAGCCGCATCTGCGGCGCGAGCCAGGTGTTGACGTGTACACCGTTGGTGACGTGGCCGATCGGGATCTGCTCGGCGCGCACGCCTGGAAACAGCGGCATCCACATCGCACGCGACACCTGCCCGTGCAGCGACGAGACGGCGTTGGCGCGGTGGCACGACTTGAGCGCCAGCACCGTCATGCAGAAGCCCTCGCGGTGATCGTACGGGTTGACGCGCCCGAGGGCGAGGAACGCGTCGCGCGACAGGCCGAGCGCGTCTCGAATCGGGCCGAGATGCTCCTCGACCAGATCCGCATCGAATCGATCGTGACCTGCCGGCACGGGGGTGTGCGTGGTGAACACGACCTGCGACGCCACGCGGCGCATCGCCTCCTCCACGCCGATGCCCTCGGCCTCCATCTGCCGATGGACGAACTCGAGCGCGGCAAACGCGCTGTGGCCTTCGTTCAGATGAATGACGCCTGGTGAGATCCCGAGCGCATCGAGCGCCCGTGTTCCACCGATCCCGAGCAGCAGCTCCTGCCTGATGCGTACGCGTTGATCGCCGCCGTACAACCGCGCGGTCAGCTCGCGGTCTTCCGGGCTGTTGCCGTCGACGTTGGAATCGAGCAGCAGCAGCGTGGTCCGCCCGACCGACGTCTGCCAGACACGCGCCTCGATGCGCCCGGTGCGCGTCGAGATCTCGATCGTCACCGGTTCGCCATCGCGCACCGCGGGCTGCATCGGCAGCAGCCGGTGATCGACGTCGATGTATTCCTCGTGCTGCCACCCGTCGCGATCGAGCCGCTGCCGGAAGTAGCCCTGGTCGTAATAGAGACCGACAGCCACGAGCGGGATGCCCAGATCGGACGCGCTTTTCAGGTGATCGCCGGCGAGGATGCCGAGGCCGCCCGAGTAGATCGGCATCGATTCGTGCAGCCCGAACTCCGCCGAGAAATACGCGACCGGCCGCGCGCCGAGCACGCTGGCATGACGCGCGCCCCATGTGTGCTTCGATCGCAGGTACTCCTGCATCCGCCGGTAGGCATGATTGATCCGTCCATGCAGCGCCATCTGCACCACGCGCTGCTCGAGTTGATGGCCGTCGATCTGCTGGAGCATCTCGATCGGATTGTGCCCGCATGTCTGCCACAGCAGGGGATCGAGATCGCGGAACAGACTGACGCTGTCTGGATCCCAGCTCCACCACAGGTTGCGCGTCAGCGCCGCGAGCCGCTGATGCACCGGCGCGACGAACTGCCCGACCGTCCGCGCCTCGCTGACGAGCGGCGCCAGCTGCGCTCCGGCCGCCGCCAGCAGCCGCACATCGTCTTCGACGAACGTGCGCGGCTCGCGCGTCTGGACCACGAGCACGCCCTGCAGCACGCCATGCTCCATCACCGGCACACCGACGAACGTGCGATAGGGATCTTCGCCGCTGTCGCGGAAGTACTTGAACCGCGGATGCGACATCGCGTCGGCCACGACGACGGGCCGCACCTGCTCGGCCACGAGGCCGGCCAGGCCTTCTGTCACGTGCATGCGCACCTGGCCGACGCTTTCCGGCCGCAAGCCGACGGTGGCCGCGAGCACCAGGGTCGCGCGATCGGGCTCGAGCAGATACACCGAGCACACGTCGGTGGAGAAACGCTGGCGGATCAGGATGGCGATGTTGGTGAGCGTCTCAGTGGGGTTGCCGCTGCGCGAGACGAGCAGGCTGATTTCTTCGAGCGTCCAGAGCGGCGACGCCTCCGCGCTGGAGACGGTCGAGGATTCGGTAGTCACGATGGCCTCCCGGGGTGTGGAGGCGGGCGTAGCAAGAACGCTGCCTCGACGGTTCACGCGTTCGTGCGCATCGGCAGTCGAGGCGCGCCGGCAGATTCAGACAATCACGTAGGCGTCCACGCCTCGTCATACATGAACGTTTGAATTGACAGTGCGTGCGAACCGTACGGTTCGATGGATTGCTCGGAAAATCGCGCGAGCGCGTTCCGGCGCGCGGTTGGCTCGGAGGTTGCTCCTGATTGGGTCATGAGCTTCGCTGTTGTCGTGGATCGCGTTCGAGCCGATTACATGGAGATGCCCGGTCTGGAGTTGACCCTGCCCCAGGCCGTTCGACTCTGGACGATTGGGATGGACGATTGCCGCTTCGTGATCGATACCCTCGTCGACGCCGGATTCCTCAAATGGACGGCGCGGCGCACGATCGTTCGGACCGGCGCGGACCTTCGCGAATGGCGCGAGCCGGACCAGCAGCACGTTCCTGTCACACTTCATCCGAAGAACAACAATTCTGTCCGGTCCGAGTAACGACCCGTGGGCGGTTCGTCTTCCTCGATGCCGGCGGCCCCGTCTGCCGTGGCCCGGACCAGAGCGCCGCTTCCCGGCACCCTCTTTGCGGACTATGCGCTCGACCGGGCGTTCGACGAGATGTTCGATCGCGCGGCGCGACCGCATCCGCACTACCGGGCCCTCGTCGACGAACTGACGGGCGTCTCGCCCGACGAACTGCGTCGCCGCCAGCTCGACGCCGATCGGGCGTTCCTGACGCAAGGCATCACGTTTACCGTCTACGGCGACGAGCAAGGCACGGAGCGCATCTTTCCCTTCGACCTGCTGCCGAGGATCCTCACCGCCGCCGAATGGGACACGCTCGAGCGCGGCCTCGCGCAACGTCTTCAGGCGATCAACCTGTTTCTCAAGGACCTCTACCACGACGGGCGCATCCTCGCCGAGGGCATCGTCCCGCGTGAGCTCGCGTACAGCTGCCGCCACTATCGCCGTGAAATGCGCGGCGTCCAGGTCCACAAGGACATCTACGTGTCGATCGCCGGCACCGACCTCGTGCGCCTGGAAGACGGCCGGTTCGTCGTGCTGGAAGACAACCTGCGTGTGCCGAGCGGCGTGTCGTACATGCTCGCCAACCGCGACGTCACCAAGCGTGTCTTTCCCGGCCTCTTCAACCGCTACAACGTCAAGCCGATTGCGCATTACGGACAGGCGCTGCTCGCCACCCTGCGTGCGCTCGCTCCGCCCACCAGGTCCGAGCCGACGATCGTCGTGCTCACGCCCGGTGTGGGCAACTCCGCGTATTTCGAGCACGCGTTCCTGGCGCGCGAGATGGGCATCCCGCTGGTCGAGGGGCGCGACCTCCTCGTCCACGCCAACATCGTGTACATGCGCACGACGTCGGGGCTCCGGCGCGTCGACGTGATCTACCGCCGCGTCGACGACGACTTCCTCGATCCGCTCGCGTTCCGTACCGACTCGCATCTTGGTGTCGCCGGTCTGCTCAACGCGTATCGCGCTGGCAACGTCTCGCTCGCGAATGCCATCGGGACCGGCGTCGCCGACGACAAGGCGTTGTACGCGTATATTCCGGCGATTATCCGGTTCTATCTCTCGGAAGAGCCGATTCTGCCGAACGTGCAGACCTACCTGCTGGGAAACGCGTCCGACCGCGCCTACGTCCTCGAGCACCTCGACGAGGTGGTCGTGAAAGCGGTCGGGGAATCAGGTGGCTACGGAATGCTGGTCGGCCCGCACAGCACGCAGAGTCAACGCCAGGAGTTCCGCGAGCGCATCCTGGCGGACCCACGGAATTTCATCGCGCAGCCGACGCTCGCGTTGTCGCGCGCCGCATGTTTCGTCGACGGCGCAATCGAGCCGCGTCACGTCGATCTTCGACCGTACGTGCTCTACGGCGATCGGGTGACGGTCGTCCCCGGCGGGCTCACGCGCGTCGCGCTTCGGAAGGGATCGTTGGTGGTCAACTCCTCACAGGGCGGCGGCAGCAAGGACACCTGGGTTCTGCTGGACTGACGATGCTGCTGTCACGCGTCGCAGACGCGCTCTACTGGATCAGTCGATACCTCGAACGGGCGGAGCACACCGCGCGGCTCATCGACGTCGCGGTCGATCATGGCCTCGGTCTGGGCGCGAGCGCAGAGGCAGCCGGGATCGATCGTCTGTATCAGAGCCTCGGGCTCGATCAGAGCGAGAGCCATCCGATCTCGCGGGCCGGCGTGGCACTGTTCGACAGCGCCAACCGCAACGCGGTCGTGTCGTGCATCACCGTCGCGCGCGAGAACGCGCGTCAGGTCCGCGAGGAGATCAGCACGGCGATGTGGCAGCAGCTCAACGAGCTGTATCTGCGCGTGCGGCAGATGCGCGAAGAGGACGCGTGGAGCGCGCGCACGCACTACACATCGCGGACGGTCATCGAAGGCGTGCACCTCTTTCAGGGGATCACCGACGCGACCATGGGGCACGGCGAGGGCTGGCAGTATCTGCAGGTCGGACGCCACCTGGAGCGCGCCGGCGCAACCGCGGCGCTGCTCAATCGATTCGTCGCCGAAGGGACCGAGGCCGGTGATGGCGCGCCGCCGCACAACCAGGTCGCCTGGGTGGCGTTGCTGCGCTCGTGCTCGGCGCTCGAGGCGTACTGCCGGTACTACACGGCCGAAGTACGCGCCGAACGCGTGGCCGAGTTCCTGATGTTGAACGAAGAGTTTCCGCGATCGGTCCGCTTCGCCGCGGCGAGGCTCGAGCGCGCGCTTCGCGCGCTGGCCGGCTACAGCGGCCGCCGCGCTGGTGGCCGCGCCGAGCGGCTGGCCGGTCGCCTCAACGCATCGCTCGAATACGGACA
>DATFRP010000375.1:0-7582 GCA_035263125.1 Vicinamibacterales bacterium
TCGGCCGCGCTGGTCCAGTTGCTGCACGTCGCATCCGTGTTCGGTGCGGTTGGCGGCTGGAGCGTCCCGTCGGCCTGCGAGCCGGTGAGGATATCGTGCTGGTTCGGGTTGTCTCCGACGCCCATGATGACCGTGCCCTTCTCGGTCAGCGCGGTGTCCTTCTTGATGTTGTTGTTGTCGGAATGCAGGTCCGCCACGCTCTTGGCGATCACCACGCCCTTCTGGTTGTACCAGGGGCCATTGCCGATGCGATCTTTCGCGTTCACCGCCGGCTGCCCGCTTGCCGCCGCCGCGCTGAGGTACGCATGCCACGTTTTGCCGCGGCTGCCGGCCGCGGTGGCCAGGTTCTGACAGATCTTGTCCCCTCCGGCGAGGCCGCCAAGATTGGCGCCATTGCCAGAACCCGCGCTGGTCACGAAGAAGCTCATTTGGTTCTGCTGTGCCGAGACACCGAACGACACCGTGGCCACGAGCGTCATGATGACGGCCGCGACCGACATCCACTTGATCATCGCGAACTCCTTGGAAGGACAACTGGCCCTTCGACGCGGCAATGATAGATCGAGTGGGCGCAATCGGAGGGCGGGTCGTCTCGAACCCGCCACTCTTTCATTTCTGCAGGACTTCTTCGAAGAACTTCAGGGCGCGCGGGTCGCCGCTCTGCCCGAGCCAGAACATGGCCTGCCGGCGGACCTCGCGATTGCGGTTGTTGCGGGCGACATCGATGAGCTTGGGGATCCCGTCGTCCTTGGGCAGCTGGCTCAACGCGAACACGGCGCGCTTCTTGACCTCGGTGTCGGGATCGCGATCGAGCGCGTCGGTGATGGCACCGGCCGCCTTGTCGCCGGCGCGCTGCGCAATCCAGAACAAGGCATCCGCGCGAACACGTGCGTCGTTTCCCGTGCGCGCGAGCGCAATCAGCCGATCGATCGCCGTGGGATCGGCATGCAGCGCCATCGCGACGATCGCGGAATTCGCCAGACGTCGAGCCGCACCACCGGAGGTGAACGTGGTCAGGTAGTCGAGGCTCTCGGCGGACGTCACTCCTGTCAGCCAGTGCACGGTGAGACCGCCCGCGTCGAGCGGACATTCCGACGATGCGAACTTGATGCGTTCCACCTGGCGCTCGGCGACGCGGAACAACACGAAGAGCCCATCAGACCCTTCGAGCTTCACCGACTTGAGCGGACGCGAGACATACGGCCCGTCTCCCGACCAGCATCCATCCGAATCGCGAGCCCGGGTCTTGACGGCGTACCCGATCCACGCAGGCTGCGAAAGCTTCTCGGTGATGGCCGCAACCTCACGAGCCAGCCCGCGCGTCACCGCGTGCGTCTCGAGCGAGCCGCTAATCACATCAGGTGTCTGCGCAAACCCAGACGCTGATGCAAGAACGCCAACAATCAGTGCGAGCCCACGTGAACGCATCTCCCTCTCCCTCACCCTCACCCGCCCACCGCCCGAAGGGCGGCCCCACGACCCAAAGGGTCGCCCCACCTGCCCCACGGACCCAAAGGGTCCACCCCACCTGCCCTACCGCGCAGCGGCCCCACGCGCCGAAGGCGCGCCCTTCACTACTTCTCGAGCAATTCAAGCATGTAGTTCCGAGCCGCCGGCGCCGGCATGACCGACAACTTCTCGACGATGCGCCGCTTCATCGTTGGATCGGTCTCCTTGCGCGCCATCGCGACGAGCGCATCGGCATTGTTCTGAATGAACAACGCATCGATCACCGCAGTTTTCACGGTGGGATCCTTCATTCGCGCGTAGAGAGCTGGAAGCTCATCTCTCGTGCGCCCACCGCCGGCGACGCCGATTTGTCGTATCGCTTCGCGCAGCAGCTCGGGATTCGTCTCGGTGTTGGTGACTTCGATCAGATGCGCGGCGTCGCCCGAGACGCCCATCGCACGCAACAGCTGTCGCTTCACTTCGACGGTCTGCTCCTTCTGATACAGGGACCCCAACTCCGCACGCGCGCCCATCACCCCGAGCTGACGCACCGCCTCGCCGCGCAGTTCGGGTGACTTCTCCGTCATCGCCGCGTTCTGGACGCGGACCTTGTCGCCAGACAGCATGAACGCCCGCAGCACCTGGCGCTTCACGTTGATGTCGCCCGACGACTGATAGACCTCGGACAGCACCTGCCGATTCGACTCGCTGGGGGTCATGCCGAGGTATTGAATCGCCTTGTCCTGCAGATCGGGATTCGATCCGCCGCGCGCGATTCGGGAGATGACCTCCTGCGCGCGTGGCGAACCGCTCTGCGCGAGCACAAAAAGCGCGCGCGTTTTCAACCTCGGCGACCCGCTCCCCTGCAGCAGCTTCTCGAGCATCGGCAGCGCCTGTTCTGGATTCGAGTCCATCAGCCCCTGGATCGCGAGCAGCTTGAGATCCTCGTCGGCCTGTGCGTCCGGTGAGATCGGCTGGCCCGCGCGCTGCCGGATCTGCAGTTCGAGCGCCTTGGCGTCACTCAACCATCGGCTCATGGGAAAGGACTTCATGAGCTCGGCGAGGCTCGTGAGCGCATCGGCCTGCCGATTCAGTTTGTCGAACGCATACGATCGCCAGTACATCGCGGCGTCGGCTCGAGCCGCGCGGTCGCCTATGACGTTGGAGAACTGCTCCACGGCCCTCGCCCACTGCTCACGCTCGATCGAATCACGGCCGCGTTCGTAGGCCTGGTCGGCGCGAGCGCGTTCCTGGTCGGCCCGGGCCCGGTCCTGCTCCGCTCTGGCGCGGTCCTGTTCGGCGCGTGCCCGATCCTGCTCGGCTCTCACCCGATCCTCGTCTGCCCGATCGGCCAGCCGCGCGAACGCGTCCTGCGTGTCCGCCGTCACTGCCGGCATCGAGAGTGCCGGCGACGCGACCAGAATCGCCACCCATGTAGCCCAACGAATCGTCTCTCGGTTCATGTTCTTCTCTGCCTCACCCTGCTTCACCATACCGGTCGTTCGCGACGCTCTCGTTCGCGAATCTCCGAAGCGGCCAGACGCAGACGGAAGACCAGATCCTGATCGGTGATCCGCATGCGCACATCCGTCAAATCCTTGGACGAACCATCCGAGGGTTCGTTAGCAACGTCGACCAGGATGCGTTCGACATCCTCGAGCAGATCGCGCATCGCGACATCGCCGACCGCGTCGGCCGAGCGGCGATAGAGACGTCCGGCCGCGACCAGATCCGCCGCGCGCATGCGCTCCCCCGCAAACGCATCTGCAACCGTATCGTCGGCGTTGACGAGTTCGACGAGCACGCGTTGAGATCGATCGAGGTGGTCTTCAACTTCGGCCTGCAGCAGCCGTTCGCGCAGCGTGCGGGCGTCGGCTGATGGTGTGTCTTTGCGCGGCGCCTGTTCCCAGACGCGGCCGAGCATGAAGGCGGCCAGGAGGAGCGCGGCCATGCCGCCTGCGAGCGCCCATCCCTCGACTCGCCTGCGAGTGAGGAGCTCGCTCGGGACACGTCTCCACCAGGGTGTGCGCGTCCTCATACGCGCCGAGATCTGTGGCTCGAGACGCGCCCACATCTCGCGGCCGAATCCAGGTGGCGCCTCGACCGACGGTGTGGTGTCGACGAGCGTGAGGACGGCGCGCATTTCGCGATCGAGAGCGCGGCACGACTCGCACGCCTCGAGGTGCGCGCGGCGATCGTCGCGATCGGCCGGTGCGCTCTCGCCGTAGTAGTCGAGCAGCAGCTCCTCGTCGGTCACATGCCGTCCCGTTGATGTCCGTTCCATCACGGTCACGCCTCCACAAATGGCGCCAGCGCCGCGCGCATTTTCCGCACTGCGCGGAAGATGCTGTGCTTGGTCGCATTGCTCTTCAAACCGAGCACCGATCCGATCTCGTCGATCGACATCCCCTCGATGTGGCGCAGCGTGAAGGCCGCCCGCTCGATCTCGGTCAGCCGCAGCATCGTCTGCGCGACGCGCGCGTGGATTTCACCCGCCAGGACCCGTCGATCCGGTGCCGGCTCCAGCGCACGCGCGCGGGCAGCAATCGGCCCCTCTTCCAGATCGGCTGTCTGCACGGCCTCACGTCGTCCGGTCTTTCTGAGGTGGTCGATGGCGCAGTTGATGGCGATGCGCGTCAGCCAGGTGCGCACGTCGGCGCGCGACTCGAACCGGCCGAGTTGTGTGTGCGCCTTGAGCCAGGTGTCCTGCACCACGTCCCGGGCATCCTCGGGGTTCCGGGTCATCCGGTAGACCACACCGAACAGATAGGCGCTGTGCTCTTCAACCAGCGACCGAAAGGCAGCGATGTCGCCGTTTCGGGCCCTGGCGACAGCCGTCGGGTCGCTCTGGTGCATGCCTATGGCTTAGACGATGCGGGTCGCTCGCGGTTGGCAGGGGCGCGGCAGACGAGTCGGTGCGAGCCTGGCTGGCGCCGGTCGGTGCGATCCCGCTGGCGCTGGTCGGTGCGATCCTCGCTGGCGCTCGTCGGTGCGATCAGGCCTTCGGCGGATCGGTGCGATCCAGCTGACGTGGGTCGGTGCGATCGGACTGACGTTTGTCGGTGTGATCCTGCTGGCGTTTGGTGGTTCGGGTTTGCTGGGGTTTGTCGGGGCGCGGTTTTGGCTGGCCGTTCTTACGGTTGGGATCAGGGGTCCGGCGAAGGTACGCGATAAACCTGCTGAGAGCGGGGTGTAGACGGTGGACGAGGTCCGATACTCGCTGGAGATCGTCTGCGCTCACATATCCCTTCATCCGAGCTCCTCGGATCGCATCACGCACTTCGTTCAGTGATCGACGCGAGTAGACCAGGAAATTTGCGAATTCGGCATGGGTCCCACAGCCGAATCCCTCGGCGATATTTCGACAGACTGAGTTGATCGCGTCGTCGGCCTGCTCTTGAGCCTTGAAATCCCTGGCAAACTTCCGGCCTGCCGTGAGCTCGAAGACCTCCGCGCGGAGGATGTCGGCGAGTTTCCATACGCGCAGTTGCTAATAGTGTCGTGCGCCAGCCATTGCCGGAATGCTGGTGCACGCACTGTGCCGAACTCAAATCATCAGGAAACCGCGCGAACCCGTTCCAGAAAGTAGCGGAAACTGCGATCGAGACTTTCGGTTGCCTCTCAGAAACTGCGTACGCCGCGGTTCCAGCCTGCGAGGCCGCCCCGACAAGCGTCAGTCCAATCGCACCGACCCGCCGAAGGCCTGATCGCACCGATAAGGGTCACCAGGATCGCACCGACAACACGTCAGCGGGATCGCACCGACACGCCGAAGGCAGGATCGCACCGACCCACGTCAGCGGGATCGCACCGACAAACGTTAGAGGGATCGCACCGACTATCGTGAGTGAGGATCGCACCGACCCCCGTCAGAGAGCTCGCACCGATCCGAACTCACCGATAAGCCGCCGCCTGAATTCCGTACAACTCCGCGTACTGACCTCGCTTCGCCATCAGCTCCTCGTGCGTCCCCACTTCGACCACCCGCGCGCCGTCCATGACGATGATGCGATCGGCCATGCGGACGGTGGAGAAACGATGCGAGACGAGGATAGTGATGCGTCCATGACCATCAGCGCCGCGCGCCGCGTTTGCGTAGCGCTCGAACAGCGCGTGCTCGGTCTCCGCGTCGAGTGCGGCGGTCGGTTCATCGAGCACCAGCAGCAGCGGGCGGTCGCGCATGAAGCCGCGGGCCAGCGCGAGCTTCTGCCATTGGCCGAACGACACGTCGACACCACCCGGCCAGGTCGGACCGAGCTGCGTCTCGAGACCCGCGGTCAGCTTCGTCACCACATCGTCGGCGCCGGCGCGGCCGATCGCGGTCACCACCGCAGGCTGGTCGTCGACTCGCGGGACATCGCCGAGGCCCACGGTCTGTCGGGCGCGGAATTCGAATCGATAGAAATCCTGGAACGCGCCTGCCATGCGCTCGCGCCACTCATTGGCCTTCATCCGTGCCAGTGGCTGATCGTCGACGAAGATCGCACCGGAGGTCGGCTCGTACATCTTCGCGAGCAGCTTGACGAGCGTCGTCTTGCCGGCCCCGTTCTCGCCGACGATCGCGACGACGGAGCCGGGCTGGAGCGAGAGTGAGACGTCATCGAGCACCAGACGCGAGGTGCCTGGATACTTGAACGACACATGATCGAGTCGGATGCCGCGCCCGATTGTCGCAGGCACAGGCAGATCGGCAGCCGCGATGAACGATGCGGAGTAGTCTTCGAGCCACGCGAGCCGACGTGACCCGTCGGCCCAGAAGCCACGAAGGAACCCGATCTCGCCGACCGTGGCGCCGATGTATGCGGAGAGTCGCGAGCCTGCAGCGAGCACGAGCAGCACACTTCCAGCCGGCGCACCCAGCCCCGACGAGACGAACACGATCGCGCCGACGTAGGCAGCGCCGAACAACGCCCAGGCGAGCGTGTGCCACAACGCCGAGCGCCAGCGCACGGCTGCGATCGGTCGATGCCCGAAGTTCCACGCCTGGCGACGCTGCGACACGAGCGACGGGCCGATCCCGGTGACGCGCACTTCCTTGCCTGGCGACGCGGTCGTCGCCAGGGCGAACAGATGGCGCGCCAGGCGGTTCGGTTGCGCCGATTTCTCCATCACGACGCGTTCTACGCCAGGCCGCCACGCCGATGTGGCCACCGTCGGCAGCGCGGCCAGAACGAGAAGGACGAGCGCGGGATGGATCGACATGAGCAGGGCGACCGTGATCACGAGGCGAAGAATCCAGCCGAGCGTGGAGAACACCGACATGTACATGTGATCGAGCACGAACACCTGATCGCGCAGCATCGAGAGCCGGTCGAGATAATCGGGACGCTCGTGATGCGCGATCGTCGCGACCGAGGCCTGCAGCTCGGCGACGTGCGATTCGAGCGCGATCGTGACCCTGTCACGAAAGCGCCGCTGCACACGGGTGCTGATCGTTCGAAGGAACCAGGTCGCGCTGGCAGAGACACCGAGGCCGATCGCGGAGATTGTGATGAGCGCAGAGCGGTGCTCGAGGACACCCTTGCCGAGCAGCATCAACCACACCGCGATGAGTGCATCGGGGAGCGCGGCCAGTTGCGACAGGACGAACGCGACGAGCATCAGACGCGGTTCGTGCTTGTAGCCCAACTTGCAGAGACGCCACATCGACGAGAGCATCGGCGGCAGGCGATCGAGGCGGGCGTCGGGCGCAGTCGTCGTTGTGTCAGCCAAGGACGTCATACGCCGCTCCTTCCTCGTCTTCGGTCGCGCTGAAACGTTGCGCCTGCAGGTCGAACATCGTGCGATACCGTCCGCCCTTCGCCATCAGCTCGTCGTGCGTCCCCAGTTCGATCACGCGTCCGTGTTCCAGCACGCAGATCCGATCGGCGTGCCGGACGGTCGAGAAACGATGCGAGATGAGGATGGTCGTACAGTGGCGCGTCGCCGCGAGGATGCGATCGAAGATCTCGACCTCGCCGCGTACATCGAGCTGCGCCGTCGGCTCGTCGAGCAGCACGAGGCCGGCGCCCATCTCGACGGCGCACAGTGCGCGCGCGAGCGCGACCCGTTGCCACTGCCCGCCCGAAAGTTCGGTCCCGTCGTCGTAGCCACGCGCCAGTACGGTGTCGAGACGTGCGAGCCTGGTCGCGCC
>DATFRP010000376.1:0-27102 GCA_035263125.1 Vicinamibacterales bacterium
TACCGCGCGTACGGGCGCTTCAACGGTATCGAGAGTGGTCCCGTTGAACACGGCGCGCTGACGGAATCATCCGCAGTGCGATCAGTGTTGTATCCATACCGGAAGCAGGCGCGCTCGTCCGATGAGTGGGTCTACTCGTACGAGAAGATCCTCGTCGAGCGGGTGTTCCTGGCCGGCCCGACGCGCGCGGTCGTCCTGCGGCTGCCCAAAGTGTACGGGCCAGAGGAGAACGCCGACCTCGCAACCGTCTACTCGTTCCGTCACCATCCGCATTGGCGCTGGACGCACGGCTACGTCGAGAACGTCGCCCAGGCGATTGTCCTGGCGGCTCTGCATCCGGCGGCAGCAGGCATCTACAACGTCGGTGAGAAGGACACGCCGACCGTTGCCGAGCGGCTGACGCACTTGCCGTCCTCATCGGTCCCTGAAGCGACAACGACCAACGTCGATTTCGATCAGGACATTGTGTACGACACGACGCGAATCCGAACCGAGCTGGGATACTCCGAGCTCGTCGCCTACGAGGAAGGACTCCGCCGAACGCTGGCGCGCAACCCCGCGCCGATGCGCTGACGATTGACTTCGCTTCGATCCCGCGTACATGAGAACCGCCAGGATTGCTTGGCCCTTGTTTTCGCGATCTTTGGTTGAGTCGACGTTCGAGTTCGGTACACTCGTTCGGTAGTGCCCGTCTCGTCCAAATCCATAGCCTGGCTCAGCGCTTCTCTTATTGCTGTCGCGGTCATCGCGGCGTACAGCACGGGTCTGCACACCCCCTTTCAGTACGACGACCTGAGCACGATCGTGGAGAACGACAGCATCAAGCGTCTGTCGGACTTGCATCTCGTGCTGTCGCCGCCGCCCAACGCCACACCAACCTCCGGGCGCCCTTTGCTGAATCTGTCGTTCGCCGTCGATTACGCAATGACAGGTCTGAACGTCTCCGGCTATCACGCCACTAACATCGCGCTGCATCTCGTCGCCGCGCTCCTGCTGTTCGGGATCGTCCGCTGGACGCTCCGGCTTCCCGCAGTCGGCCTCGAATCACGGGCGGATCTCATCGCCGCCGCAACGGCAGCCATCTGGGCGGTGCATCCAATTCAGATCGGTGCGGTGACCTATATTTCCGGCCGGTCCGAAGTACTTATGGCCGTCTGTTACTTCGTCGTGCTGGCCGCTGCCATTCGCGCGGCGCACAGCTCGGCGTGGACCGTAGTCGCCGTCGTCGCATGCGGCATCGGCATGGCGAGCAAGGAGTCGATGGTCACTGCGCCGGTTGCCGTCCTGCTCTACGATCGGGCCTACATCTATGATCGATTTGCGACCGCACTGAGAGAGCGGTGGCGGCTCTACGCTGGTCT
Source organism: Vicinamibacterales bacterium (assembly GCA_035263125.1). Lineage (GTDB taxonomy): Bacteria > Acidobacteriota > Vicinamibacteria > Vicinamibacterales > UBA2999 > Gp6-AA40. The sequence goes on from DATFRP010000376.1 coordinate 1,362, forward strand.
AGCCGCGACGTGGGCAGTACTGGCGGTTCTGTTGTTCGACGCACCTCACTCGGCGTCCGCAGGATTTTCCACGGGCCTTTCGCCGTGGACGTATCTGCTGAATCAGGCGCTGGTCATCCCCGAATACTTCCGTCTCATCGTGTGGCCGGACCATCTGTTGTTTGCGTTCGGAGAAGCACAACTTCTTACGCTGGCGGATGTCGGGGCGATGAGCCTCGTTGCGCCGTCGCTGGTGGTTGCGGCGATCTGGCTGTGGCATCGCCGGCCTGTCCTCGGGTTTCCTGCGGTGTGGGTATTCCTGACGTTGGCGCCGACGTCCTCGATTGTGCCGATTGCCACCGAGGTCGGTGCCGCGCGACGGATGTACCTTCCGCTCGCGGGCATCGTGGTGCTCTTCGTGGTCGGCATCGTCGCGCTCGCCCAGCGGACGCCACGTCGCCGCCCGTCATTGGCCCGGCCGCTGTCCTTGGTCGTCGCCACCGTCGTTCTCATCATCGTGCTGGCAGCGACGACGGCGGCGCAGAATGAGGAGTTTGCGTCGGCGGAGGGGTTGTGGCGCGGCTCGCTCGAACGTTGGCCGTCCAGACTTGCGCACAGGAATCTCGCGGCGGTCCTCCTGCAGGAAGGGAGACGGTCAGAAGCTCTGGAGCACCTGCGCGCGGCCGCCGATCAGGGACCGCTGTCTCGTTACGCGCTCGGGGTCGCCCTCTTCGACGATGGGCGAACCGAGGAAGCGATCGTCGAGCTGCAACGTGCGATCAGCGAGACTCCGAACGAGCCCACCGTGGCGTTGGACGGTCGTCGTGTTCTCGCACGTGCGCTGGCGCAGCAGCGACGCCATTACGAAGCGGCAGATGTCTTTGCGCAGATTGCCGCGTTGACACCTGACGACGTGGCGCCGCGACTCTCGCGAGCGGACGAACTGCTTGCCGCCGGCGACCTGGCCGAGGCACACGAGGAATACGAGCGTATCCTCGCGGCGCAGCCGCACAACTCGGGGGCCCAGACGAATGACGGCATCACGCTGCTGCGCCTGGGGCGGGTCTCAGAGGCGCTGCCGCTGCTCCGTGGCGTCGCCCAGCGGGAACCGCGAAACGCCTCCGCGCTCATGAACCTTGCGAGTGCCGCCGCCGCGGCGGGGCGTCTCGACGAGGCCACGGCTGCCGTCTGTCACATCCTTGCCGAGGATCCCCGACATCAGTCGGCGCAGGGATTTCTCGCCGACCTGCGCCGCGCGGCCGCGTCCGCACGCGTCCGGGTGCCGGACTGTCCGGCACGATAGCGCGTACCGATAGCGCGTACAAAGAAAAGGGGCCAGGTTTCCCTGGCCCCTTTCTCCTGCTCCCGTAGACCGGGTCTTGTTCTTCAGACCCGGTCTGCGATCCTAGAAGTTCAGCGTGATGTTGAAACGCACGAACCGCGGGTTGTAGATCGACGTCGGCGCCAGGAAGCCGCTCGGCCGGACGACGTTCTCCACGTCGGTGCCCTGGATGAACGTTCCGTTGTACGCCGTCGCGTAGTTGGTGTTGAGTGCATTGTTCAGGTCGACGCCGACATCGGCGCGCCGCCCCCCGAAGCGCAGGATCTTCGCGAACCGCATGTCGACGGTCGTGCGACGGTTGTCCGCGTAGATGCGGTGATCAGAATCAGTGAGCACGATGTTCGTCGTTGCGGCCGAACCGGCGGGCACGCGCCCCCCCAGGAGCGGCGCGATCGTCTGGAGGGTGTTCACTTGCCAGATTGCGGTGATCTCCTGCGGTGGGGCCGACCGCACGGTGGCGCTGATCAGCACGTCGACCTTGGGGAGCGTGTAGGTGCCGAGGCCTCGGATCGTGGTCTGCCAGGGCTCGACGTTGTTGCACGAACGCGTATCGGGGCCGTTGACCGCGTTGAGGCCGCTGATATTGGTGCCGTTGGTGCCGGCGTACTTCTGCACGGTTGCACAGGTATTGACGACGCCACGGCCCGTGCTCGCACCGGCCGAGACGGTCAGTCCGCCGCGGAGCCGCGCGTTCACGTTGTACTCGAAGCCATCCCAATGGCTGTCGCGCTCATCACCGAACGCCGATTCGAGCCGCATGTAGTTCGTCGCGGGCACGGCAATCGCCGCTGCCGTTGCGTTGTACACGGTGATTGGATACCCGCCGCCGCCCGGCAGGCGGTTATCGCGAGGCGCGTTGATCGTGTAGGTCTCGTACGCGCCCAGCACCGAGCCGTCGATCGTGCCACCGGCATGCCGGTTGATGTTGTCGGTGATGAAGAAGCCGTGGAACTTCCGGTGCGTGACCGCGAAATCCGCCGACACGCGCGGGACGATCTGCTGCTGGATCGTAAACGTGTACTGCGTGTCTCCCGGGCGCACGCCCCAGCCCGACAGCACATCGGGATCGACGATCGTCGCCGCCGTCGCCTTGCCGAAGTTTGCGGCGGTCGAGTTCGCCACGCCGCACTCGTCGTTGGCCGCCGGGTTGAGCAGATCGCAGTTGACCACGTAGTCGTTGTTGCTATCCGTCCACGGCCGGAGGTTGACGCCCTGGACGCTGCGGACGATCGTCGCGCCCGGGTTGGTCGACGTGTACGGTGCGTCGTTCGCCGCGTAAGCGAGGTACTTGCCGTAGTTGAACTTCAGCGCGGTCTGGCCATTGCCGAACAGGTCGTAGGCGGCACCAAAGCGCGGCGTGATGTCGTTGTACGCGTTGACGCCCTCGGTGCGTTGAATCGTGATCGGCTGCAGGTTGAGGAACGACGTGTTCGTCGTGCCGTTCAATGCGACAGGCGCGTAGCTCGACGCGCGATCCCACCGGAGAGCGCCCTGCAGGGTGAGACGCTCGTGCGTCCACGTGTCCTGCATGAACACGCTGTTGGTATTGGTGATGGTCCGGCGGCCGAAGTCGGGCATGTAGTACCCGACGGCGTTGGGCACGCCCTGGTTGAAGCGGTATTCGAGCTGCGTGTTGCTGGCCTGATCCTTGTCGAGCAGGTCGAGCCGGCGCAACTGGTAGCCGATCTTCGCGCTGTGCGCACCGGTCACATACGAGAGCGAGGTCATGACGTCGTCGGTGTTGCCCTTCGCCGGGCCCCACTGCGGGACACCGCGATAGCGGAAGTTCGTCACCGGCGCCCACCGCAGCGTGGCCGCGTTTTCCGGCGTGCAACCGACCGCGCGCCCGATCGGTGTGCCGTCCGGATTGCAACGAAGCGCGTTCGACTGTTCCGTCACGGCAATCAAGTTCAGATCCGCATCCGGCGCGGGGTGACCGAAGATGGGCTGATACCGGAACGGCGTATAGCCCGCTTCGAAGAGCAGCTTGTTCGTTGCCGGCATCGTCCACGAGAACTGACTGAGGTAGTACGGCACGTCGAAGTAGCCATCAGCGGCGGTGGAGGTCGCTTCCGGCGACTGGCCGTTGTTGCCGGCGACGCCCAAACCGACCCAGTCGCTGCCACGGTTGTGGCAACCCTTCGTGTCGGTGCTCAGCGGCGTGCCTTCGCAACGCGCCTGGTACTCGGTGCTGCCCCGCAACCGGTTCTTGCCCAACTGAGCGGTGACGCGGCCGATCCACATCGTGCGGTCCTTGACGTTTTGCGCTGTATCGGTGCCCGGCATCCAGTCCCAGCGCGCCGGATTACCGGCGTTGAGGTTGTTGACAATGCCAGGGCGCGGCACAATCGTGCTCAGGTCGCGGTAGCTGCCGTAGAACCACATACGATCTCTCTTGATCGGGCCACCGTAGGACGCGCTCCAGTCGTACGCACTCTTGACGCCCGCCGCTTGCGTGATGGTCGGGTTGAGCGCCGTGATCTGGCCATTGATGTTGCTGCCGCTCGACCATTCGCCGGCCGTGTTCACGAACGCGGTGCCGCCGAACGTGTTGGCGCCGGAGCGCGGAATGATGTTCATCACCGGGCCGCCGATGTCGCTTTCACCCAGGCCGCCGCCAACGGTGATGTTGATTTCGTCGACGTTGACGGTGTCGTAGACGATCGACGCGAAGCCGCCGCTGCGCGCCGCGGTCACCGGGAAACCATTCATCGCATAGCGGCCTTCACCGGCGACGGAGCCCGCGTTGATCACGCTCGAGCGCGCGTTGAATGCGGTCATCGTCGGGGCCAACGCGCCCGCCGTGACTTCGGCAGTCACGATCCCGGGCGTGATGTTGAGGATGGCGCCCGCCGCCCTGGTCACTGGCAGCGAGTCGATCACCTCCGACTTGATGACGGTTTCGCGCCGCGGGCTCTGCACGTCGACAACCGGCGTCTCGCCGCTCACGGTGATCGTCTCTTCGATTCCACCGACCCGCATTTCGATCGGAATCGTGATGACTGACGTACCGGTCAACTCGATGCCGTCACGCTTCACGGCGTTGAAGCCAGGCAGCGTGTAGGTCAGGGAGTAAGTGCCGGGACGGAGGTCGATGATGCGGTACTGCCCGCTCGCGTCGGTGACAGCGGAGCGGGTTTTCTCGATGAGTGCGGGGCTCGCAGCCTCCACGGTCACCCCGGGCAGCACGCCACCCGAGGCGTCACGAACGGTACCCGTGAGGGTAGCCTGGGCAAACACAGTTGCCGGAAGCAGTAGGACAACGGTCAACGTTAGACACTTCAGCGCGGTTCGCATAGGAGCGTCTTTCCCTTCAGAGATAGTCGGCAAACAAGAGGCGCGGTCCCGCTCCCGCGCTACGGCAACGAGCACGCGAAAAACCGGGATTGCATACAGGAGCGGATCAGAATAAGCACCGTGAAACTGGAAAGTCAAGGATCCCAGAGACTTCTGTGGTAAGAATTGCGCCCGTTCTGACGAATTGCATGCAACTGCACGTCAGGGCTTCGCAGGGATCCAAAAAGCCGGTCTATTCCTGGCAGGAATTTCGAGGGATTATACGGCGATCCAACGGGGCGGGGGCCCACACCAAAATGTCGAACAAGCCTGAGTCGCCTGCACTCGGTCTCCCGGTTCTGGCTCGGCCTTCTGATGTTGCGTCTCAAACCGCGCGGGCGCTCTACAGCCTGCGCGAATCGATCATGCGCGGCGAGTTCACCCCCGGCGAACGCATGTCGGAGCTGCCGCTGGTCGCGCGGCTCGGCGTCTCGCGGACGCCGATTCGACTCGCGCTCGAGCGGCTCGCGCACATGGGTCTGGTCGACGTGAGCGCCAACGGGGGATTCACGGTGCGCGGCTACACACCGTCGGAGGCGCTCGACGCGATCGAGATCCGAGGGGTGCTCGAAGGCACCGCCGCGCGGCTCGCCGCGGAGCGGCTGATCGATGACGCGGAGGTCGACACGCTACGACGCCTCGAAGACGAGATCGATCGACTCGATCGACTGACGCTCGACTCGTTCGGCCACTTCATGGATCTCAACGAGGCCTTCCATTCCGCGATCATCGATCTCGCGAAGAGCGCGATGTTGACGCGCGCGATTCAGCACGCCGTGTCGTTGCCGTTCGCCTCGCCGAGCGCGATGGTGTTCCCGACCTCGAGTTTCGGGCACGCCGACGAAACCCTGGCGATCGCCAAGGATCACCATCGCGGTCTCATCGAGTCGATCGAGAAACGCCAGGGCACGCGTGCCGAAAACCTCGCGCGCGAGCACGCGTTCATCGGCCGGCGCGTCCTCGCCCTGGCCCTGTCGGACAGCGAGGCGTTCAGCAGGATACCCGGCGGCTCGCTGATCAATCTCTCCTCGAACGGGCCCGTGTAAGGCAGGCGTCAGTCAGCTGCCGTCCTTGGTGCGTGGTTCTCGGGCCATGGTCTGGGCCCGGCCCCTGGTCCAGGTTCGTCCGTCATGTGATCGAACTGTGGAATTTCCTGGTCAAGGATGTGACACCGGCGACTCCAGGCCCACAGGACGGACCAAGAACCAAGCACGAAGGACCAAGGACCAACAAATCGCGCGCTAGGCGGTGGGCGGCGCCGACGGTGTCCGCCGGTTGATCTTCGCGAGCACGCCGATCGTCGTTACCGTGGACGCCGCCGCGATGTTCATCCGATCGAAATCGTTGTACCCGATGGCGAAATCGCCCGACACGTCTCCGCCGCCCTCGTCCAGCTGGCCGTCGATGTCGCCGTCGCCTCCGTACGCGGAGCATGCAAACGACAGCCACGCGACGCCGACGACGACGAGCACGTCAGGCCACCATCGCCGTAGTCGGTTCATTCATCCTCCTCCTGGACCGTGCGCAGCAGATCCTCGGTCGCCGGAGTCGAGCTTACAACGCGGGCAAGCTCTGCGTCGCCGAAGAACTCGCGCCCAGGCCACGAAGAGAAACGGAGAAAGATCGGCCACGAAGATCACGAAGGATTCGGCCACGGAGATCACGAAGATCACGAAGGATTTGGCCACGGAGATCACGAAGATCACGAAGGATTTGGCCACGGAGATCACGAAGATCACGGAGAGTTTGGCCACGGAGATCACGAAGATCACGGAGAGTTTGGGCGACTGGATCTCGACCTTGGTGATCTTTGTGACACTACCGCCCCAAAGTTTGTTTTCTTGGCACATTTGAGGGCGCGGGAGTGTCACCAACAGACACTGGTTCGACCCAGCGCGGATGCGCTCTTTGGTTGCTGCGCAGCCGCGCTGGGTTCTTCGTGGCCAATCTCTGTCATCTTCGCGTTTTCTGTATCCAAACCCTCCGTGATCTTCGTGTTCTCCGTGGACAAATCCTCCGTGATCTCCGTGATCTCCGTGGCCGATATCCTCCGTGATCTCCGTGGCCCCAGACTCTCTGTGTTCTTCGTGTTCTCCGTGGCCCATATCTCCGTGTCTCTCCGTGGCCCTACCGCGCGAGCGGCGCACGGCGCCGGAGTTCTTCGAAGAAATTCAAGATGAACACCACAGTGGATGGTGAGTTCTGCGACTTCTCCTCCTGGGCGCTTCGTGGCAGGCTGACTGCAACACGCAACCCGTCCGGATGGAGATCGAGGAACTGCCCGTACGCCTGGAACGGCGGCGCCGCGATCGTGAGCGTCGACCAGAGCCTTGGCTTCTCGGGCTTGAATGTGCTGCCGGCAACGGAATACGACACAGCCATGATCTGTCCGGTCGGATTCGTCGCCTGATTGAGCGTGCTGTACAAGATCTCCTGCTGCGTCGGTGACCACCTCGGATCGTTGGCACCGCCGCTCGAGACCCGTACTTCGTTGCCCGGCCCGGGAAACGGCCGCACGTACAACTCGAACGAGCCGGTCTTGTTCGAGAGATACGCCAGCCAGCGTCCGTCCGGAGAGAACATCGGCATCACGTTGCGAGATGCGCCACCCACGAACTCGGTGGGCGGCTTGGGCTTCCACCCGTTCGCTTCGTCCCCCTCGAGCTCGAGGATCATCACGCGTTGAGCCCCTCCCGGGTCTCCCTCGGTGAGCGCCAGCAGCGGACGCATGGGATGCCACGAGCTCGGAAGCTGCGTGTGCTCGCTCTCGGTCAACCGCTGCGGTTCTCCGGTGCCATCGGCACGCTGCCAGTACAGGTTGGTGACGTTCGCTCGACTGCCGCGCGACGATCCGAACGTGATCCGCTGCCCGTCACGCGTCCAGATTGGCGAGAGATCAGGGGCAGCATCGAGCGTGATTCGCGTGAGCGTGTCGTGATCGAGATCGTAAGTCCACACATCGAGGTTCTCTTCCTCGCTTCCTCTCACGATCGCGAGCCGGTGGCCGTCAGGGGCAAACCGCGGCATTCCCCAAGGACCGGAAAACGCTTTGAGCGGCATCACGGCGTCAGCCCGGTTCAGCCAGTTCAATGTCGAGACGGGCGCGAACACCGCCGCGCCCGATGTGAACACCAGCGTGCCGTTCTGCGAGACGGAAAACTCCGACGCGCCACTCTGCGCGTCCCACGACACCTGCTCGACCACCGGGACCGCGCCAGCCGTCAGCGTCAGCGTGTTGCGATCGAACGGCGCGGCAAAGAGCGTCCCGTTGCTCATGTAAAGCAGATGCCCGCTCTCAGCGTATCGAGCGTAGTGGCCGCCCCGTCGCACAATCCTCTGTTCTCCGTTCGGGACTCGCTGTGCCACGATGTCGGCTTGATTCACGGCATTCGGGCCGGTCGCCCGCACCACTGTGAAGAGAACGACATTCGTGCCACGGAGTGCCTGAGGCCAAAGGTGAAATCCGTCGCCCTGTGCGGTGACGGCGACCGCGTCGCCACCGCCCGCCGATACTTCGAACAGCGCGCCGTGCCCTCGATTCGGACCGGGCTGAAAGACGATGGTGTCCCGGTCGGTCCATGTGAGGCCCAACGATGACGCGTCGGTCAGCGTCACCGCCGCACCTCCGTTGACCGGGATCTTCTTCAGCTTCCCGCCACTAGAAAAAGCAATCCACTGTCCGTCGGGCGAGAAGACAGGACTGCTCGCATCGTCGGTTCCCGCGAGCGGCGTGGCGCGCAACTGATCGATGTTGCGCACGTACAGCTGCGTGCGCTGACTTTCCCTGGCCACGAACGCCAGCGTGCGGCCGTCTGGCGACAACACGGTTTTGGCCGACCCGACTCCGGCGGCGAGCGACGCGTCTGCTCCCAGCGCCACGGTCATCCGTACCGGTGCTGCGGCGGGAGTGGTTCGCCACGGCGCCCAGAGAGCAACGGCGACTGCGGCCGCCAGCAGACCAACGGTCGCAATCGCCCGCGGGATCCAACCTCGTCGTGTCGTCGCACGGCCGGGCGTCGTCGGTTTATCGACGTGCGTCGCAGCGTCGGCGATCTCGCGCTTCGCGACGGTGAGGTCTGGCAGCCGCTGCGCGCGATCTTTCTCGAGGCAGTGCTGGAGCAGAGGACGAATCGATGCGGGCATCTGTGCGGGAAGCCGCGTCCAGTCGATCGACGACTTCAGCACGTTGGCGAGGATGTCGCTGACTTCGTCGCCTTCAACCGCGCGGCGTCCGGCCAGCATCTCGTAGAGGACACAACCGAATGCCCAAACGTCGCTGCGCCGGTCCGCTTGTTTGCCGCGGACCTGCTCGGGGCTCATGTAGGCGGCGGTGCCGATCAGCACGCCGACACGCGACATCTGCGTGATGGCCTGGGACGCGCTCGCATCGGCGGGTATCAGCAGGCCATCGGCGGACCACTTCGCGAGACCGAAGTCGAGCACTTTCACGGCGCCAGCGGGCGTGATCTTGATGTTCGACGGTTTCAGGTCGCGATGGACGACGCCGTGCTCGTGGGCGTATTCGAGCGCCTCCACGATCTGGCTGGCGATCGGGAGTGCCTCGTGGGGCGGAATCGGCCCGCGCGCGATCCGATCGGCGAGTGTTTCGCCTTCGACGAGCTCGAGGACGAGCGTCCGGCGCGCCCCGGACTCCTCGATGCCATACATGCCGGCGACATTCTTGTGTTTGAGCGAGGCGAGCACTTCGGCCTCGCGTTGAAACCTGCTCAGGCGGTCAGGGTGTCCGGCAAAGATGTCAGGGAGGATCTTGAGCGCCACGTCGCGCTTGCGCCGCGAGTCGCGCGCACGATACACCGCGCCCATGCCACCGGACCCAAGCAGCGAGACAACTTCGTACGAGCCGATCGACGTGCCCGGACTCACCATGCGTGGATGAAAGTCCGCCGATTATATCCGTGCGGTCCGGAGCGGACTCACGGGTACGGTCAGCGATAGATGCGTCAACCTGGTTGGCGCAATCGGCCGGCCGAAAGAGATCAGAGACGACGAGTGACGGCGCTGCTTCCGCCACCGACCAGCACCCGACTGGCTGACGCATTCCTCCGCACCGCGATCCGCTCGCCGGCCAACGGGCTCTCCGGCGCGCGCCTCACGCACCTTCGCGGCTCCCCCCGTCGCAAGGGACTCTCGCTGTTGCTCCTCCCTCCGCCGCTCGTGTCGCCTGCGAGTCCGTTGGCGACTGTCGCGTACGCGGCTCGCTCCACGCGTCGCTCCGGAATACATCAGCCAGTCGCGTGCTGCTGACGCGTGACCGAACAGGTGCTCAATCGCGCTGACGAGCACTTCCATGCTGATCTGTTGCGCCAGTCAGGTTGATGCATCCTGGAGCGCGGCGTGGAGCGAGCCGCACACGCGATAGTCGCCAATGACGTCGCAGGCGACGCGAGCGGCGGAGGGAGGAGCAACAGCGTCAGCCTCTTGCGACGGGGGAGCCGCGAGCAACCGGCAGCGCAGACGCCGGAGACGTCATTGGCCGGCGAGCGGATCGCCGCGCGGAAGGATGCGTCAACCTGGTTGGCGCAATCGGAGTCGAGAGAACGAAATCAGGGACGGGAGCGACGACGGCCGGTGAGTCTCGCGTACGCGGCGCTGCTCACGCGTGCCACAGGTCCGCCTCCCGCCCTCGCGCTTCCGCCTTCGCACCACGCGCTACGCGATGGACAAGACGGCGGGCAAGGAATCCGGACACGACGTCTGTTTGTTCGCAAGCCCTCGAGCAAGTACGATGTCTTCAACCCGGGAAACCCAGCGATGGAGTCAGGGCTCATGCAGTTCCATCAACGCGTTCCTCGACCGCCGCTCGATGCGTTCGTCGACGTGATCTGGTTGTGCCGGAACGATCCGCGCCCGGTTGCACTCGAGCGCGTGCTCCCGACCGGCGCCGCGCAGCTGATCGTCAATCTGAAAGAGGACGAGACGCGGCTCTACGATCCTGAGGAGCCGTTCGACGTCACCGCCACCGACGGCACGATCCTCACCGGCGTGCAGTCGCGTTTTCAGATCATCGATACGTCCGAACAGGAATACGTGGCCGGCGTGGCATTCAAGCCAGGTGGCGCCGCCGCGTTCTTCAGAGTTCCCGCGCACGAGACGAGCGACGCCGACACGTCACTGGAACTGCTCTGGGGCCGTCGCCGGGCGAGCGATCTGCGCGACCAGCTGCTCGAACGCAACGATCCCGGTGCGCAGCTCGATGCACTCGAACGCGTGCTCAGCGAGATGCTGCGACCGGCCGGTGTGCATCCCGCGGTCGCGTTTGCGCTGCACGCCTTCGATCGGGCCCCGCTGACGACGAACATCGCAGCGGTCACCGATGCGATCGGCATGAGCGCGAAGCGCTTCATCGAGCGCTTCAAGTGTGAAGTCGGCTTCTCACCGAAGCGTTATTGCCGCATCCGCCGCTTCCAACAGGCGGTGACGCGCGCGCATCGCGGGCATCTCGTCGACTGGCCCCAGGTCGCGCTCGAGTGCGGTTACTACGATCAGGCGCATTTCATCCACGAATTCCGATCGTTTTCAGGGCTCACCCCGACCGGCTATCAGGGCTTCCGCACGGCGTTTCAGAACCACGTCAAATTTCTACAATCCGACGTTGCGGCGGTTTGAGAGCATAGCGCCATGGCACACGTCAAAGACACGTATCGCACCGTCACTCCCTATCTCCTCGTCCCCAACGCGGACGCCGAGTTGAGCTTCCTGAAAACGGCATTCGACGCCACCGAAGTCGAGTGTCACCGGAATCAGGACAACACCGTCATGCACGCGGAGGTCGAGGTCGGCGATTCACTGGTCATGCTCGGGCAGGCGGGCGGACAGTGGACGCCGCGCACCGCCGCGTTCTACCTCTGGGTCAAGGACGTCGACGCGACCTACGCGCGGGCGCTGGCCGCAGGTGCCACGTCCGAGAGCAAGCCCGAAGACAAACCATACGGCCACCGCAATGCGGGAGTCATCGATCAGAGCGGCGTCACATGGTGGATCGCCGCTCCGGTGAAATAAGCCGATGCCCAAGGCCTAGAGCCCAAAGCCGAGGGCCCAAAGTCCAGGGTCGATCATGAGCATCACCAGTACGGTCGTCCATCGCGCCGAGACGCGATTCATTGAAGCGGCCGACGCGTTGCGACCGTACGTGGGATGCTTCTGGATCATCACGGCCGAGCGCGGCGCGATGATTCGGGTCGTGCCGGACGGCAGCACGTCGATTTCGACTCAGCTGCAGAACGGGCGATCCTCGGCCTGGGTCCTTCGGGGACCGCTGGTCGAGCCGCAGGAGCGGCGCTTCGCATCACCGGCGACGCTGATCGGTATCCGCCTTCGTCCAGGTGTGGCGTTTCTGGTGAGCGGGATTCCCGCTGATGCGATCGTAGGCCGTCGTATCAGGTTGAGAGGACACGCGTACGGCGCGCTGACGTGCGGCACGTGTCCTTCACGCACCCCGGAGCAGCACATCGAAGTGCTCGAGCGTTTTCTCATCGCACGTCTGGCGCGTGTCAGCGTCCACGCCGTTGTCGCCAACGCCCTTCGCACAATCGAGCGTGCAGGTGGATCCGTGCGTGTTGCTGATGTCGCTGCCGCATGTGATGTCAGCCAGCGGCATCTGAACCGCCTGATGCGAACCTGGGTCGGATACGGGGCCAAGCGCTGGGCTCGCATCGCGAGATTTCAGACGGCGCTCGAGCAGATGGAGCAGTCGCCAGGGCGCTCGGGTGCGGCACTGGCAACCGAGAACGGTTACTTCGATCAGGCGCACCTGACCCTGGATATGACTCAACTGGCCGACGCGACTCCGGGCCATTTGTCATCCCGGTCAGTGGCCGATTTTTACAAGACCCGCTGCGACGAGCCTCTCTAGACTTCCCCCCATGGCTAGAGGAACTCTCGGCGTCATCGCGGGGCTGGCAGTGTGGTTCATCGTCGTGACGGTCGCGGGCCCGATCATGCGAGCGGCATGGCCGGCGTATGCGAGCGTGGCCGACGCGATGACGTTCACGCTGCCGATGATGTTTGCTCGTCTCTCGATCGGCGCGTTCGCGACGCTCGTCATGGGCTATGTCACGGCGGTCGTCGCGAGACACTCGATGGTTGCCACGCTCCTGTCCGGTGTGGTTCTGCTCCTCGCGTTCATTCCCGAACACATCACGCTCTGGAGCAAATTCCCGATCTGGTATCACCTCACGTTTCTGCTCTCGCTGATCCCTCTGAGCTACGTCGGTGGCACGATCGCGAGCGCTCGCCGATCGCTCGTGCCGGCGAAGGCCTAGGAGCCGTGGTCCATTGAGGAGTCACGATCGAGAGCGCGCGAAGTCCCGTGTCACGATCCACATGGTGGCGAGTCTCGACGGCTTCATTGCGAGAAAAGACGGAAGCGTGGATTGGCTCGAGACGTCAGACAACTTCGAAGGTGGGGAGACGATGGCGCAGGAGTCGGTCGTCGAGTTCCTCAGGACGATCGACTGCTACGTCATGGGCTCGCGAACCTATGAGACCGCGTTGGGTTTCGAGGCGAAGGGGCTGGGTTGGTCCTACGGCGACAAGCCGACATTCGTCCTCACCAGTCGCCAGCTGCGGAAGACCAGGACGACCGTGGAGTTCTACTCGGGCGATCTCGAGCTCCTGGTGCACGAGAGATTGAAGCCGAACTTCCGCAGCATCTGGTTTGTCGGAGGTGGTGAAGTATCCGGTGAGTGCCTGCGCCGCGGACTCGCCGACGAAGTGCGCTATTCGATCATGCCCATCCTGATTGGCAATGGAATCTCGTTCTTTGAGCGCCTCGACAGAGACGTCCCTCTGCACCTTGTGGAGACGAAGGCGTACAAGAGCGGTATGGTAGCGCTTCGCTACGAGGTGCGGAGGTAGGCCGCAGCGCGCTCACCGCCTTCCGCCGACTTCGTCGAGATGCGCAAGCAGGTCCGCCGGGTCGGCATAGACGCGATAGGCACCGGCGCGCTCCAGTTCCTCCATCCCGTATCCACCCGACAGCACCCCGATGCCGAGCGTGTGCGCCCGCCGCGCGGCGAGCATGTCCCACACGCTGTCGCCGACGACCGACGCCGTCTCGACCTCGATCTGGAGTTGATTGGCGGCAGCGAGAAAAAGATCGGGATCAGGCTTCGCGAAGCTCACCTGGTCGCGCGTGACCACCGGCGTACGGTTGAAGTCGATCCCGAGCGTGTCGAGCACAGGTCCGGCCGTATCCATCCGCCCGCTCGTCGCGATCGCCCACGGAATCTCTGCGTCGGTCAGCGTCGTCAACAGGGCACGCGCTCCGGGCAGCGGGTGGATCTGTCTCGACACCTTGTTGTACGACTCGGCGTGCAGACGCTGTAGTCGTTGAATCCGCTCGGCGGTCAATTCGATACCGGTCTCACGCAGGAGCATGTTGGCGAGCAGGCCGCCGCTCATCCCGATCTTCCGGTGAATGCGCCAGACCGCCAGCTCGATGCCCTCGGTCTCGAGCGCGTCGCGCCAGGCCAGCACGTGGTGATACACGCTGTCGACCAGCGTCCCATCGAGATCGAAGATGAACGCCATCGGTGAACGTCGAGTGTGTGCCGTCATGTGTGCTCGAACGGCATTGAATCACGGACGCGAGTCGTGCGCGTGACAGTGTGGCCAGCCCGGCTCAGGTTGGCGGGCCGACGATCGCCTGCCAGAATGGAGTCAGGAGGTGCGATCGTCCGCACATGGATGGAGACTTGCCTGTCCGTATCGGCCTGGTGCTGAGCGGTGGCGGTTTGCGCGGCGCGAGCCACCTTGGCGTGCTGCAGCAGCTCATCGAGCACCGAATCCCGATCGATGTGATCGTCGGATCGAGCGCCGGCGCGATCATCGCCGCGTACTACGCGGCGGTTGGTCTGCCGCTCGAAGAGCTCGTGCAGGATGCCGAGCGCTTCCGCGGCCGGCATCTGCTGGCGCACATCCTCAACGTGCGACTGCACGGACGGATGACCGGCGGGTCGCTCGCGAAATGGAGCGGCATCATTCCAGAGCGTCTGGCGCTGCTCGAACAGGCCTCGTTCGATCGGCTCTATCACCACGTGCGCGGCATCGGCATCGTGTGCCACGATCTCTCGAGTGGTCGGCCGTGCTACTTCGCGACCGGCGCCGATCACGGTGTGCGGCTCAGCGACGTCGTTCGCGCCAGCGCCTCCATCCCGTTTCTGCTTCCACCGATCCGCGTGGCGCGCCCGAACGACCACTCGACACTCGTCCTGACCGACGGCGGCGTCAGCGACTGCCTTCCCATCCGCTTTGCGCAGCAGCCTCCTCTCAGTGCGACGCATCTGATCGTCTCGGACAGTCGATGGGTGGCCGGCGGAAAGCCCTCGAGCGACAGCCGTGTCGTCTACGCGAGGCCGCGACTGCCGTCGACCGGCACGTTGTGGGCGCCCGCATCAACACTGGCGAGCGCCGTGCGCGAGGGAAAACGAGCAATCGACGAAGCGATGCTGCAGACGATTCTCGGCTGGACGTGAGAGGGGGCGGAGGGGCGCGGAGACGACGATCATCGCAGAGATCGCCGAGGTGCAGAGATCGCGGGGGCATTCACGCGATCCGAGTCGAAGGCGTGAGACACCACTTCCAAAACCAATCGCCGACCAGCCAGCAGAGGGTCCTCACGCCTCATACGCGATGCGCTCGTTCCAATCGAGCGCGAAGCCGTACAGCTCCTGAGCGGCCTGTGCGCTGCTCTTCAAGAACGTCGGCAGAATCAGATCGCGCATCTTTCGGCCGATCCATCCTGTCGGTGCCTTCTGCCGTCCCGTTCGGCGCGACTGCTTCACGACCGGCTCGACACGATCGCGCCTCAGATGCTCGAACGTGGCGAACGCGCGTGGCGCATCGGGAATGTCCCTCATGCACTTGGCGAGCACGAACGCGTCTTCGAGTGCGAGTGAGGCGCCTTGCCCGACATGTGGACCGATCGCGTGCGCGGCATCGCCAAGCAGGCACACTGCCCCGCGGTGCCACACCGGCAGCGATGGGATGTCATATACCGGCCATGCCCCGACATTCCCTGTTATCGCCTGGAGGATTTGTGTGACCTCTGGAGGGTCATCGCGGTGCAGGTGGAGCAGGTCGCGACGGACGCGATCGACGCCGAATCGTTCCAGCGTTCCGCGCGGCTCCTCTTTCTGCGCAAAGTTGCTGAACCAGTACGTCTCACCTCCGGGGCGCACGGCGTATCCGAAGAATGATCGGCGGCCGAAGATCATGTGCATGGCCGTGCCGGTCTCCGGAAGTGTCGTGTGCACGACGCCGCCGAGATTGATGATGTCGGTGAAAGACGGCTTCGGCGCATCGGGGAAGCAGGTGTACCGGGTGCGCGAGTGAATGCCGTCGGCGCCGACCAGGCTGGATCCGTGTGCCGATGTCCCGTCCGCGAAACGTGCTTCGACACCACCGTCACGCACCGTCACTGACGAGAGCGCCTTGCCGAATTCGAATCGCACGCCGACTTCCTCAGCTGCCTCACGCAGCGCGCGACTGAGCGCCCCGCGCATCAGCGTGTTGCCGCCGACCGCAACGTCTGCGAGCATGCGACCGGTCTCGTTGTGAAAGACGAGGCGGTCGTTCTGAAAGCCGAGCCCGTCGACACGTCGCCCCAGCCCCAGCTCTCGCAACACGGAGAGCCCGTTCGGCGCCAGATTCAGAAAGGCGCCCGCATCGTCACGAGGACGGTCGCTCGCTTCGTAGATAACCGTGTCGATGCCCGCGCGCCGCAACGCAATGCCCAGGGCTGGTCCGGCGATGCCGGCTCCAACAATCAGGATCATCGTCGCCTCCGTGCCCTTCACGATGCCATCCTGCACGGCGCCGATCTTTCGAAATCTTGCGGCGGTTTGACAGATTTTGCGATCTCGCGGAAAGACGCGCAGTCGAGCCTGCGCGCGACGCCGGTCTCGTTCCTGTCGGCGCTGATGAGTCACGGACTGTTTTGCGGCGTTTAGCCGAATCTTGCGGTGAAAGCGGATGCCCGCGTTGATGCCGCCCATGTCGACTGGCATGATGGCGCGATGAAAGCGGTGTCGAAACAGAGCCGCGCCGCCCAGGCGTCGGCGCGTGCCTCGCTCACCCAGTCGATTGGACGGAACGTCTCGCGGTTCCAGGACTCATCGAATGCGTTCGACGATGTGGCGGCGGAGATTCTCGCGGTTGACCGTCGTGACCTGTCATGCATGACGATGTTGTTGTTCGGCGGAGCGGCGGCGGCTGACGAACTCGCCCGTGCGCTTCATCTGCAGCGCGGCATCGTCACGACGACGCTCGAGCGGCTGCAGCTCGCGGGCTACGCGCGCTTCGAGTCGGGCAACAGTGGGCGCATCGAACTCACCGAGCACGCGCGTACCTGGATCGAGCGCATCTGGTCGCCACTGCGAGCCGACGGCAGGAGGCTGCTCGATGTCTACCCGGTTCAACAGCTGACGATCCTCGCGCGGTTCATGGCGCAGGCCTGCGACGTCCTCGAGGCGCAGACGACACAGCTGCGCACGTGGCTCGAAGCGCCCTCGTCGCATGCGAGGCGGTCCCACCTGCGGGGAGGGCTCTCACCTGCGGCTCTCCGTCGTGTGCAGGTGTTCGTCGAGGCCAATCTCGGACGGACCATTCACCTTCACGATCTCGCGGCGCGCGCGGCGTTGAGCCCGTATCACTTCGCGCGAGCGTTCAAAACGTCTGCGGGGATGACGCCGCGCACCTATGTCGAGGATCGACGCATCGAGCAAGCGAAACGGATGCTCACGGAGTCGACGCTGCCGCTCGCCGACGTCGCTGGTGAGGCTGGTTTCGGCACGCAGAGCCGATTGACACACGTGTTCAAGCGCAGGACCGGCTTTACACCGGGAGAATACCGGCGCGGGCGCGACGAGAAACCCAACGTGAGCGTCTGACATCGCGACCGTTTTCGAGGACGACCCTGGGCTGAGGGCGCACGAGAAGAGCGTTCTCTGCGTGATCAGATGCAATTCAAGAAGTCGAGCAACGCCTGTATGTCTGCTCCGCCGAGCAGGTGGAACGCGGATCGTGCCGTGGTCGCCTGGCCGCCGTGCGCATCGATCGCCTCCTGAATGGTTCGCACGCGCCCGTCGTGCAGGAAGTGCACACGGTCGGCGACGCGCCAGAGTGGTGCGGTTCGAAATTCAGTGCCGCGTGCCGATCCCTGTTCGAATCCATCGGCGAGCGCGGGGCCCATATCGTGGAGCAGCAGATCCGAATACAGGCGGACGGGAGCGGCGTTTCCCGGGCCAGGCATCGACGGTGTATGGCATGTGGCGCACCCCGTGTTGTTGAACACGGCAGCGCCCGGTGATGCGAGGCATGCGGCGGTCGGCGTCGGCGGGTCGAGCGTGTTCAGGAACGCGACCAGCGACGTCAGCGACGTCGCGTCGGCTTCAGGTTTCAGAACCGATGCCCTGCACCCCCTCACGAGATCGGTGCCTGCGAGTGGATTCGTGACACCGATCTCATCGCGGAGTGCTTCGCCCATGAATTCCACGAGCGTCGCCGTCTGGGCCTTCCAGCCAAACTTGCCCACGCGGCCGTCAGGCAGCAGGTTGAAACGGCCGCGAATAGCAGCGGGTTGAGCCGCCTGCACGAGCGCGATATCGCCGGCACGGATGTTCTCGATCAGAGAGGTCCCACGCAACGTCATGGCACTGCGGCTGGTCGAGGCATTCGCCTGCGGTGGATCACCGGTCGGGATGCCGCATCCAAGCCCCAGCTCGGCGACCGAGTGCTGGCGCGCGATCGGGCCGCCATGGCCGATCAGCGGATCGAACGTTCCGTTCTCCACATGCGCGACGCGCCTGACGAAGGTGTCCGCGCTGGTGCCCATCCCGCCACCGGCATGACAGGAGCTGCAGCTGCGTCCGTTGAACAGCGGACCAAGGCTCTGGTCTGGTGTGAAAGGCACGGAGAAAAATGCCGCGCCCTGCGCAACCGCGCCGCTCACACCGCTGGCCTGATCCAGCAGGCTGGTGGTAACAGGTCCTGCCCCGAACGTCGGCATCTGCAGCACGACGCCGTTGCGGTTCGGCATCGTGGCTGTGACCCAGATCCATCTGGCATCCTCCGATACAGCCAATCCGTTGACTCGAAAGCCGGGTGCCTCGGGCGCCACGATGTCCCGTGTGTCGACGACCTCGCCCTCCAGCGTCATGCGCACGATCGAGTTGTTGCCGCGATTCAATACGTAGAAGTCTGACCCTCCGCCAAGCGTCGTGTTGCTCGCGAAGTTCCGCGATGCGGTTTCCGGAACGGCTGCCGCGATATCGATCGGCACATCGAAGCGCGCCGATGTGATGTAGTGAAGGTTCGAGGCGACCAGCAGCGGCTGCGGTTGCGTACCTTCGTCGTTGACATCGAACGTGAGGATCCGGTCGCCGAGCGGATCGGCGACGAACACGTTTCGCGTCGGCACCCAATTGAAGATCATGCCGGTACGTGTGGCGGCACGGGGGTCGGTCGACTCGACGGCGTCGGTCGTGATCACCGGAATCGGCGTGAACGCGCCGGCCGCGACCAGCGGACTGACGCCTTTCTCGACATGAACCTGATCGATGCTGCCATCGGCCAGCGCCGCAAAGAAGACCGCCCGCTGAGGGATCGTCAATTCCGGGGATTTCGTTGCGAGAGCAGTGGCGATCGCAGCAGTGGTCAGGCCGCCGGTCGGTGTCAACGGATGATTGGTCAGATCGCCGGCCATGACGCCGCCACCCCGGAGGGATGGTGCGCCGGCAAGCGGGACACCACTTGGATCGACGATGGTAATCGTCCCGGCTCCGGTGGCACCCGACGGAGCATTCGCGAACCAGGGACGTCCGAAGCCGTTGTTGAATGAAATACCCAGCGGAAGGCTTACCGATGGGAGATCAGCGGTCACGGCCCCGGGGTTGTTGCGGCCGTTCAGGAATGCGGCGTTCTGTGCCGAGTAGAGCATCACTGTTCCGCCGACAGCGCTGGCGGCAGGAGCCGTCGGTGTGATCGGCGCAATCGGATCGACGGCCGCAGCAAAATCCGGTGGCACGGTCACCAGTCCATGTGAAACGTCGAGCGACAGGATCGAGCCCGGCGCCTGATCCGGATGGGCGAGTGGCGCACCGAAGTTCGACGAGCTCGCGACGAACAGGCGCGAACGATCGAGGATGCGTCCCGACTCGGTGAACGGGGCAAACGCGGCGGCAAACGGCCCGCCTTTGTGAAAGGTGCCGACTTGAGTGATCGCGCCGGCGCCCGGTATTCCCGTCACAACGACCGTCGCCTGGATCGTCTGTTGATGACCACCGCCTGAATTGTCTGGAGCGCCGTTGTCAGCGGTGACCGCAGCGGTCGCGGCAATCAGAGGAGCCGCGACGACAGCGAGGACGACCCAGTTGCGCATACCCCACCTCTCTCTTCGCGTGCCGGCCGCGAACGCAGGACTCGCCGCAAGGCAGACCGCGCGGTTGATTGATCGCTACATGTGTATACGCGCGAGAGGGCAAAAGAGAACAATCGGGCGACGTGTTCGCGTGTGAGTTATCGCTGGCGGCTGGCGATGGCCTCGTGATTCACCGGGCGGGTGCCGTGGCGCTGGATCGAAAGGAGTTGCTCGTGGGCGTGATCGACCTGCAGCGTCGTGTGGGCGATGCCGAAGCGCTCCTTCAGCATCTGTTCGAGGGACCGACGCACGGCATGACAGTCGGCATCGGCGGCGACGAGGATGTGGGCGGTCAATATGGGATGCCCCGGCGCCAGCTCCCACACGTGCAGATCGTGCACTTCCTTGACGTGCTCGCCGTGAGCCATCGCCATGCCGACCTCGTGCGGCTCGAGTCCGGCCGGCGAGCCTTCGAGCAGGACGCGGATCGCCTTGCGCTGCAGGTCGATACCTGAGCGAAGCATCAGCGCCGCCACGATCAGCGACGCGATCGCGTCTGCCCGATCGAATCCGGTGGCGAGGATCACGATGCCGGCGACGAGCGTGCCGATGAAAGCATACAGGTCGGTCAGGATGTGCTGAAAGCTGCCCTCGATGTTCAGGCTCTGCCGATTGGCTTTGGCCAACACCCACGCCGCCACGATGTTGACGACGACACCGGCCGCCGCGACGATGGTGACGACCAGACCCGCGACCTCGGGCGGCGAGAGCAGCCGCGAGATCGACTCATAGATGACGAGCGCCGCCAGGACGAGTAGAACAGCGCCATTGGCCTGGCCGCTCAGCACTTCCGCGCGCCGTTTGCCGTAGGTGAGGAACTCGCCGCCAGGGCGCTGCACGTAGCGAATGACGATGAGCGAGAGCGCGAGCGCCCCGGCGTCCGTGAGCATGTGCGCAGCGTCGGAGAGCAGTGCGAGCGAGTGCGCGAGCAGCCCGGCGACGATCTGGAAGATCATCAGCCCGACGATCAGCACGAACGCGATCGTCAGGTACCGCGAATCGGCATCGGCACTGACGCCATGCGAGTGCCCAGCGTGGTCATGCCCGGCGTGGTCGTGGGTGTGACCGTCGTGTGCGTGGACGTGCTCGTCCATGTACTCCCCAGAGTAACGCGGACCGCTTGAGGAAGCAGCCCTGAATCAGCCTCACTGTAGACTCTTTCTGGAAGGTATGCCTCCAGACCCGAGTGCGTTGCGGAGCCCGGCGAGTGGCACGACCGGCGATCTGCTGTGTGACTTCGTCGATCGTCACCGGCGGCTGTTCGTCCTGACGGGCGCCGGCTGCAGCACGGCATCGGGCATCCCCGATTACCGCGACGTCAACGGCGACTGGAAACGGGCGCGACCGGTGATGTTGCAGGACTTCCTGGCGAACGAATACACGCGCAAGCGTTACTGGGCGCGGAGCCTGGTCGGCTGGCAGCGCATGAGCGACGCGCGTCCCAACGATGCGCACCATGCGCTCGCGATGCTTGAGCATCAGGGACGCGTCGAACAGCTCGTCACGCAGAACGTCGACGGTCTGCACCAGGCAGCGGGCAGCCGAGCCGTCATCGATCTGCACGGGCGCGTCGACATCGTCCGCTGCCTGGGTTGCGGTCGCCGTGTATCGCGCGATCACGTGCAGGCCGAGCTGGTACGGCGGAATCCGCCGTTCGCCGCACTCGATGCCGTCGCCGCGCCCGATGGAGACGCCGATCTCGACCGTGTCGCATTCGCGGCGTTCGATGTGCCCGGGTGCGAGACCTGTGGTGGCCTGCTGAAACCGGACGTCGTGTTCTACGGCGAGAATGTGCCGAGAGAACGGGTCCAGCGTGCGATGGACGCGTTGGAGCGATCCGACGCGATGTTGATCGTCGGCTCGTCACTGATGGTCTACTCCGGCTATCGATTCCCGGAGGCGATGGCACAGGCGGGCAAGCCGATCGCGGCGGTCAACCTCGGTCGTACCCGCGCCGACGATCTCTTGTCACTCAAAGTCGCCAGCTCCTGCACCGACGCGCTGTCGTTCCTGCTCTCGTAGCGTCCGTCTTCCTACTTTGTTGTCCGCCTTGAGGCGGACTCGACAGCCGTTCGATCGACTCCGTGTCCACGGGTCCATGGGTGTTGGCCGGCAGCCGCGGACGCTGCGGCCGGGAACGCGTCCGTCGCTCCGACCCGATCGCTTCCGCGACGACTAGGACGTGACTCGTTGCCCATCTGTTACGCGGCACAAAGTGTCCGAGCTATTTCAACGCAACTCGGACGCGATGAGCGGAAGTCGTCGCGATGAATCGCGACGAACGCGTTCGGCTCCCCTGCTTCGCCCTGTTGCGCTGCGTCGGCCTTGCTCACGCGGCTGTCGGCCAACACCCATGGACCCGTGGACCACACCACAGACGTAGTGTCCGGCTTCAACTGGACGTTGCAGTCGTAGCGCCCGCAGCCGCCGACATATGAAGCCACTTCATGAGATCCTGAGGCATGGCTGGACTGCAGATCACCGTGAACGAGAAGCCGTGGACTGTGGCGTCCGCGCCGGACACGCCACTGCTTTACGTGCTGTCGAACGAACTGCAACTGCAGGGGCCACGCTTCGGGTGTGGACTCGCGCAGTGCGGGTCGTGCTCTGTGCTCGTCGACGGCGTCGAGAAACGCTCCTGCGTCACGCCGGTATCGGCCGTCCAAGGTAAGTCCGTGACGACGCTCGAGGGAATTCCAAAGTGGTATGCGACCACACGAAAGCTGTCGCGGCCACCCGAGCTTCATCCCGTGCAGCAGGCGATGCTCGACGAGCAGGCACCGCAGTGCGGCTATTGCTACAACGGCATGATCGTCAAAGCCGCCGAACTGCTGTCGAAGAATCAGCGGCCCGATGCCGCGCAGATTCGATCGGCGATGAACGGGCACTTGTGCCGATGCGGGACGTATCCCAGCATCATGCGCGCGATTCGACGCGCCTCCGAGATGATGACGGGACCGGCGGAGGCACGGCGATGATCGACCTCGATCGTCGTGAATTCCTCAAGGCCGGCGGCGCGATCGTCGTCGGCTTCGGTCTGGGTGATGTGATTGCGGCGCAGGCACCGGCGGCGCGAGGTACCGTTGCCGGGCCGCCTGACGCCAAACAGATCGATACCTGGCTTGCCATTCACGCCGACAACACCGCCACGGTCTACGTCGGCTTCGCCGAACTCGGGCAGGGCGCATCGACGGCGCTGTTGCAGATTGCCGCCGACGAGCTCGATCTGGATATGGGCCAGATCAAGTCGGTCGGCCTCGACACCAACGTGACACCGAATCAGGGCGGCACGTATTCGAGCGCATCGATCGCGCGCGGCGGGCCGCAGGTGCGCGCCGCGGCTGCCGAGGCGCGGCAGGCGCTGTTTGGCATGGCGTCGAAACAGCTTGGCGTGCCGGTCGACGCGCTGCGCGTGTCGAAAGGCGTCGTGACGGCGGTCGGGAGCTCGAACCGCGTCACGTACGGCGAGCTCATTGGCGATCGCCGCTTCGATCTCGCCTTCACCGGATCGGCTCCCGTGAAGAAGCCGGCCGAGTACGCGGTCGTCGGCACGCGTGTCGTGCGCCGCGATCTGCCGGACAAAGTTCGTGGCACGCACGTCTACATGCAGCACGTTCGTCTCGACGGCATGCTGCACGGCCGCGTCGTACGGCCGCGCGGGCAGCGCGCATACGGCGTGGGCGCGAAGATCGTGAGCGTCGACGAAACGTCGATCCGCGATATCCCGGGCGCCCGCGTCCTCCGTCGCAGTGATTTCATTGGTGTCGTCGCGGAGCGCGAGTGGGACGCGATTCGCGCCGCGCGTCAGCTCAAAGTCGTCTGGGAATCGACGTCGGCGTTGCCGGGCAGCGACAAGGTGTACGAGCGGATGCGATCGGCGAAGACGCCGGAGGAAATCGTGCTCGAGCGCGGCAACGCCGCAGCCGCGCTGACGGCGGCGCCGCATACCGTGTCGATCAGCGGGAAGGCACCCTATCAGGCCCACGCACCATTCGGGCCGAACTGCGCGGTCGCGGACGTGAAGTCAGGATCCGCGCTCGTGATCTGCTCGACCCAGGACGTCTACGCGACTCGCCGCACGCTGTCGGGACTGCTGAAGATCCCGCAGGAACAGGTTCGCGTTCAGTACAAAGAAGGCTCGGGCACATACGGCCACAGCTGCTACGACGACGTGGCGCAGGCCGCGGCGTTCATGTCGCAGGATGCCGGACGCCCGGTGCGAGTGCAGTTCATGCGGTGGGACGAGCACGGGTGGGACAACTTCGGTCCGGCGCACGTGGGCGAAGTGCGTGCCGCGGCTGATGCCAGCGGCATGCTCGTCGCGTACCAATATGACGGCTGGCAGCACAGTTGGAGCGGCACCGAGACATCGGCGCAACTGGCCGGCGAGCGCGTCGTCGAGTTCAACACCGGACCAACGCAGGGCGTGCAGGGGGTGAACCGGCTCACGTGCGGAGGGCAATATCGGATTCCGAATCTGCGGCTCGTGAACCACAAGCTGCCAGTGACCGAATACCTGAAGGCCGGATGGCTTCGTTCGCCGCTGGATCTGTCGTTCGCATTCGTGTCGGAGCAGGCGATCGATCAGCTCGCTCACGTACTCGCGATCGATCCTTACGAGTTCAGGAAGCGCAACATCGCGGACGAGCGCTGGCTCGGTGTGCTGGACGCGGCGGCACAGACCGCGAAATGGACACCGAAACAAGCGGCAGGGAACGGTAACAGCCTGTCTCGCCGAAGCCGGGAAGCGAAGGCGGGCCGTGGCATCGGCCTGGGCACACATCTCGCGTCGTGGGGCGGGGCGGTCGCGGACGTCGAAGTCAACACCAGCACCGGGCAAGTCAGCATCAAACATCTGTACGGCGCGCTCGACGCGGGACTGGTCGTGAATCCAGCGATCGTCGAAAGCCAGATTCGTGGCCAGCTCGTCCAGACGGCGAGCCGGATGCTGCACGAGGAAGTGACGTTCGACACCACCGGCGTGACCAGCGTCGACTGGACGTCGTATCCGATGCTGCGATTCGAGGAGTGTCCCGAGGTCACGCCGATCGTCGTGCAGCGGATCAACGAGCGATCGCTTGGAGCAGGTGAAGAAGTGATGGCGGCTGCCGCCGCCGCAATCGCGAACGCGTTCTTCGATGCGACCGGCGTCCGCATGGACACGTTCCCGTTCACGCGTCCGCGCGTGCTGGCGGCCCTGAAGCGCGCCTAGTACGACTTCGACATCTCCGTAGCGTCGGCTCACCGGGCGGGCCTGGCGTCGGCTCCCGGTTCGTCGGCGTGGAAAATCGGGCCTTCCGGCGATGGAGCTGACGGTGACGCCGTCGCCTTGGACGATTCGCGCGACAGCCAAGAATCGAGTCGATAACCAGCTCGCCCGTACGCCCGTGGCGAATCACCGGCGCCGGCGCTCGCTGCGCCTCCAGACCCGATTTACTCGCTTCGCCCCTCACGCCGCGAACAGGTCGCCGACGCCAGGCCCGCCCGGTGAGCCGCCGCACACACCGCCACGCGACGGCGGTGTGGCTGCGGCGGAGCGACTGTTCGCGCCGCGATCAGCGAAGAAAGTAAAACGGTTCGGGAGCGGCCCCATCGGCGACGGCAGTGATTCGCCACGGACGCGCCGGTCAGCTCGTTATCGACAC
>DATFRP010000377.1:0-11947 GCA_035263125.1 Vicinamibacterales bacterium
GCGCGAGACCGACGTGCTCCGTCAGCTCGCGCTCGGCCTCTCGAATCGTGAGATCGCCGCCGCCCTCGACATCGGTGAGGAGACGGTGAAAACGCACGTCGCACATCTGCTGTCGAAACTCGGGGTCGAGAACCGTGCGCAGGCGACAGTGCAGGCGATCAAGCGCGGCCTGGTATCGATTGACGAATGAGGCGCGGGGCTGAAGCCCGCGCTCTACCAGGTCGCCTCTCAGTTCAGGGACAGCCAGGCGTTTTCGAACTCCTGTGCGATGAAGCTGTGCCCGAGGTTCGTCGGGTGAACGTCGAAGTCGAACGGGCCGATGATGCCACCCCTCCGCTCGATGGTCACAAGGCCTTGTCGCTCGAGTGAAGGCGTGTAGAGATCGACCCTCGCGACTCTCGAGCCTGCCGGCACGTGGAGGTGCTGCAGCCAGTATTGGAGTGCCTTGTCAAACCCGTCGAGGGCGGCGGCGAGCTGCGCGGCGATGATCGGATCGGGATGCGGAATGCTGTAGTAGTTCGAGACCAGGATTGTCACGCCACTCAGCGGGCGGCACGGCGCCAGCGTGACCGGGTCGAACACGGGCTCTGCGACGAATCCGCTTCCGTTGTTGAGCAGCACGTTGATCGCGTCCACCACGCGAAATGCGATCGAGAAGATATCGCGGTCGCCTCTGAGGAAGTCGTTCGCGCCTGCAGTAATCGTCACGACCGTCGGGCGCTGAACGTTCTCGGAGCACAGCACCTGCGCCACCTGGTGGTCGCGCAGCTCCCAGCTGCGCGCACCGCGCACCGCCGCGTTCGCGAAATCCATCTCCTGCTTGTTTCCGAAGATCCCGTGATCGTAGAGGTCGTAGACGTACCCGCCGGTGACCGGCAGCGCCCCTTCGCCAGCAGCCACACTGTCTCCCAGGCCGACGTAGTAACCACTCTTGGGAAAATTTATTTGCGCCATCGCGACCGCCGTCGGCAGCGTCATGACGAGGGACCAGACGGCAACGATTCTTGTTGGCAACATCGGCAACGTCCTTTCAGCCTGACGGATTCACCACACGGGTCGCCTAAAGGCAGCCCTTACGAGCTCACTGCAGCCTGGTGTCCTTGACGATGACCACAACTCTCTTTTCATACGCATCGCTCCATTCATCGAGGCGAGTGCGATCGCCCGAGATGCGTTCGAGTCGTCCCGAAGCTCACGGGCGGCGCGGCCGGTTCGTCGACGCGCTCGAACGCTCCAGGCCACGAGCCGGCTGCACTTCCGACCTCGCCCGTTCCCTGAGCACCCGCAACACTTGACGATGCGAGCGTCACCCGGTACTGCGCGGTCTCTTCGCCCGGTCCGAGGTTGGCGACGATGAGCGTGCGCGTCCCGCCCGATGCACCAGGAATGGCGAGCACGCGCGGTTTGGGCGTCGCGATCTCGGATCGGATCGCAAAGCGGCACGGACACGTCGCATCGAACGGGCAGTCGGGTCTGGCGAACTGCTCCACTGAGCACACGCCGTCCGCCACCCACATCCACAGGGTGTTGGCCTCGCTGGTCCAGTCCACACTCGCCTCCCAGCGCCCTGCCCCCGCATCCGCGATTGTCGTCAGCGCGAAGAAGACGGAGTCGTCCGTTGGCGCCGCGAGGGGAAACGTTCCCTGTTGCAGCACGCGGGGTGCAGGAGGAACGCCCGTCGACGATGTCGGGTTTCCGCCGCAGGACACGAGAAACGCCAGCGAGTAGAGGGCGGCGAGCGCCCACAGAACCATTCGGAATCGCCGGCGCTCATCGTCGCGCGTAACGGCTCCGCTGCTGAAACGTCGAATCGAATTCATAGCACCAGCTCCTGCTCACTAGCCAATACAGAGCAGTGGCGGATTCGTGACGAGCGAGCAGGATGAAGGGATGGCTGGAGCAGAACGACGAGGGGTCGTCAGCGCTCGAGCGACGACAGGAGATGCCGGATCTCGTCCTCTATTTCTTCAGGGCTGGACACGGTGTCGGCGACTTCCTCCTCGATGAAATGTCTGAGGCGAAGCCTCAGGCGCATCACTTCCTGTCGTGCGGCCACTTCCGACATCCCGAGCTTCGCTGCTGTGCGCGCATATCCACCCTCCACCCGATCACCTGCCAGGTGGGCCTTGAGATGCTCGAACTGGAGGGCTTTCGCCGGTGACATTTCTTTGCGCAATCTGACGAACGCCTGCTGGATGACCGTTCTCGCCCAGTGCCGGTCGAATACCTTTTCGGGGGTCTCGTCAGTCGGCGGCTCGATCTGGAATCGCCCTTCGACGGTCTCGAGGTCGAGCGACAGGGGCGGCGTTCCCGGGGAGCGCTTCTGAGCCGTCTCTCGATCGTGCTCGTTGGTCACGAAGTTGGTCAGCGAGGTGAGCAGAAACGAGCGGAATCGGCCGCGGTTGGGATCGGCGCGACGCAGCGTGCCTTTCTCGAGCACGAACGCGAAAAACGCTTGTATCAGATCGTCGGCTTCGTCCGGCGTGTGGCCGCGCCGCCGCAGATGCGAGTGCATTGGGCCAGAGTACGTCTTGAAGAGTGCCTCAAACGCCTCATCACTCGTCGGAGATCGCCCGCCTCCCGCCTTGAGGACGAGCGACCAACGGGTGCTGCCGAAATCGCGCTTCAGTGGTTCAGGCAATCGGCGAGGAGTATAGGCCAGCTACCTGATGGCCATGACGAACGTCTGAAGCCCACTGCGGTCGCGCGTCAGCCTCATTTCGTGCCACGGGCGGCACTGAAGAAGCCGTTGCATGTCGTCGGCACTCCGGTAGTGCGCGACGAGTTCGACGATCTGCAGCAGCAAATCGGAGAAGCGATCTTTGGCCGTGGCACTGGTGAAGAACAGCCCTCCCGGTCTCAACAGTCGATGCACATGCGCGTAGAACATCACGAGCTCGTCATCGTGCAGAAACTCGCCCAGGCCGGTGCTGACCACCAGATCGAATGGACCCTCCGGATAGTCGTCGGCCGAAAACCCATCGCCGCAATGGAAATGTGTCGATGCGATCCCGCAGCCGCCGGCGACCGTGCGCGCCTCGGCCAATATGTCCGGGTCGCTGTCCATGCCGTGGTACTCCAGGCGTTGCAGCAACGACGGCTGGCTGCCTTCAAGCGTGCGAACCAGCTCCAGCAGATCGCGGGGTATGCCGCAGGGGACCGCGAGCACGCGCACGGTGGAGTCCCTCTGGGCGCACGATTCGAGCACTCGCCGCATCGCCCGCTGCGCTTCCGCACAGCGTCGCCGAAACGCCTGCGCTGCCGGCAGCGCAAGCAGGAGCCTATCGATCCAGCGTCCCAGCGCAGTACGGCCTGACGGCCTTCCGACGTAGATGTGGTCGGCAAAACGATGGCTTCGCGGATGTTCGACAGCCGCTTTCCCGAGATCGCTCAGGGTCAGGAGGTAGTAGACCGGCAACAGGTGAAATGACCCTTCCCGAACGAGCCTCCGTGCAATGCTGGCACGTCGGCGGGCGAGGTTCCTCGGCCAGACAGTTTCTCGGCCCATGGCTTCTATAAAGAAAGCGGTCAGAACCGTGACTGAGTGGGACGCAAATTTGCCGTGTCACGTTTCGTCGCCAATCCGGTAGATCCGTGTATCCTGCGTCCGTACTGCTCCATGCTTGCTCGCCTGTTCCTCGCTGTGTGCGTCGTGTCGTCGTACGTGCCAGTAGCGGAGGCGAACCAGAGGCCCTCCGGACCGTGCCAGAAACCGACGCCCGAATCAGAGACCGAGCCGGAGACGTCCGTCCCCATTGTCATCACCGCCTCGAAAAGCCCGGAGCCCTTGGTCAATGCGCCGGCCACGATGACCGTCATCGGCGAGGA
Source organism: Vicinamibacterales bacterium (assembly GCA_035263125.1). Classification (GTDB taxonomy): domain Bacteria; phylum Acidobacteriota; class Vicinamibacteria; order Vicinamibacterales; family UBA2999; genus Gp6-AA40. Next base: position 3,829 of record DATFRP010000377.1, read on the forward strand.
GGCGATCGAGAACGCGCCGATTCAGAACGTGACGGAGCTGATGCGCCTCGTCCCCGGTGTCAACATCACCAGGACCTCGGCACGCGACGTCAACATCACCAGCCGTGGAGCGACGGGAACACTCGAAGACTCGACGCTGGTGCTGTTCGACGGCCGCTCGATCTATCAGGACTTCTTCGGGTTCGTGATGTGGGACTTCATTCCGGTGGATCCCTTTCAGATCAAGCAGATTGAAGTGATTCGCGGTCCCGCGTCGGCAGTGTGGGGCGCCAACGCGCTGACCGGAGTGGTGAACGTCATCTCGAAAACGCCAAGAGAGATGGCCGGGACGTCGGCATCAATCGAGTTCGGTCACTTCGACCGGACGAGAACGGGCGGCAACTACGACGGCGGCGGTCTATTCTCGATCAACGCAACACACGCCGAGGCGCCGAACGATTGCTTCGCGTTCAAGATCTCGGCTGGTCTGCTGGCGCAGGAAGCGTTCCTCAGACCGAATGGTGCAGAACCGGGGACCGGCGGCCTTCTGTTTACGAATCGGGGCACGAAGCAGCCGAAGCTTGAGGCACGAGCCGACTACGATTTCGCGGATGGGCGCAGCACGCTCATCATGGCCGGCGGCATCACGGGCACCGAGGGGATCATTCACTCAGGCTTGGGCCCGCTTGCTATTCAGCGTGGGTCGACATTCAAGTACGGACGGATTGCCTACCAGCGGGATGCTTTCAGGCTGCAGATGTTCGTCAACGCTCTCGACGCGGACGCGACAATACTGCTGCTGCACGACGTCGACAACAGCAATCTCGAACCGACGTTCGAAAATCAGACCTACGACGTTGAGTTCTCGAATGCCAACTCGTTCCGCGGACGCCATTTCCTGTCCTACGGCGGGAACTTCCGGAGCAGTCGCTTCGATCTCTCGCTCGCTCCGGACGGCAGCAGCCGCCTGGAAGGCGGTGCGTACGCGCAGGATCGGATTCTCTTGAGCGATCGCGCCCAGTGGGTCGTGGGTGCCAGGATCGATCGGTTAGGCGGCGTCGACAAGACGGTCGCGTCGCCTCGCACGGCGTTCATTTTCAGACCACGCCCGCGTCACACGATTCGGTTTTCGTTCAATCGGGCATTCCGCGCGCCATCGTTCTTCAACAGCTTCCTGCGCATGCAGTTTCTGTATCCGGAGAATCTCCCGTCGATCGCGGTGGGCAATCTGGGTTTGAAAGAGGAAACGCTGACTGCCTACGAAGCCGCCTATATCGGTGAAATCGGTCCGGTCACGATCGGTGCCGCGACCTACGTGAACGACACCCGCAACATGATCCTGTTCACGCAGCTCGAGAGCGCGTCACTGCCATTGCGCTTTTCGTATCTCAATGAACCCAGAATCATCGACCGTGGGATCGAACTCTCGCTCGATGCGCGAATCAACCGCGACCTGACTGGGTTCGTCAACTACACGTGGCAGGCGAATTCCGAAGCTCACGGGTTCAGCGTCTTGGAGCTGAATCAGCCTCCGGCACATCACGTCAACGCGGGCGTCTCCCTCGACCCCGGCAAGTACTTCGGGAGTCTGTCGGTCAGCTACCAGGACAAGGCGTTCTGGCAGGATGTACTCGCCTTTCATGGGTGGACGCAGCCGTACACCGTTGTGAACGCCGGCGCCGGTGTGCGATCGAACGACGGTGCCATCACCGTCGCTGTCCGCGTGACGAACCTGCTGAACCGCACGACGCAGCAGCACATCTTCGGCGATCTGATCAAGCGAACGATCACTGGCGAGGTTCGTTTCGGCTTCTGATGTTCGTATGTGACGACGATAGACTTGCATTCTGCTTCTGTGGCCACCAGCTTTTGCCCGATGTGCCGCGCGCCCTTGACGGATTCGTCGGTGGAAGGGCTATGCGCGTCGTGTTTGCTGAGAGGCGTGCTCGACAGATCGGGCGGTACCTATTTCGAGCCTGGCACCATGCTGGGTCCGTTCAGGATCGAAGGCGTTCTGGGCAAAGGCGGAATGGCAACCGTCTACGAAGCGATTGAAACGACGGCGCTCAAACGCATCGTCGCACTGAAGGTGCTGCCACCGGAGTTCCTGCACAACGATACATTTGCCAGCCGATTCACGCAGGAAGCGTGGCTGGCAGCCGGTGTCGAACATCAGAACGTCGTCCCGATCTACGCGAGCGGCATCGACGATGGGATCCCGTGGATGAGCATGAGGCGGCTCGATGGCAGCCTCATCGACCTGATCACTCCGGACGGGCTCGGCATCGAGCGTACGTCCAGCCTTCTGCGCAGTGTGGCCGAAGCGCTCGATTACGCACATGCCCAGGGTGTCGTTCACCGCGATCTGAAACCGAGCAACATTCTTCTGGATCGATCCGACCGGACCTATCTCGCTGATTTCGGGTTGGCCATTCTCATGGAAGAACGTGAAGGGCTGACCCGCAGCGGGACGATCGTGGGCACGCCACTTTACATGGCGCCGGAACAGGGGCTCGGTAGCAAGGTCGATCGTCGATGCGACATCTACAGCCTCGGCGTGGTGGCGTACGAGATGTTGACCGGAACGACCCCGTTCCGAGGCCCCTCGCACCTCATGGTCATGATGCAACACGTCAACGACCCGGTGCCCGTGCCACCACGTGCGCTCGTATCCGAGGCGCACTTCGATGTGTTGAAGAAAGCGCTTGCAAAAGAGCCCGAGGATCGCTGGCAGTCGGCAGTCGAATTCGTGACGGCGCTCGAGTCGGGTATCCGGGTGAGGCCACTGTCGTCCGTCGTTGTGAAATGGGCGTGGGTAGCGAGTTCGTTTGTGCTCGGTTTTTGGCTCCTGTGGCAGGCGGCACACATGGACCCAGCTCGACCCGAACCGGGCCGGACGACGGCGCCGAGTGTGGTCACCGAGGTTGGTCAGGCAACTGGTGATTCGAGGCTCGTCCAGCCGACGCAGCCGACATCCACTTCAGGCGATGGCGGCGATGCGCCGTCGCCGAGGACACCGCCGTCCAAGCCACCAATCCGCGGATCCTCACCGTCAGTCAGGCCAGATGCTCCCTCGCCACGTGTCGACGACGCGCCCCCGACCGGGGCGCGCGTGGATGGCGATCCGCCTCGCGTCGAAGCGCAGGAACCGACAGTAGAGATCACTGTCAGTCCAATCGTGCCGAATCAAGTCGCAGAACCACCGGGTCTGGTCATCACGATTCCAAAGAGGATCAAGACCGTCAAACCGGACTATCCCCGGAACGCGAAGGCGGCGAAGATCGAGGGTGATGTCCTCGTCGAGGCGGTCATCCTGCCTGATGGACGAGTCACGAAAGTGCGTGTCCTCAACTCGCCAAATCCAGCGCTCAACGACGCCGCGATCAAGGCCGTGCAGCAATCGACCTACACGCCAGGCCTGCGTAACGGAGTGCCGGAGGAATTCACGATTCAGGAGCGAGTGACATTCAAGCTGCCGTAGCGCCGCCATCAGGTCCGTGTCAGTTTGATTGATTGGAGCGCAAGCCCGGCTCGAAAACGAAATAGTGTTCCTTATCCCAGAAGTCGAACAGCAGCCACCCGGGCAAGGGGTACGCTTTGTCCAACCGCTGGCTGGCATGCGTGCGCCAACCGAGGATTCGCAATGAGGACGCGACTGGCACCGACAGATTGGGCTTCGGCTGAACCTCGGCGACAGCGCGCCCCCCCGGACCGCCGAATATCGAAAGCGCTCGCGCCGGCGCGATGAGATAGCCCATCTGCTTCGTACGATGCGCCGGATTGAATTCGGGCCGGTAGACAGGGTCAGCAGAGACGCGCACGGCTTCAGTGGCAAGCGTCCCAGCGGCTCTGTGATCGCGGTGCCAGTTGTAACCGCCTGCCGGATCGAAGGTGAGCACGAAATCAGGCTTCCACGTCCTGATTCGCTCGACGAGGCGATCAACAACCTCGCGAGAAACACCATCGAGCTCACCATCTGGGTATTTCCACAGCTCCTGATGATCGATCCCCAGAGCAAACCCGTATCGCCTCAGTTCGGATTCTCGGACCAAGGGGAGATCTTCTCTGCGAGAGAGACTGGGCGCAGACTGACCGTTCTCGCCCCGAGTCAGAGTGATGGTTCTTACGTCGATGCCCTCACGCGAACCCGCATCGGCCAGGACCCCCGCCGCCAGAGTCTCATCATCGGGATGAGCGAAGACTGCGAGAATCGACCGCGACCCGAGGTGTTGCACCAGCGACGGCACATATGCGGCGGTCGGAGCCTCGAACAACCGGTCGAACCACAGCGCAGCGACCAACGCAACTGTAGAGACGATGGCGAACCCAGCGGCAATCGATGCAGTCAGCGGCACGCGTTTGCTCTTGCAGGATACTCGGGCTCATAGTTGCCGGTCACGATCAACATCAGCGGGTCTTGCTGCGCGCATGGCGGATGATCGCTTCCATGTGATCGAGGTACTGCCGCAAGGCGCGCTGACCGGCCTCGGTCAGCTTGAACTCGGTCTTCGGCATCCGGCCCTCGAACGCCTTGAGACAGGTGACGTATCCCGCGTCTTCGAGCTTGCGGGCGTGCACGCTCAGGTTGCCGTCGGACAGGCCGATGAGCGCCTTCAACTCGGTGAAGCTGAGCGTCGCGTTCGCGGCCAGTGCGCTGACGATCGCCAGACGCGTGCGATCGTGAATGAGGCGATCGAGCGCCGCCGGTTTGGGCGCCTGAGTGACGGTGCGAACCGCCGGACGTGCGGCGATCTGATCGCGCTGATCGCGCTTGCGCGCTGTATTGTGCCTAGCCGCCATGTTTCCTCGCGATGATGATGCCGAACACGATATGTAACGCGCCGAATCCGGCGCCGAGCCAGAGATCGCCCCACCGCCCGGCCGACGCCGTCGCGCCGGCGCCGAGCAGCATGATGCCCACACCCATCCACGTCAGCAGCGGCACGCTCGCCGTCGCGCCCGCCAGTACGCCGGCCCCGTAGGCCAGCAGCCATGCCGCAGGCAGCAGGTCGAAGCGGCCGGCGCCCACGATCCCCCACGTGAGGATCGCGCCGCCGGCCAGCGCGGGCACGAAGCCCTGCATGAACCGTCGCCCCGCGCCGGCCCACAGCGACACTCCGTGCGCGCGCGCCTTCACCTGCATCGCGACCAGCGCAATCGGCGCGGCGATCACGGCCGCGGCCAGCCAGATGCCGAGCCAGACCCACGTGGTCGGTGCGCGAACCGCGGCGACGGCCGCGATGATTCCGACGATGCCCATGGCGACGCCGCCGCGACCAGGCACCGCAGTGAACGAGGCGCTGCGCGCCATCGTGTCGCGGATGAACTCGAGCGATTCGGCGGCGCGCTCGTGCAGCGCGGTCTGCGGCATCGGATTATGATCCTATCTAAAAGTTCTTTGTTCTGCAAAGACAGAGTAGTCCGCCTGACGGCCACGACATCTGACTCCCTGACCCCTCGAGCCTCAATCCTACAGCCTTGCCCAGCCCTGATTCCTGATTCCTGCTTCCTGATTCCTACGTACAATTCGATCCATGGCGCAGTGGCTCGTCAAGGAAGAGCCCGAGCACTACGGGTTCGATTCGCTCGTTCGTGATCGGAAAACGGTGTGGGCCGGCGTGAAGAATCCGCTGGCACAGAAACATTTGCGCGAGATCCGACGCGGCGATCGCATCTTCTATTACCACACCGGCAAAGAGAAGGCCGTGGTCGCGACGGCCAAGGCCGCCAGCGATGCCTACCCTGATCCCAAGGATGACAGTGGAAAGCTGTCGGTCGTCGACATCGTTCCAGACGAGAGGCTGCCCCGCCCTGTGACCCTTGCCGAGATCAAAGCGGACAAGGCGTTCGCGTCGTTTCCGCTCGTCCGCATGTCGCGCCTGTCGGTGATGCCGGTCACCGACGCGGAATGGAGCAGGATCGAAAAAATGAGTCGCACTTGAAGTTCCCACCGTTCGCGGTATTGCTGATGTGGTTGCCTGCCGCCGCATCGGCACAGCCGGTCAGACCAACGACGGGCACGACGCACACCCTCCCTGACATCCTGATCTCGCGGCAGCTCGCAGAGTCTGAGCATCTCTCCGTCGGCAGCGTTGTGATGCTCGCGATCGATCCTGCGGGAGACCGCGCCCGCGAGTTTCGGATTGCGGGCATCTACGAGCCGACGCCGAATCCATCCCGCCTGGGCGTGGTCCCGCGCGAAGTCCGTCTGCACCTGCCCGACCTGCTCGATCTGACGCGCCCCACCGGCGGCATCCCGGGCACGGAGTACGTCTCGTCGATCAACGTGGCGCTGAACAACCCGAACGATGCCGCTGCCTTCGCGAAAGACGTCAACGCGCGAATGCCTGGCGTCGTGGCACTCCCGTCGAGCCAGGCGGCAGGATCGGCCGGACCGTTCCGTGTGCTCGAACGTTTCCATCTCGCGATCGCGGTGGTGACGATCGTCGCCGCCACGGTGTTTCTCCTGGCGCTGACGATCATGCTGGTCGACGAGCGTCGCCAGACCGTCGGCGTGTTGCGGCTGATCGGGCTGCCCGTCCGGCGAATCCTGATCCAGATCTTCATCGAAGGGGTGATCGTCGCCGCCGCCGGCGCGGCGTTCGGATTACTCCTCGCCGTAGCGTCCGAACGCCTCATCAACGGCTTCTTTCAGTGGAAGTACGACACGGCGCTGGTGTTCGTCCGCATCACGCGCGATGTCGCGGTCACCTGCACCTCGATCGCCGTGCCGCTTGGTGCGGCGGCAACAGTGGTGGCCTCGTGGGCGCTGCTTCGCCGCAGCGGGCTCCGGCTGGTCAGACGATGAACGCGCTCGGGTTTGCGTGGCGCAGCCTGGTGCGACAACCGGCGCGCGCCGCCCTCGGCATCCTGGGCGTGGCAGCAGTGGGCGCGTTGCTCTTCGACATGCTGCTCCTCTCGCAGGGCCTCATCACGTCGATGCGCGATCTGCTCGATCGCTACGGCTGGGACATCCGCGTGGTCGCAGGCGAGCTGCCCCGGCAGGGCCCGCGCATCCACGACGGTGTGGCAGCCAGCGAGACCATCGCGAAGCTGTCATCAGTCAGCGGCGTGCTGCTCGTTCGGGTCGCCGACGCGAAGATCGATCGCCCCTCCGGCACTCCACTGAATGCGTCGTTCCAGGGCGTCGACGTTCGCACCTCGGCCCCCGCCGGAGGCGCGATCCGTCCGCCATGGACGATCCTCCACGGTCGCGACGCCTCGGGTCCCGGTGACGTCGTCATCAGCGAGTCGATCGCATCCGGTGCGCATGTGGCACCGGGCGACAGCCTGATGCTGCGCCCATCGTGCGTCAGCGAACACGAAGCGCTTCCGCCAACGACGATGCGCGTCACTGGCATCGCCGAGTTCCCGTTCGCCTCCGATACCGAAGACACCGTCGGCGGATCGTTTGCGGCCCTCAAGAATGCCTGCAGCGGCAACGTCGGAGACGAGGTCGATGTGCTGCTCGTGACGTCGCGCAGCGATGCCGACGTCACCGCCGCCGCGATCCGCGCCGCGCGTCCCGACCTCAACGCGATGACCAACGACGATGTCGTCGGTCGGTTGCAGCAGACCGGCTTCAGCTACTTTCGTCAGATTTCGACCGTCCTCACCGCAGTGACGGTCTCGTTCGCCGTGTTGCTGATCACCGTCCTGTTGACCGTGTCGGTCAATCAGCGCCTCGGCGAGATCGCCGCGCTGCGCGCGCTCGGCTTCTCGCGCATGCGGGTCGTCAAAGACGTGCTCTCCGAATCAGCCCTGATCGTCGGCATCGGCGGATTGCTCTCGCTGCCCCTCGGACTGCTGCTGGCCACCGGGCTCGACGACATTTTGAAAGGGATGCCGGGCATTCCAGCCGAACTCCATTTCTTCGTCTTCGAACGCGGCGCACTGGCGATTCATCTCTCGCTACTACTCGCGACCGCGCTCATCGCCGCGCTCTACCCGATGCGCATCGTCTCGAGCCTGCCGATTGCGGCCACGCTGCGCGATGAGGTGATCGGATGAGCGAACCGATCGTCGACGCGCAGCATGTCTCGCGTGTGTTCGCGATGCCGGCGGGTCCGGTGGTCGCGGTTCGCGACGTGACGCTGCAGATCGGGCGTGGCGATCACATCGCGATTCGTGGGCCGTCGGG
>DATFRP010000378.1:0-10881 GCA_035263125.1 Vicinamibacterales bacterium
CCCGTTGACTTCGGCTCGCCACGGGCGGACGATGGCTTCATGCATCGCGCATTGCTGGTTGCAGCGTTGTTGGTCATCGGCTCGTCGTCCGCACTTGCCCAGGCGTTGACCACGCTGCACATCACGGTCACCCTGGCTGACTCCACCGGAAAAACTACGTCGGTGCCACGACACGCGCTGCTCATCAGCGACGAGCCGCCGACCCAGGAAACGCGACGCATTTTCACCAACCCGTCAGGTACGGTCGACGTCTCGCTGCGGCCTGGTCACTATGTCGTGGAATCCGATAAGCCCCTGGTGTTCCAGGGCAAGAGCTACGAATGGTCGCAGCGCCTCGAGGTAGTCGCCGGCCGTAATGCCACGCTCGCACTGACAGCCGACAACGCGTCGGTCGGTGCGGTTGCAGTCGCAGCGACATCGGCCACAGCGACATCGGCGACACCGCCAGAGACAGACCCTTCGTTGCTCGCATCTCAGTGGCAGGAGACTGTCGTCGCGTTGTGGACACCGACCCGCCACGCCTCGGGATTTGTCGTCGATGCCCGGGGCCTGATCGTGACCAATCAGCGCGTCGTCGGCATTGCAACGTCCGTAGAGGCGCAGTTTGCCCCCGACATCAGGGTCATGGCAACCGTTCTCGCGTTGGATCCCGTGCGCGACGTGGCCATCCTCTGGGTCAATCCGTCGGTTGTCAAATCACTGCGGCCGCTGCCGCTCGGATGCGGCCAGGCAAGGCCATCGGTGGCGAACAGGCAGGAGCTTTACACCATCGGCGCGGACATGACGGGACAGAGAGGCCTGAACCTTGGGGATGTCACCGGCGTTGGACCGCGTCTGATTCTCGCGGATCTGAGGCTGGGACGAACGGGTGAGGGGGGGCCGGTTTTCACGTCGGGTGGCCTGATTGGATTCACGACGGTCGATGATCGCGATCCGGATGCCCGTTCGGATGCGCGGGTCGTCAGGATCGAGCAGGCCTGCGAAGTGATGGCATCGGCGGAGAAGAAGATGGCCGAGGCGATGCCGCCCGCCGCGACGCACCTGGCGCTGGATCCCCGGCCCGTTGCGGTCAGCGCTCTCGACGAGGCGGTGAAGGGTCGCGCCGGCAGTCTGCGTCCGTACTCGATGAGCACGACCGACTTTGACATCACGTTCATCACACCGGTTCACATCTACGGCGCGAAGGATCAAGTGCGGCGTCCCGAGATGGACTTCGGCAACTGGTCGGAATACCTTGCCGAGTATCCGCGCGCGCTGCTGGTGCGCGTCACGCCAAAGATGGTGGAGGGCCGGTGGGCCAAGGTGGCGCGCGGAGCCGCGATGACGCAAGGGGTGTCGCTGCCGGCGATGACGCGCGTGAAGTCCGGATTCTTATGGATGCGTGCCTTCTGCGGCGACACGGAGGTGACGCCGATCCACCCGTTCGTAGTCGAACACCGCGTCTCGCAGACCGAGGCGATCTCGGAAGGGCTCTACGTATTTGATCCCGCTGCTCTCGGTACGTCGTGCAGCGCGGTGAAGCTGACGGTCTACTCCGAAGGCGAGCCCGATAAAGGCGACGCGCGCGTCGTCGATCAGAAAGTGATGGAGCAGGTCGTGCGCGACTTCGCGTCGCTGTGACTTTGTATCTTGCACAACGTGAGTGAAGCCGGCCCCGCACGGGCCGGCTTCACTCGGTGTCTGATGACTCGCCTCTACGATTTCGGCTGGAAGGCGTGCTGCATCAGGAATTGCGCAACCTTGCGACCCTGTGCGATCCCCTCCGTCTTGTCGAACGACCAGTGAATACCCAGATAGATGCGGCTCTGCCCGTTCTCTTCTTCCGCCTGCGAGAGCGTCGCGAAGCTTCGAGGAAGGAGCGGCCGGATCACGCCATCGTTCCCGGCGGTCGTACCGTTGAACTCGTCCGACACGAACGTAAACGCGATGTTGTCCGTGCCGTAGAACTGACGGAGCACCTCGAACACGGCGCCGCCAAAGCCGGCGTGACCGGACGGGTACGCCGGAAATGGCGGCGTGAAGTTCGGCCCCGCCAGATTGCTCGCGGGCGCGCCAAACGGCATGAACTGCGGATCGCCGACCGTTGCGTCGTTGCCATCGCCTGATCCCGTCGGTCCTGTACCGGGATCAGACTCTCGAATCGCGGTGACCGGCCGCCACAACTGGTAATGGAACTTCGACTCCCACACGGCGATCCCCGCGTCCGCCATGGCGACGTTGACGAGCGTCAACAAGCGCGTGAGACCAAGGAAATCGGTTCCCATCTGATCGGCAATCGTGAGCACGAGCTGGTTGTACAAGCGCGGTGGCGCGCACAGACTCGGCGTACCGTCGTACGCCCAGTAGATTCCGATCTGCGATTGCTCGGCCGTGCGTTCCGTCGGTGTCGTGACGCCATCGCCTCCTAGTCGTTTCACCTCGTCATAGGCGGTTGCGTAGTCAGCAGACGTCATCGCCGGCGGTGGCGGCACTCTGAACTGCGCACCCGACTCCATGACGAATGGCGTGACGTTCCCCCACGACGCGCCGAGTGCGATCGGACTCTGGCTTACGGGGTCCTGTCTCCATTTGCCGGGGTCATCGCTCGGAATGAAGCCCTCACCCATTCTCGGTTCGACGAAGTTCGAACCGTCGTTCGATCGCGCCTGCAGGATCGCGGCCGCTGCGGTGCGGCCGACACGCCGGCCAGGCTCCTTTCCATTCGGCGGGATTACTTGCAGATCGGCGTCGAGTGCATCGTCAAACGTCGAGGTCTGCGAGGGGAACATCGCGACCAGCGTGTCATGCGCGGCCTGTGCGATCGCTGCGTCCACGGAGCCGCCGGCCGGCATAGGCTTCATCTCGGTGTAGCTCTTCCACTGCCCGACGATCGCGTTGACCGCATCGAACATCGCGATGTGGACGATGGCGATTGCGCGCGCTGATCGACCCGGACCGAGCTGCTCGCCGAACCTTCGGTTTTCGCCTTCGGCAACGGGCGTATGATCGAGGCCGGATGCATCGATCGCGATCCGGTTCCAGTAGATGATTCGACTGCGTGAGTCGGTGGGAAGGGCGCGCTCGCTCTCTTGCACGGCCCGCGATCTGGCCGTGGCTCTCGTGGCTGGCGAGTAATTCGGTCCCCAGAATTCTTGGAATCCACCATTGACACTTTGCGCCGCCGCCAATGTGACGAGGCCTGCGACGCCGGTTGCAACTGAAACACACGTACGACTGAAACGACGAATGGGCATCACGTAAGCTCCTGTGTGCGAGGGTCGATGAGCCGTTGGCAAAATCGGCACCAGACCAAACACAGAGAAGCCGCGACATATCGTGGGGCCGCAGGCTGCGCTTGAGTAGCGAGATCGTGCATACCGTGTCATCAGTGAGTCACATACTCAGCGACAGATCGGCGCGCGGGTTCGTGAGGTTGGAAGAGAACTCAGACTCTCACGATGAAGGTCTGCGCATAGGACGAGCTTGCCCTCGAGGTCGCTTCGACTCGACAGGAATGGACTCGAGACGTCTGATCGGAATGCCCGCGTAGACGGCAGCGCCTGGCCACGACGTGTGTTTCGGGACGAAGCTCAGGGCGCCGATCTGCGTGTTTGCACCGATATCGACGCCAATGTCGATCACGCTGCCGAGGCCGACGGTCACGTTTCGTCCGAGACGGACTCGCCCGGTCTTGACGACACCGCCTTCGACGGTGTGGCCCGAGATGTGCGCCTCGGCCCCGACGACAACGTCGTCGCCGAACTCGAGCAGGTTGTAATCGCTGACGAACGTCGTGTTCACGTAGACGCGACGGCCGATGCGGGCACCGTTCAAGCGCAGGTAAGCGGTCCAGATGGGTGAGCCGCGGAACAGCGTGCCGGAAAGGACGCGGACGATGTGGAGACGTACCATGTGGCGCGCCCATCGAAGCAGGGGCCAACCGAGCTCGGAGATGCGCATCTCGAGGTCCGGCGGCGTGCCTGCGTGCAGCGCCCTGACCGTCAGGCCGGACACCAGCATCAGGCACAACGTGAAGAGAACATACGATGGAACGAGCAGCACGCTGACGAGGGCGACTCGTCCTGGGCCGGCGTGCGATGTCCACGTCAGGGCCTGAGTCCACAACAGTGCAACTGGTATGACTGCGAGGGTGCACACGATCAGCTGCTCCACACAGAGCGATGCGACTGTCCACGTGATACGCGCGACGATCACGAGCCGGCGTGGTCGAGTCATCGATCAGCACTCCCTCTCGTCTCGCAGTACATGAGCCTTCGATCGCAACGGACCCTGTCATGACCGGCGCTCGGAACGTCACTGTGTCGGTCGTCGGCGACGGCGCGACGACGATCGTGCTCGTTCCGGGCATGGATGGCACAGGCAAGCTGTTCTACAGGCAAGTGCCGCTCCTTGCGCAGGAATACCGCGTCGTCACGTACGCGTTGTCGGACGCGGCTCCCACGATGGAGGTCCTCATCGAGGATCTTGCCAGCATCATTGATGCCGTCTCACCTGATCGGACGGCGGTCGTCATCGGTGAGTCGTTCGGTGGAGCGCTGGCGTTGAGTCTTGGTCTGACCAGGCCGCAGCAGGTGAGGGGACTCGTCATCCTCAACTCATTCCCGTTCTTCTCGCCCCAATGGCGCTTGCGCCTCGCGATCGCTGGTCTCCAGCTGCTGCCATGGGGTGCGATGGGTCTCGTCCGGCGGCTCACCGCGTCGCGGCTTCACTCGCGGCACACGCATCGCGACGAGATCGCACGATTCATGCAGCTGACCGCTGCCACCACCCGCGAAGGTTACGTGGGCCGGCTGCGACTCCTGACCCAGTACGACGTTCGCCATCAGCTGCAGCACCTGCGCGTCCCCACACTCTTCCTCGCGGCTGACTGCGATCATCTCGTGCCGTCGGTCACTCAGGCGCAGTACATGGCCGCGCGTGTGCCGAAGTCACGAGTTCGAATTCTCGAGGGTCATGGGCATACCTGTCTGATCGCGCCCGACGTCGATCTGCGGCAGCTGCTCGAGGACTGGAGGCGAGAGCGAGAGAGTTGAGGCACTCGAAGCGTATCCATGGAAGCACGGGCTCGCGACGACGCTTGCATTCGTGGTCGCAGGCAGGTGCGGTCGACTACGTGCTTCCACTGGAGGCGATCGCGCCAGCTCTCATCGATATCACCGAGGGCCGCCGCCTGTCTCAATCTCTCGAGCCTGCATGAGAGGATGGGGTCGGGAGTCATTTCGACATGCGAAATGACTCCCGACCCCATCAGCAGTCCGCAGGCCAGACACTACCGGGCAACGCCGCGCGCCGCACCCGGGCGATGCGTCCTGGCCAGCTGTGGGATTCGCCCGGCGCGGTAAATCTCGCGGAGGTGCGAACGACTTCCCGACGGGAACGGTTCCAAAGATGCCCGGCCTCGTCCGGCGACAACAGCTCGCGTCGCATGGGCGAGGCACGTTGATTGCGTTTCGTTCGATCGTCAACCTTCGTTGGAGGGTCCCATGGCTATGCGTATTGCAGTCGGTGCTGCACTACTCGCGCTCACGATTGTTTCGGTCGCGACTCGAGAGGGACTTGTCGCACTGTCGGCTCAAACTCAGCACGACCACCCGGCTGCCGGTCGCGGCGCGTCGACAGCACAGGGCATGCCCGGCAGGATGATGACGCACGAGGAGATGATGGCGGAGATGAAAGCCGCCGACGCGAAGCTCGATGCGCTTGTCGCCAGCATGAACAGCGCAACCGGAGAAGACCGAATCGCCGCGGTGACGGCAGTCGTCAACGAACTGGTTCGGCAGCACAAGGGCATGCACGCGCGTATGGGCGAGATGCAGCAGATGATGGGCGGCCACGCGATGTCGAAGGGACGCTGACGGGCCACTCGATGATTCGGCAGGTTCATGCGTCCCGATGGAGCGCAATTGCCTGGTATCGGCAAGCGTGCGGAGATGGCCATGTCGCAACAATCTGCGTTCAAGACATCCGACGGTGAAGCCGCGTATCTTGCGGCATACGATGCCGCGATGAAATCGTGGCCTGTTCCCTACGAAGAGTTCGACGTTCCAAGCCGGTTCGGAACGACGCATGTGATCGCCAGCGGGCCGATGACTGCGCCTCCGCTCGTGCTCTTGCATGGATACATGGCGACATCGACGATGTGGTCGCCGAATATCGCCGCGTTCAGCAGAGACCATCGGGTGTATGCGGTCGACGTCATGGGCCAACCGGGCAAGAGCGTTCCCGGCGAGCCGATACGCACTGTGGCAGACTTCGTCTCGTGGCTGACTGCGATCTTGGATGCGCTGCACGTGGATCGCGTATCACTCGTGGGGCAGTCCTTTGGCGGCTGGCTGGCACTCAACTACGCGATCGCCGCACCGCAGCGGCTGCTGAAGCTCGTACTCCTCTCGCCGGGCGGGTTGCTGCCAATGGTCAGACAGTTCACCGTGCGCGGACTGCTCATGGCTGGGTGGCCGACACGCCTCACGGTGAACTCGTTCATGCGTTGGCTCGGACTCACGGATCGTGCGTTCGCGCCTGCGCTCGACCTGATGTATCTTGGCATGAAGCACTTTCGAATGCCGCTGGAGACGGCGCGCATCATGCCGGCCGTCGTGTCGGATGAGCAACTGCGCACACTGCAGGTGCCGACGCTGGTGCTGTACGGCGACCATGAAGTCATCTGCAATCCAGCACGGGCTCTGACACGTGTGCGGCGTCTCATCCCTGATGTCCGCGGCGAGCTGGTAAGACAATCGAGACATGAGATGTCCGCCAGCCAACACGAAATCGTGGACGGCCGGGTCGTCGATTTCCTCAACGGCGGTGGCAACGTCTCCGAACGCGTGGTGGCCTGACTGCGCCGCACGAGACCAAAACGATCCGACGGGTGCCACGAATCGGAGATGCTCGTCCATAACGTGAAACCTGCCGAATCTCTTCGAGATTCCGACGATTTCTACGTGTTGCGTGATTGTGGGAAACCCGTGTCGAGCACCGTCGTCCTCGGCTACACTGTGTCCACCTGCTGAAGCCCACCTGCGCGCTTCGCGCTCCGGTGGACAAGCGGCCGCGTAACGAGGACTCATGCCTGGGATGGAACGGATGGCGCCCAAGGCTTTTCCGAGTGCGAGAGTCGCGACCATCGGTGTGTGTTGGTTAGCGCTGATCGTGTCCTTGGGCATCCAGGCACGCCCGTCTGCGCAACAACCTCCACAAGCGAAACGCACACAGTCATCGTCCCCACGCAGTGCCGTGTCACCCGCGTCGAGTCAACGTGCTGTGCTCGATCGCTATTGCGTGACTTGTCACAACCAACGGCTCGTGACAGCCGGATTGAAGCTGGACGAAGCCGATGTCGTGAGTCCTGGCGAAGCCCCTGAGATCTGGGAGAAGGTCGTACGGAAACTTCGTACCGGCATGATGCCGCCTCCCAACATGCCGCAGCCCTCGGTGGAGGATCGGCAGGCGCTGCTTTCGTCGCTGGAAACGTCGCTCGACAAAGCCGCCGCCAGCAAGCCCAATCCAGGCCGCACCGAAACGTGGCGGCGTCTGAATCGTAGCGAGTATCAAAACGCAATCCGAGATCTCCTGTCCGTCGACATCGACGCGGCATCGCTCCTGCCCGCCGACGAAAGCGGTCACGGTTTCGACAACGTGACGGTCGGCGACCTGCCCCCGGCTCTTCTCGATCGATATGTTTCGGCGGCGCAAAAAATCAGTGCGCTGGCAATCGGGAGCACGCAGACCTCGCTTCAGAGCGACATCATTCGCGTCGCGCCCGACGTCACGCAGGAGGAGCATGTCTCTGGACTCCCGGTCGGCACGCGCGGCGGGATTCTGTTTCCTTACACGTTCGCGCAGAACGGCGAGTATGACATCCAGATCTACCTCGCGCGTGGTTATTCCGGCGACATCGATGGGTTGAAGGACACGCAGCCCCATGAGCTCAAAGTGCTGCTCGACCGGATGCCGATTGGCGAGTTCACGATTCAGCGCCCTGCCAACGGCGACGACGCACTCCTCGACAAGAATCTGAAGATTCGCGTGCCCGTGACAGCTGGTCCGCATCACGTCGGCGTCACCTTTCTCAAGGAAGCCTCTTCACTGATCGAATCATCGCGCCAGCCACTTCAGTCGCGGTTCAACGAGCGACGTTCTCCGCGCATCACTCCGGGGATCTTGCAGGTCTCCGTCACCGGTCCATACGCGCCGCACGGTGCGGACAACACGCCGAGCCGCCACCGGATATTCGTCTGCAAACCCGCCTTCGCCAAAGGCTTCGGCGAGGCAGGCTCGTCGAGGGATGACGAAGCAGTATGTGCGAAGAAGATCCTCTCGACCTTGATGCGGCGTGCGTATCGCCGGCCGACTTCCGATGCGGATCTGGAACGGCCGATGGCGTTCTATCGCGAAGGACGGTCGGAACGCGATTTCGATGCGGGCATCGGCAAAGCGTTGAGCGCCGTGCTCGTCAATCCCGAATTCCTGTTCCGCGTGGAAGTCGATCCAGAGAAGACGACGCCGGGCGCCACCTATCGCATCAGCGATCTCGAGTTGGCATCTCGCCTGTCATTTTTTCTCTGGAGCAGCCTGCCCGATGACGCGCTGCTCGATTCGGCGATTCGTGGCGAGCTCCGCAAGCCAGACGTACTGGAGCGCCACGTCCGCAGAATGCTCGCGGATCCTCGCTCATACAACCTCGCGAGCAACTTCGCCGGCCAGTGGTTGCGGCTGCGCAACCTGACATCGGTCGACCCGAACGTGCGCCTGTATCCAGACTTCGACGACAACCTCCGTCAGGCGTTTCGTCTCGAGACTGAGCTCTTCGTCGACAGCGTCGTGCGCGAAGATCGAAGTGTGCTGGATCTGCTGAGGGCGGACTATACGTTCCTGAACGAACGGCTCGCGAAGCATTACGGGATTCCGAACGTCTATGGCAGCCGTTTCCGGCGCGTCGAGCTCGGGCGCGACAGCAGGCGCGGCGGATTGCTGCGGCAGGGCAGCGTCTTGGCGGTCACCTCTTATGCGACGCGGACATCGCCGGTCATTCGTGGCGTGTGGGTCTTGAGCAACATCGTCGGTGCGCCGCCGCCACCTCCGCTTCCAGATGTACCGGCGCTCGACGGGAACGTACCCGCCAACCTGCCAGTACGTGAGAGGATGAGCGCGCATCGCAGCAATCCGGTGTGCGCCAACTGTCATCGGACGATCGATCCTGTGGGATTCGCGTTGGAGAATTTCGACGCGGTGGGTCGCTGGCGAGACAACGAAGGAGACAGCGGATCCATCGACGTGTCAGGAGCGCTGCCAGGCCTGGGCGAGATCAAGGGTGTGGCTGGCCTCGAAGAGGCGTTGGTGCGGCGTCCAGATCTCTTCGCCACAACGCTGACAGAGAAGCTGATGACGTTTGCCCTCGGCCGTGGCGTCGAGTACTACGATGCGCCAGCGGTGCGGAAGATTCTTCGCGAGGCGCAGCCGGGTGGCTACCGCTTCTCGTCGCTCATTCTGGGTATCGCCAAGAGTACGCCGTTTCAGATGAGGAGATCGTCATGATCATCACGAAGAAAGCGTTACCTCGTCGCACGTTCTTGAGGGGCGTGCAGGCGACGCTGGCGCTGCCTCTGCTCGACGCGATGATCCCCGCGGTGACAGCGTTGGCCAAGACGCCGGCCAAGCCGGTATCGCGGCTCGGTTTCGTGTTCATCCCGATGGGGTGTGACCGCGCTCGGTGGACGCCGCCCGGTGCCGGCGCGCTGAACGAGCTGTCACCGATCCTCGAGCCGCTGGAACCGGTCAAGGAACAGCTGACGGTCTTCACCAACATGAGGCTCGAGCAGTCGTACCCGGGCACGCACGACACATCCAACGCCGGATTCTTGAGCGCGGCGTTCGCCAAACACACAGAGAGCTCGGACTATCACCTCGGCACGACCGTCGACCAAGTCGCGGCGAAGCAATTAGGTCGCGACAGACAGCTGGCGTCGCTCGAGCTGTCGATGGATTTGAACCCGCTCGCCGGGGTTTGTAACAACGGCTACGCCTGCGTCTATCAGAACTGTCTCTCGTGGTCGTCACCGACGACGCCGCTTCCTTCCGAGGCCCATCCCCGTGTTGTATTCGAACGTCTCTTCGGCGAGGGCGAAAGCGCGGACGGCCGGCGTGCGGCACTTCGTAATCGGAACAGCCTCCTCGATTCATTCAGCGGCGACATCGAGCGGCTCAAACGGAAAGTCGGCGCGACCGACCGCGTTCGCGTCGATCAATACCTCGACACCGTTCGCGAGGTCGAGCGACAGATCCAGCGCGCCGAGGCAGCAGCGGCAACCAATCCGGCGCCTGATGTGGATCGCCCGGTGGGTGTCCCGGCCGCGTTTGCCGATCACGCGAGGCTCATGTTCGACCTGCAGGTGCTCGCGTTTCAGGCAGACATCACGCGGGTGGTGACCTTCCAGCTCACGCGCGAGCTGAGTAACCGCACGTATCCCGAGATCGGCGTCCCCGACCCACACCATCCCACGAGTCATCACGGCAACAGTCCCGACAAGCTGGCGAAGATTGCAAAGATCAATACCTTCCACGTGTTGCTCTTCGCGGAGTTCCTCGAGAAATTGAAAGCCACTCCGGATGGCGACGGATCGTTGCTCGACAACACCGTCTACTTGTACGGCAGCGGGATGGGCAACTCGAGTCTGCACGACCATGAGAACCTGCCCATTCTGGTCGCGGGTGGCGCTGCGTTCGGCCTGAGGGGTGGGCGGCACATTCAGTACAAAGACGGTACGCCGCTGGCCAATCTCCATCTCACGTTGTTGGATCACGCGGGAGTCCATCTGGATTCGTTCGGCGACAGCAAGGGCAAGATCGACGATCTCTTCGATCCGTTGTCTCTGTAGGGAG
>DATFRP010000379.1:0-6112 GCA_035263125.1 Vicinamibacterales bacterium
ACGGCTACTCTGACACGCGCGAGCAGGCACAGGCGGCGTTCCGCGCGGCGCGGGAGGCGGCGAACAAGTAATGCCGGTGGGGCCGGGGCTTCTTTCGCCATCGTGGGGCGAAACGTGCGGGCTCCACAGCCGTGGCGACAAATTGGTCAATAAAATCAATATATAATGGCGGAAGGGGTGGGATTCGAACCCACGAGGGAGCGTGAACCCCCTGGCGGTTTTCAAGACCGCTGCCTTAAACCACTCGGCCACCCTTCCCGCGTTTGATTTACAAGGCTTTCGTGCTTATCGCCATCGGTGCCAGACTGGCGATTGCCACCGCGTTGCTACCATTTACCCAAAAAGAGCGGGGCGACACCGAGGCCGCCTTGTCTGCTGCCGCTGCGGTTCCCGTCAAGCCGGCAGGGCGAGCAGCGCCGCGTCCATGATGGCGGCGGCCTTGTCGTTCATGTTCGCCAACAAGTGGCCACAGACAGCAAGGGTGATGGTGGTGCCGGAATTGCGACGAGGCCGGCGGGGTGTATGAGAACCGTCAGGATCGGCCGTTCCGAAGGAGGGGGAGGACGCTGGCGATTGTGGGGCCGGTGCGCCTTGTCCGAAGTGCAACACGTCCGATCCTTCGGACATCTCGCGGACGGGGTTCACTCCAACGTTCGACAAGCGTGGCCGGCGACAACGAAGAAAAGAGCACCGGCGGAGTCTAGTCCCACTGTTTTACTGTTGTCGCCTTTGTCCTGACAACACCCGCTGGAGCAGGTTCGCTAGTGCGCCGCGAGGGTCGTCCTGCATTTTTGCCACTTGGCCGGCTTCGGCACGCTGTTCAGCCTCGACGGTGGCTTCGAGTTCTCGGATCCGAGCGACAAACGCCTCGTGCTCGGCCTTCAAAGTTCCTTCCAGTTCCCGGATGCGGGCGACAAACGCCTCGTGCTCGGCCTTCAAAGTTCCTTCCAGTTCCCGGATGCGGGCGACAGCCGCCTCGCGCTCCGCCGCGAAGGTCCCCTGCATCTCTGCGATCTGGTCGGCTTGGGCACGCCGCTCTGCCGCGAGCGCGGCTTCGAGCTCTCGGATCCTTGCGACAAACGCCTCGTGCTCGGCCTTCAAAGTTCCTTCCAGTTCCTGGATGCGGGCGACAGCCGCCTCGCGCTCCGCCGCGAAGGTCCCCTGCTTCTCTGCGATCTGGTCGGCTTGCGCACGCCGCTCCGCCGCGAGCGTGGCTTCGAGCTCTCGAATCCTTGCGACAAACGCCTCGTGCTCGGCCTTCAAAGTTCCTTCCAGCTCCCGGATGCGGGCGACAGCCGCCTCGCGCTCCGCCGCGAAGGTCCCCTGCATGTCTGCGATCTGGCTGGCTTGGGCACGCCGTTGCATATCGATGATGGATTGGAGCTGCTCCAGCTGGCCGCGTGAGGCTGTCTTCGGTCCCCTTGCGCCTTCAACGTTGAAACGCACAGGTGATGGCGACGCCTTTGCCGCCACGGCATAGCCATACCGCTCCAAATCGAGATCATATTCCTCAGCCAGTAGCCGATTGCCCGATGCGACTCTGTCGCTGAGGTCAGCGAGATCCGCATCGTCGAGCGCTGCTGCGGCACGATCTCCTTGGTCCAGGAACTCGTCAAGCCGCTCCCGACCGAAGTCTTGTTCCAAGCGGGAGTAAAAAGTGCAGAATCTGTCGTCGCTCAACAATTCTGCCGCAAGATTTCTCGTCTGCGACATTCGCACGTTGCGCGGTTGTGCGAAGCGATCGACATCATCGTCCGACAAATCGAGCCCAGCAAAGCTGCACAGGTCCTGGAGGTACGGTTTCGGGCCATCCAAAATGAGTCGTTCCAGCGGCAGCACCAGGACGTTCTGACGGCCGAACAGGTTCTGGTACATGCTGACCGCCTCGTGAAAATTGATGTTTTGAAGGTAGTGACAGCGCAGCTGCGAGAGCATCCCCCTGTACCAGCGCGACAAAGGCGGGACGGGCATTTGCGAAAAGAAGGCTGAATTGCGCTTTAAATTCATGTACATAGAGCAGACATAATTCTCCTGTCTTCGGATTGTGAAGATAATCTTTGCAGGTTGGAACAGTCTGAACAGCCGTAAGGCGATAACATCTCGCGCAACCGAATATGGAGCGTAGTACAACTGCGCAGAATCACACAGCGTCTCATCGGACACGACGATAGGTCGTCCCTCGGCCATGCTGAAAATTTGCTCGTTGCAATACCTGAAAACGGCTGGCTCGTCATACTTGAAATCCTCCAAATACCGAAGATTTGAGAAGATTCCGCCTCGCTCGTTGTAGGGCTCCCCGACGTAGAAAATGTCCGTGCGCTTGGAGAAAAAATTCAGTTGCAGACTCGTGGTCCCGGTATTTGAAAAGCCGACATGGATGAGTGAAAATGGCGTCTGGTTCATCGTCGGTAGTCCGCCCTTTTTGTGTCGCGTCGGGACATCACGATGCTAACGAGACGCGAGACGCGCCCGCGACCGAATTTCGAGACCGCTGCCTTAAACCACCCGGCCACCCTTCCGCAACAACGCGTCCGATCACAAGACTGGAGGCATATTGCAGCGGAAAGCTCGAGTGGGCGACGACCAGGAGGACATGCTATAGACTGACGCACCCGACTACGCCGTCCACACACGGCACGCGGCGCTCATTCGTCCTGAATGACCGATTGCGACACGTTCATCAAATGGCCAGGACCGGCTGCTCAAGCCCGGGCGGCGCTCGATCTGAAGCCCGTGGCGGCTACTCCTTGAGGAACGCCAGTATTGCCTCGAAGAACTGGATACGTGGCTTTTCGAACAGCACGAAGTGTGTCGCGTTCGGGATGAGCACACTCTTCTTGACCGGCGCGTGCACCAGATCGCGCATCAACCCCTCCCGATCCTCAGGGAAGGACCAAGTGTCGTACGCACCCGCAATGACGAGCGTGGGCACGTAAATATTTGCTGCGTTCCAGAGCGGTCGTCCCGTTGCCTGATAGAACGAGTCCTCAAGCACGCCGTTAGGCGCGCGAAGGCTGGGCGGGTTTCGCGTGTTGCTCGACGGATCGGTCGCCATGCATTCGGCCCAGAACGCGGCCGGAACATCAGCGTCACGATACTCATCCTTATTCTCAACCGGGATCTCTCCGTTCCAGCGGGCGGTATTTGCTGCTTCCGATGCGAACCGATATGCACCAAGGGCAAAATTGAACTCCTGCGGCTTGCGTTTGTTCTGAAGAGCGCTGCCCGGGCCGAGGTTGGTGTGGTCGTTGAAATTGTACAGCGGTGCATAGAGCACGAGCTTGTGCACATTCTCACTGTGCAAAGAGGCATAGTAACCAGCCATCATGGCGCCCCAAGACCAACCGATTAGCGTGACCTTTTGCACGCCGCGGGTACGCTTGATGTGCTCGACCATAGCTTCGATATCGCGCAACGCGAGGTAAGAACGGGTCACCGGCTGGTTCTTTGCGGCTGGCTCTTCCATCGCATTCTCGCGCGTCGAGTAGCCGTAATTGCGGTAGTCCCCCATAAAAACGACGTAGCCGCGCTTCGCCATCCAATCAGCCCACGAGTAATCCTTGTGGGCGAGATCAAAATCGCAAGTGGACGGCGCGGTGGCGCCGTGCAGGAACAAGACAACGTTGTTGTCTGTAAACCGAGTATTGCCTTCGGCCATCTTCTCCCGCACGAACAGCCGAACGCCCGGATCACGGCCGTCGATCTGCGCGTCGGTTTTCAGGATCTTCGCTTCCTGCGCTCCGGCTCGCGACGACGAGGCTGCGAGCACGATCAAAGCAGCGCACGAGATAACGGCTGTCCATCGCCGTTCCGTAGCAATCTCCTCAATCGGCGTTGCCATGTTATTTTCCTCCCTACCGTTCACGGCACTCTGAAGGTGGATACGAACTGGTGCAAGCCTCGGCAACAGGCTGGACGGTGCGGTGTTCGGGGGCTCGACGAGAACCTGGCGACGGGAGGGGCTGGCGATCGTCATTCCCAGTGGCGGCTCGAGCCTGGCGATCCTGGAAGGCGGCGACTTCCCTCCCGGGTCTGGGCTGGATGCCCGCGACCCAACGATACTCCGTTTCCTCCTGTTTCCCGGCCGTGATCGTCTGGATGGCGACCCCGCGGCGCGATGCGCTTGGGTCGCCCGCCGCGCTTTTGGGATCGCACCTCCCGGTGTAGTCTCGCTGCCGCATGGCAGCCTTTCGCGAAGTCGCCGCGTATTCGGGGGTCGACGAGAACCTGCCGACGGGAGGGCAGGGGATCGTCATCCCCAGCGGCGGCTCGACCCTGGTGATCCTCGAAGGCGGCCGCGACCTCGACGTGCGGTCTACCCTGCCCTCACAGGTCCGTGTCTACGAGCTCAAGAAAAAGCAGGAACGGACTTTGGCTGTGCAGAATGCGTCAAACCCCTCGGAGGCGACGCGGCGATTCGACGACGGCACCTGGCGTATCTTCAAGATCGGAGCGGACGCTCCCGTTGGCTTCGACACCGTGAAGGTGGAGGCCAAGAACACCAAGACGCGCAAGGCCGACGCGACGCTCAAGGTCATCGTGCTCGACAAGAAGACGGTGAAAGTCGCCATTCGTCAGGCTCAGGTTCGCGACGGCACGAAGTTCGTGAACCTCGGCAAAGCTGCCGACCCCAAGGCGCTGCTGACCGAGATGAACGCCATCTGGAATTCGCAGGCCAACGTCTACTTCGAGCTGGGCCGCACCGACGCAGCACCCATCGACGGCCTTTCACCGCAGGCAGAGGTCATCGAGATGACGAAGCTGCCCGAAGGATTTCTCAGCGAACGCGATTCAGGATCCGCCTTGACGTTTTTTCTGGTGCGCAAGGTGACGAACGGAGGAAGGGTCGACAACGGCGCCACCAATGCCAAGGAACGCGTTGCCCTGATCGCCGACAGCCGGTCCGACAGCACGATGGCGCACGAAGCAGGACACTTCCTCGGAGCCCTCACGGCCGATGGCAAATACGATTCAGAATACGGCCATCCGGAGAAGAGCCAGAATATGCTGATGCACGTCGAGCACACGGGCAAGAAAATCCCGTACTCGGCCGTCCCCAAGTTCAATTACGGCTATCAAAAGCACAAGTAGGGCCGACATGCAGCACGCGTCGGGGTCGTGATCGCGCTGACCAGCCGCGCGACCCACCCCGTCACCGCAGCGCCAGTGTCGCACCCCGCGCCGGCCGGTCGGCTTGCGCGGCCTGCGCGCCTGCGTTATCACGACTGATCCACACCAATTTGGCACGATGCGGTCATCGGCATGAGCCGGGCGGATCATCACGAATTCGGCGCACGGACGCAGACGACGGAATCGTCGGGCGACCGTTCGTTCGGCCTGGTGTTCGCCGGCTTCTTCACGCTGCTCGCGGGTTACGGCTGGTGGCACGCGAGCGGCCGCTGGCCGATCTGGCTCGGCATCGCGATCGTGTTCCTCGTCGCGGCGCTGGCGTGGCCGAGCGTCCTTGGCCCCCTGAACCGGCTGTGGACCAAGCTCGGATATCTTTTGGGCAGGATCGTGAGCCCGGTGGTGCTCGGCCTCATCTTCTTCGTCGTGATGACGCCGCTGGCCATGTTGATGCGCCTGCTGCGCAAGGACGCACTGCGCTTGCGGGGCGAGTCGGGAGCCGGTAGTTACTGGATCGTGCGTGAGCCGCCCGGGCCTCCGGGCGACACGATGCGCGACCAGTTCTAGGCGACCAGTTCTAGTGCGGCTTGCGGGGGGAGCCCTGATGGCGTTCTTGCTCGAGTTCTGGCGGTTTTTGCGGGTGCGGAAGAGATACTGGCTGCTGCCGGTACTGCTGATGATGGTCGTGTTCGGCGGCCTGATCGTGCTGACCCAGGGCAGCGCCGTGGCGCCGTTCATCTATACGCTGTTCTGAGCCCTGGATGCGCATCCTCGGGATCTCTGCGCTCTACCACGACAGTGCAGCCGCGTTGGTCGTCGACGGGCGCGTCGCCGCGGCCGCGCAGGAGGAGCGCTTCACCCGCAAGAAGCACGATTCAGGGTTTCCCCGCCATGCCATCGAATACTGCCTGGCGGAAGGGAAATGCACGCTCGACGAGCTCGACTTCGTCGTGTTCTACGACAAGCCGTTCATCAAGTTCGAGCG
>DATFRP010000380.1:0-14409 GCA_035263125.1 Vicinamibacterales bacterium
ATCAGCACTGCGATCGAGCGTTGACAGCAGCCGGGAACGCTTGTACGAGCTACCCTGCCTGACGACGACAGCGCGAGCGCGGGTGCCCTCGGGCCATGGAACATCGATGATGGTCGCGAGAGCGGCGTGGGCGGGCGCCGATCCATCTGTCGCCACCAGGACGCGAAGATTGGTCATGCTCGTCACGACTTATTTCGGGTCGACATCAGCGGCCCCAGTGGAGTCTCGCGTCATCGCCGGCCACGGCAACGGTTGAGCGTCGTGCGTGACGAGCACTGGGCATGGCGACTGGCCGAGTACCGCGCCCACCGTGGACGTCCAGCGGCGCGGCGCGCCAACCACGAGCAGATCCGCCCTCTGCTCTGCGATCAGCCGCATGATTTCGAGACTCGGTGTACCCCTCGTCACAGTGATGTCCATGTCACACCATCGACTTCCCTCGGGGGGAATCGCCGACAGGAGGTCGTCACGAGTTTTCGAGTCAGAAATGGAATCGTCTTCAGACAAGACGCAGGCGTAGATGAGCCGCCCTTCTGTCTCCCAGGCAATTGAGAGCGCTTGTCGAATGACGCTCACGGACGAGGGTGCGAGATCGACCGCGCATACGACCCGGCTGAACACTCCCGACTCGTTCGACGGAGTGGTTGGATGCGTTGGCACCGTCAGCACTGGACAGTCGGAGCGCCCGACCACAACGGCAGCCACAGGACCCATCGGGCGTTCGGCGCCAGGGGCTCCCATCACGATCAGGTTCGCGCGCAGCCTTCGCGCGAAGTCGAGAATCTGCGTACCGGGATCGCCCTGCCGGACCGCGGCACCGATGAACTCGTACGCGGAATTCGTCTCGAGCAGACACTCGCGCAATTGCTCCATGAGACGCTCGTGTTCCAGAGCACTCACGCCTTCCGACGACGCCACACCCTCGCTCGACACCACATGCACAGCCCTCAGTTCAGCTTTATGCGCACGGGCGATCGCGGTCGCGTACGTCACTGACGATTGGAACTGTCCGGAGAGATCGATCGGGCAGACGATGTGTCCTAGCTCGAGCCTTTTCATCGTCTTGGTTTCGTGAAGCGTCGTCACTGTTCGTCTTGACGTCCAAGCAACGAGCGAACCAAAGCTGCCTGGCAACGGGCGAACCAAATCTGCGCTTCGGCACCATTGCCAAGCCGGCGGCGCCACCACGTGTCGCTGTGAGTCTGAAAAGATGCGGCGGCGACGCTGCTAGCGGGTCGATCTTTGCAATAGGAATTCCTCACGATGGCCCGACATCCAGCTTCTCCGATCGCCGCAGCTGTCTTCGACACGAAGCCTTATGACCGGCAAGCGTTGCAAGCTGCCGCAGCCGACCATCGTATCGGCTGGCGCTTTCTCGAGTTCCGTTTGACAGAGGACTCGGCCTCTTCGGCGAAGAATGCTCGAGCGGTGTGTGTGTTCGTCAATGACCAGTTGGACCGGCCTTGTCTGGAAGTGCTGGCAGGACAAGGAATCGAGTTGGTCGCGCTTCGTTGTGCAGGGTTCAATAACGTGGATCTCGAAGCCGCCAGGGAGTTGAAGCTGACCGTCACACGAGTCCCTGTCTATTCGCCGCACGCGGTAGCTGAACATACCGTTGCCTTGCTGCTCACGTTGAACCGGAAGACACATCGAGCATTCAACCGCGTACGGGAGCTGAACTTTTCGCTCAACGGCCTCGTCGGCTTCAACCTCTATGGCAAAACTGCAGGTCTCGTCGGCACGGGCAAGATCGGGCGAGTCACCGCACAGATTCTTCGTGGGTTCGGGATGAGGGTGCTTGCCCATGACCTTGTCCCCGACCGTGCATGGGCACAACACGCCGGAGTGGAATATGTCGAGGGTGTCTCCGAGGTGCTGCGGGCGAGCGACGTGGTTTCGCTGCACACGCCGCTTACCCGTGAGACCAAATACACCATCAGCGCCGAGACGATCGCGTTGATGAAACGTGGCAGCATACTCATCAACTCGAGCCGGGGGGGATTAGTACACACCAAGGCTTTGATTGAGGCGTTGAAGTCAGGGCACCTGGCCGGCGTGGGACTTGACGTCTACGAGGAAGAGGAGGGCATCTTCTTCGAGGACCTCTCCGGCGACGTGCTTCATGACGACGACCTGGCGCGGTTGCTCACCTTTCCAAACGTACTGATCACCTCACATCAGGCGTTCCTGACGCGCGAAGCGTTGACGGAAATCGCCCGCACCACTGTCGCCAACATCTCAGCCCTGGCCAGGCAGGAATCATTCGTCGAAGGTTCCGTACTGACCTGAGCACCGCGTCCAGTTGTTGTTATGGATTTCCTCCTGGCAATCCTGCCGATCGCAATCCTCATCTATGTGATGACCAAGAACAGGTCTTGGCCTTCCCATATCAGTCTCCCCTTCGCTGCTGCCCTGGTCTATTTCCTTGCTCTCGTTCACTTCCGACTCGACGCCAATCTGGTCAACGCCACCGTTGTGAACGGAGCGCTCGCAGCTCTGACGCCGATATCGATTATCTGGGGGGCCATCCTGCTCTCACAGACCATGCGGCAGTCGGGAGCCGAACGGATCATCAGCGAATGGCTGAAGGGCGTGAGCCCCAATCCGGTCGCTCAATTGATGATCGTTGGATGGGCCTTCCCATTCATGATGGAAGGCGCGAGTGGTTTCGGAACGCCTGCGGCGATCGCTGCCCCTCTGCTCGTGGGCCTTGGCTTTGACGCGGTGGGTGTGACGATTCTTACCCTGATTATGAATGCAGTGCCAGTGACCTTTGGCGCGGTCGGCACTCCCATGTGGTTTGGCTTCAGCCAGGTGCCCCTGAGCCCGTCCGAGATTCTGTCGGTGAGTTGGAAGAGCGCGCTCGTGCACACGGTCGCGGCACTGGTGGTGCCGATCATCGCCTTGCGTGTTCTGCGAGGGTGGGCTGACATCCGCCACAACCTGCTCTTCATCTATCTGAGCATTCTGAGCTGTGCTCTCCCTTCGCTGTTTTTGTCTCGCTTCAATTATGAGTTCCCATCACTGATTGGCGGTGCGGTTGGCCTCTGCCTTTCGGTGCTGCTGGCAAAGTATCAGGTGGGACTGGCGCACACCCATGCGGCACAACACGTGGAAGTTGATTCACCATCCCAACACCGCGAACGGGTGGAGGCTTTCGCGCCATACCTGATTCTGATCGCAGTGTTGATTGCAACGCGGGTGCGCTTCTTGCCCTTTCGCGCGTGGCTCAACGCGGAGTCGCCTGCACTGGCACTGGATCTGGGCTCCCTTGGGACGTTCAGCGTGAGCAGCGCACTCGTATTCCGTCTGGACGCCATCTTCGGCACGCCCAGCGCCTGGAGCTGTAACGCGCTCTTTGTGCCTGCCCTGATCCCGTTTGTCCTGGTCGTGCTTCTTTCTATGCCGCTCCTCAGAATCCACCCTCATACGCTGAAACAGATTGTGGCGGACACAACGAGTCGATTGAATGGCCCCAGCATCACTCTCGTCGGGGCATTGATCATGGTCCAACTGATGACGCTGGGAGGTGATAGCGCTCAGACGATGATCATCGGACGGACGTTCGCCTCCGTCACGGGTGGGACCTGGCCATTCTTCGCGCCGGTGCTGGGCGCGCTGGGCGCCTTCTTCGCAGGCTCGGCCACTGTCTCGAACCTGACCTTCGCCGGCATTCAGGATTCGATTGCCCGTACCCTCGGCTTCGACCGAACGTCGATTCTGGCCCTGCAATCGGTCGGCGCCGCTATGGGCAACATGGTCGCCATCAGCAACATCGTCGCCGTGCTCTCGATTCTCGGCCTGGACGATCAAGAGGGATTCGTCCTCAAGCGAACGGCGATCCCTCTCGTGGTTTACGCTCTGGTCGCCGGTGTGTCAGGTTTGATTCTCACGTGATTGTCCGAGGGAATCATCATGGACATCCCAGTCCTCGGTGCAGCGGGCTTTCCCTCACCTCTCACACGCTGGGTTGATGAGTCAGAACGTATACCCGACACGATCCTTCGTACTGTTGACACGCGTCCGGAGGATGGCCTCCTCTTCGAGCTGGCGGGCGCACGCAAACATCTGTTCTTCAATCCGCCAGACACACGCGCGGGCATCGTGACCTGCGGAGGACTCTGTCCAGGACTCAACGATGTGATCCGGTCGCTGTTTCTGGAATTGCATCACGCCTACGGCGTAAAAGAAGTGCTCGGCTTCCGTTGGGGATATCAAGGGCTGGATCCGGAGCACGGCGCCGAGCCTCTTGTTCTCACACACGAGATGGTGGATGGCATTCATCAGCAAGGCGGCACGATTCTGGGCACCTCACGAGGTCCAGTGGACAAGGCCCGCGCCGTCGAGAACCTGATCCGCCGTCGCGTGAATATTCTGTTCACGATTGGTGGTGATGGCACGCAGCGCGGGGCCAGGGAATTCTTTGCGGAGGCTCAAAAGCGAGGGGCCGCGCTCTCGGTGGTGGGAATCCCTAAAACCATCGACAACGATATTCCCTATGTCTCGCGCTCGTTCGGCTTTCTGACTGCGGTCGAGGAGGCGGCCAAGGTATTGCAGCGTGCGCATACAGAGGCGCGCAGCGTGCAGAACGGGATCTCGCTCGTGAAGTTGATGGGACGGCACGCCGGGTTCCTGACCGCCCAGGCCACCATGGCGAGCCAGGATGTGAACTTCACACTGATCCCCGAAGTGCCGTTCCAGTTAGAGGGGCACGGTGGGTTTCTCGCCGCACTCGAACAGCGGATTCTGAATCGCGGGCACGCGGTGATTGCCGTGGCGGAAGGCGCGGGACAGGAACTCCTCCACAACACCGGAACGGAGCGCGACGCTTCGGGAAACGTCAAGCTGGGTGACATCGGGTTGTTCCTGCACAAGAAGATAGAAGAGTGGTTTCGCGCGCGGAACATTCCCTGCGTCATGCGCTACTTTGACCCGAGCTATTTCGTTCGGAGCAGTCCGGACAATGCGGAAGACACGATTCTTTGCGATCAGTTCGCGCGCCATGCCGCCCACGCCGCCATGGCAGGAAAAACCGGGCTGGTGATCGGACTCCTGCACGACCGCTTCATTCATGTCCCGATCGACCTTCTGACGGCCCAGAAGAAACGACTCGATCCTGACAGCCCCGCTTGGAGTGCTGTGCTATCAGCTACGGGACAACCTCATCGCTTCGCGTGAACAACGAGATCGTCGGAACAATGAAGCGTGCCTACCGGCGCGAGTTCAGGTCGTGAACTCCCCAAGGAACTCGAGAAGAAAGTTCTTGTCAGGAATGCGGCTGGAAGGCCCCTCCACCAGCAGTGACATGTGCCCAGCGATTTGATGCTCCTGGAGGAAGGTCTTGGCAAACTCCCGCCAATTCGTCGGCTCCTTCATCAACTGGACAGGCTCGACACCGTAGGAAAAGGCCAATCCCCGGCACACAGCCTGGTCGGGGCTGAGCGCGAGAATCCATTGCGATGGGAGCAAGCGGGAGATCATTCGGGCGGTCGTGCCCGTTCGGGTGGGGACGAACACGGCCGCACACGGGACGATGTCCAACGCGGTTTCCACGACGGAGGCAATGGCGTCGGCAGCAGTGTTCGGTGGGCCGTGTTGCAGGCGCGCGCGAAGTTCCGCCAGACGCACTGGCGGACGCTGCGACTCGGTGTAGGCGGCAATCTTGGCCAGCATCGCCACTGCCTCCGCAGGATATTTGCCGATCGCCGATTCACCGGAGAGCATGACGGCATCCGTTCCGTCGAGGATCGCGTTTGCAACATCCGTTGCCTCGGCTCGGGTCGGCAGGCGGCTGACTGTCATCGATTCGAGCATTTGTGTTGCCGTGATGACCGGCTTGCCGGCGATATGCGCTCTGGCGATGAGCTGTTTCTGCAGCATCGCCATCTCCTCGATCGGAACTTCTACGCCGAGGTCGCCGCGGGCAATCATGATGCCGTCGCTCGCGTTCACGATTTCATCGAAGTGCCCGATGGCGTTCAACCGTTCTATCTTGGCGACCAGGAAGGGCCGCCTGCCAAACGCCTCGGCAGCGGCGCGCGTGGCTTCCACGTCATCGCGAGTCTCCACGAACGACTGGCTCACAGCGTCCACTCCGTGTTCCAACGCAAATTCCAGACACGCACGGTCGCGGTCGGTAAAGGCGCCGGTGCCGAGAGCGATTCCAGGCAGGTTCAGGCCCTTCTTGGAGCGGAGCTCGCCGCCGACCGCGACCGTGCAGTGAACCTCGGTGCCGGAGATCTGCTGGACGGTCAATTGCACCAGGCCATCGTTCAGGAATAGCTCGTCGCCCGGCTTCACGACGCTCGGCAAACGCGTGAGCGTCACCGACACGCGTTGAGCATCCCCGGAAACAACATCTGTGGTCAGTGTGAAGTTCTCTCCCGCCTGCAACTGAATCGGCTCTGGATCGATCGTGCCAATCCGAATCTTTGGGCCAGGCAGATCGGCCATGATCGTCACACGGCGGCCGGCGGCCGCCGCGGCCGAACGGATGCGGTTGATGCGCTCCGCATGACCAGCAAAGTCCCCATGGGAGAAGTTGAGCCGGGCGACGTTGAGGCCCGCGCCGATGAGGCGTCCCAGCATGTCCGGTGTGTCGGAGGCTGGTCCGATCGTGGCCACGATTTTGGTTTTGTTCTTGGGGAGCGCCATCACAGCTCAACAGATGACCAGGCGCAACCGGCGGGCGTCTACTTTTCGATTTGCCCAATCCGTCAGTTACAGATCGCACCTATGATCGCACAAGGGATCCGTTGTCGTGCGTCGCCTGAACGGCCCTCGCCTTCAGGCGGTGGTCCGCATGTCGATCCAAGTGATCCTTCTTGAGGCCGATGTCGTCGCCCGGTGAGGACATACTCGCCTGTTCGTCACTCCCTATCGACCGTTCAGCACAAAACCCGATGGCATCACGGCTGCAGAGGGCAGGCGTCGCGAAGGACCACGCCTGAGGCTGATCGAATCAATGATGCGATTTCGTCGCTCCATACTTCTCGCGGTTACGGTCGTCGCGTGGACGGCCGCGCCCGCCCACGCGCAGTGGCTGGTCACGCCAAATGTTGCCGGGAACATCGCAGGTGACGTCGAGCACGGCAAGGGCGGGCCAGGCGTCTCGGTCGGCTATCTCGGCGACCGACTCGGGTTCGAATTCGATTTCCAGCGTTACCAACACTTCTTCAAGGATGCCGAGGTGTTCCCGCTCGATCCTTCGGCGCCGCCCAATTGCAGACCGGGTGTAGGCGGCCCGTGCACAGACATCAACACCGACGCGATCGGCTTCATGGGCAATGCGGTGCTGCCCGTTCGCATCCACGGTGCGACGAAATGGCATCCGTTCGGGAGCGCAGGCCTCGGTATCATGCGTGCCTGGACGAATGAAGAGGACAGAGCCCAGAACAACCTCGGGTTCAACGTCGGCGGCGGCGTGACGTACTTCCTGAACACGCATGTAGGGCTGCGCGGCGACCTGCGATACTTCCGGGCGCTCGTCGACGAGAACGAACGTGATGGCGTCCTCGTGACGGACTATGGCTTTTTGCGGGTGTCGGTGGGCGTCACATTCGGATTCCGCCGCTGACTGCAGGATCACTGAAGGACCTGATCGACGTCATCGACCCCGCACTGAAGCGGGCACCAACGCGACACGAAAGCCCAATTGACTCAGGTCGGCATCTGATTCGATACACCGCACGTACGAGAAATCACCAGGTCCGTGCGACCCCACGGCCAGGCCGGCGGCGTTGCCTCGGTCGTCCCAATAGGCGCTCAGTTCGAGCGTCGCCGTCTGACTCCATTCGGTATGAAAGAGCATGCCGACGAGGTTGAAGACGGTGGGCGGACACACGGTCAGCTCGTAGCCCGGTGGGACGAGACCGCGCGATCGCCAATCCCCGTCGACGATCTCTCCCAGCGAGCGAAGCGTAGCGGGCGTATGCGCGAACCGGGAATTGATGAAGCGCGGGCCCGACTTCAGGCCGGCCCGCTCGAAGTACATCCGAAACGGATCGAACGTCGGATCCAAGCCGTACCGCGTTCCGTAGAACGACGGGTTGCCAGGCGCATAGTACGGCTTCTCCGTCACCTCGATGCCGACGATCGTCCCTTGGACACGCTGGTGCGCGGACTCGAGCATCTGGCGGATGCTGAGCGCCTCGTAGCGCGCCTCGTCGAACGCAGGCGACCGATGCGCGTACATCTTCATGAGATAGTCCGAATCGAAAGGCACGAGTGACGACGGCGGGATCACGTACCACTCGATATTGAAGTCGGCCAGACGGGTCGTGACATCGTCGTCGAGGTCGAGTTGTTGCAAGGGACGCGTCGTCAGGTCTTCGCGTGGCGACAGTCCGAACGCCTCTCTCACTCGGTGAGCGTGGGCATCCACGTGATCACGAAGCCGGGTGCTGGTCGGACGCATGGATGCTACGGCTGGATGGTGACGTTGTGGACGGCGAGCGACGTTCCGGTCGCCGCCTCGAATTGACCGATCGCGATGCTCAGATCGGCCTGTGCGCGCGCGAGCTGGCTGCGCGCGGTGATCATCGTCGTCTGGCGCTGAAACAACAGGAAGACGGTCGATGTCCCGGCTTGAAACTTCCGTTGTTCACTGGCGTAGACATCCTCCGCCAGGCGTGCAGCGTCCGCGGCAGCCTGGGCGCGAGCTTCGGTGGAGGCGAGCGCCTGCAACGCATTTCGCACATCTGCGGCGATCGCCTGCTCGGTCTGCTGGCGCTGGATCTGGATCTGGCGGCCTTCCGCAACCGCCGACGCCAGGTTGGCCTTCGCCGTGCGGTTACCGATCGGCAGCGACACGTCGAGACGCACGTGCGTCGTCGGATACGCCTGCCGCAGGAGGTTGGAGAGCGATTGTGAGTACCCCCCGACCAATCGCGGTGGCAGCGTGCCGGCGAGTGACTCGAAGCCGGGAATCGCCGTGGCCGGCACGAGCTGTCCCGACAGGCCGGCCGATGTGTAGTCCGCCACGAGATCCACCTGCGGCCTGGTCTGGTTGCGGAAGAACCGGACGTCGGTCTCGTTGATCGATGCAGCGGCGTTGGATGCGGAGATTTCAGGACGATTGGCGATCGCGGTCGCGATCGCCTCGTCGAGCGGCATCGTCGGCGCCGTGAGGTTGAGCGGCGTCGCCGGCGTCAGGCCCACACGCCACAACGGCGCATCGCGACTCGCGAGCATCAGCGTCTTCAGCGCAATCTCCGCGGTAGTGACCGCCTGCTGCGCCTCGTATACGCTTTGCTGCGACGTCGCCACCTGCGTCAGTGCCTCGGTCGCGTCGATCGGTGCCAGGGTCCCGGCATTGGCGCGGCGTGCGTTGCTCGCCGCCTGCGCCTGCGCGAGGCTCAGCCCTTCCATCTGGACATCGAGATTCTGTCGCGCGAACACGAGCTGCCAGAACGCCTGCTCCGCTGCCGCGACACTCTCGAGGACCTGTCGCCGAAACTGCTCGGTCGTCAGGGTCGCCGTCTGTTGTGCCACCACGATCTGGTGCCGGGGAGCGTCGATCGCGAGGTTCTTGAACAGGGGCTGAGTGATCGACAGGTGCAGCGCCGTGGGGAACTGCGGATTCAAGCTGGCCAACTGATTGTTCGACGAGATGCGCTGTGACGAGAGCTGCGCTTCGAGTGTCGCACCCGTACGCGGCAGGAAACCGGTCACGGATGGCACCGAGTCGAGCGTGTTCTGGGTCACGCTTCCCGTCGCCGACCCGCCGAGCACGGAACTGACCGGCGTCACGGCATGCTCATAGAAGGACTGCCACCCCACCACCGGATCGAATGCACCCTGTGCTCCCTGAATCGAGAGACGTGCGCGCTCGACGTCCACCCGGCTCACCGCAATCGCCGGATTGTTCGCCAGCACTTGCCTGATGACCTCATCGAGGGTTATCGACTGTTCGGACTCGATACCGACACGCGGCGGCAACGGCGGTGGGGTCTCACTCGGTATCGCCACTTGTGGCGACTGGGGAGTCGGGACCTGCTGTGCCGCGCTTGTGCTCGCCATGAGCACGATCGCGATGAGGCTCGACGTCGCCTTGGCTGTGGTGCCGGCAGGTACGCGGCGCAGTCGCAGTCGCGACGAGAGCCGTGACGTGAACGCCCCTGCGTCGTCGAACAGCGAGTAGAAGACCGGAACGGCGAGCAGCGTCAGGAGCAGGCAGAGCGATTGCCCGCCGATCACGAGCACGCCGATCGACCGATTCGTCGCCGCACCCGGCCCCCTCGAGATGACGAGCGGAACCATGCCAGCGACGAGCGCAAGCGTCGTCATCAGAATCGGACGAAGACGATCACGATTCGCTTGAATGATGGCGTCGTATCGTGTCAGTCCCCGTTCGCGCAAATTGTTGGTATGGTCGATCTGGAGGATCGCATTCTTCTTCACGATTCCGAACAGCAGCAGCAGACCGAGGCCGGAGAAGATGTTCACGGTTTGCCCGGTGACGAGCAGCGACAACAGCCCGAACGGCACCGCAAGCGGGAGCGTGAGCAGGATGGTGACGGGATGGATGAACGACTCGAACTGCGCCGCCAGAACCATGTACATGAAGATGAACGACAGCGAGATCGCGAGAACGAAGTAGTAGCCGGCGCGACCGAGCTCACGCGAGGTGCCGGAGAGCAGCGCCGAATACGACGGCGGCAGCTGCAGATCGCCGATGAAACCCTGGACCTGGGCGATGGCGCGGGCCTGCGATGCACCGGGCGGGACGTTCGCATACAGCGTGACCTGGCGTTGCCGGTTCACGTGTTCGATGCTCGCCGGTCCGGTCGTCTGGGTGATGTTCACGACGTCGCGCAGCGGCACCGGCCCGGCCTTCGTCGAACCCACCGGCACCTGTTCGATGCCCTCGACCGTCGTCCGGAACGGCTGTTGTGCGCGCAGCGTGACGTCATATTCGTTCGTGCCTGCGGAGAAGGTGGAGATCCGCTGGCCGCCAACGAAGACGTTAATGGCCTGGGCAATCTCCTGAGCGTTCACGCCGAGGTCCGCGGCACGTTGACGATCGATCTCGACGTGGAGCTCGGGTTTGCCAAAGACCAGCGAACTGTCGACATCGACCATCTCGGGCGACGCCCTCATCCGTTCCGTCAGGTGCTGCGCAAACTCGGCGAGGCGCTGCAGTTCGGGACCGATGAGCGCGAACTGCACGTCCGCACTACGGCCACCGACCGACCCGACTGAGGAAATGGGCTGAACGCTTGTGCGCAGCTCACGGGGATACCGCGTCAGGAGCTCGCGCGCGCGAACCATGAGCTCCTGTTGAGACAGATCGCGCTGATCGCGATCCGTCAGCTTCACCACGATCGAGGCCTGATTGACGGCGACTTGCGAGGCACTGCCGATATTGGTCAAGGTCGACGCGACGCCCGGCTGGGCGCGCAGGTCGCGTGCGATTCGCTCGGCGACGCCGGTCGTCGCCGGCAGAGACGATCCTTCGGGCGCGGTGAGGAGGACCTGAAATTCGCTGCGATCGTCGGCTGGAACGAAGTTCTTTCCGATCACCATGAACAGCGGGACGATGCTGACGATCACGAGAGCGCAGATCGCGACGATCGCTCCCCGATGTGCCATCGACCACCGCAGGAACGTGGTGTAGCCGCGATCGATCGACGCGTAAAAGCGCGACTGCTTCGAGGCGCCGGCCTGATGGCGCTCCGGAGGGGTGATGAACCGCGAGCTCAACATCGGCGTCAACGTGAACGACACGATCAAAGACACGAAGATCGCAAACGCCGCCGTCAACCCGAACGAGGACATGAAGCGGCCGACAATGCCGCCCATGAATCCGACCGGCACGAACACGGCGAGCAGCGACAAGGTCGTGGCCAGCACGGCCAGGCCAATCTCACGAGTCCCGTCGATCGCCGCCTGAAACGGCGGCAGGCCCTTCTCTTCGATGAACCGATAGATGTTCTCGAGCACCACGATCGCATCGTCGATGACGACGCCGACCATCAGCGTCAACGCCAGCATCGTGATCTGATTGAGTGTGTAGTCCATCGCCTTCATCAAAGCGAAGGTCGAGACGATGGAGGTGGGAATCGCAAGGGCGGAAATGAGCGTGGTCCTAACGTTGGCGAGGAAGATGTAGATGATGACCGCGGCGAACATGCTTCCGAGCACCAGGTGTTCGGCGATCGCGCGGACCGCCGCCTTGATGAACACCGACTGATCGCTGATCACCTGAGCACGCACGTCCGCGGGCAGCGCTCGTTGCAACTCGGCGAGCCTCGCCCTCACCGCGTCGGCAACCGTGACGGTATTCTGTCCCGACTGCTTCGACACCACGAGCGTCACCGCGGGACTGCCATCGAGGTATGAGGCGCTCGTGAGCTCGGCGGGTGTATCGACGGCCGTGCCGATGTCAGCGATGGTGACGACGAAGGTATCGCGTTTGGCGACCGCGACACGGTTGAACTCCTCCGCGGTGGACAGTTTGCCGATGGTCCGCAGCGTGAGCTGGCGCGCGCCCTGTTCGACCGCGCCGCCGGGAATCTCCACGTTCTGTTGACGCAAGGCAGCGGTGATTTCGGCGACCGTCACGTTGTAGGCGCGCATCCGCTCCGGATTGAGCTGCACCTGAATCTCGCGTTGCGCACCGCCGACGATCTGCACCTGCCCGACGCCGCTGATGTTCTGAAGCTCGTCGCGCAGCTGGCGCTCGGCAATGCCGGTGATATCGCCAAGCGATCGCGAACCGCCGACGACGATGTTGAGAATCGGCGCCGCACCGGGATCGAATTTCTGGATCACGGGGGCACGCGCCGTCTCCGGCAGATCGCCGACAACGAGGTTGACCTTGTCGCGAACCTCCTGCGCCGCGACATCACCGTTCTTGTCGAGGGTGAATGTGACGATCACCTGCGAGAAGCCGTCCGACGATGTCGAACGGAGCTCGTCGATGCCGCTGATGGTGTTGATCGAATCCTCGAGGCGTTTCGACACCTCGATCTCCATCTGCTCGGGCGCGGCGCCCGGGTTCTGAACCGACACGGCGACCGTCGGCAGATCGACATTGGGAAGGAGATCGACGCCGAGGCCGAAGAGCGAAAAGATCCCCAGGACCATCAGCGCGAACACGATCATCGTGGCGAAGACCGGTCGGCGAATACAGATTTCAGCGAGCTTTTGCACGGGTGTGTCCTGCCGGCACGCGACGGCGCCGACGACTATCGGACGGTGACAGGCTGGCCGTCGAACAGCTTGTCGTGGTCGCTCGTGATCACCACATCGCCCGGCTCGAGACCGGAGGCGATCGGAACGAGATTGCCCTGCTGCGGTCCCGCCTGCACCACGCGGAGCCGTGCCTTGCCCTCCAGCGCGATGTAGACCTGGGCCGATGGACTGCCGGCGGGCGTGAATACCGCCTCGCTCGGCACGGAGATGACCTGCTGCGTCTGAGGCAACTTGACCGCCGCGCTCGCAAACATGCCGGGGTTCAACGCCAGGTCGTCGTTCTTGAACTCAGCGACGACAGTGAGCGCGCGGGATTCGGGGCTCAACGCGGGATTCTTTGCGGTGATTGTGCCGACGAATTCGCGGTCGGGATACGACGCGACCTGCGCCGACACCGCCATGCCGACGTTGACCTGCGCCGCATCGGCCTCCGGAATCTGAAGCTCGAGTTTGATTGGCTGAATCTGGACGACAGTCGCGATCGACGACGCGGTGGTCACGTATTCGCCAGCCGCGACCGGCCGCGCGCTGACGTGGCCTCGAAACGGAGCCTGGATGACCGTCTCGTCTACCTGCTGTTGCGCGACCGTGACCTGCGCCTGTGCCTGCGCGACCTGCGCGTTGGCCGTCTCGACCTGAGTGGTCAGCGTTTCGAAGTCGACCGCCGAGATGTCACCGGTCTTCACGAGACCGGCGGATCGTTCCATCTGCGCTTTCGCGTTTGCCGCGGTGGCCTGCGCCTGCTGCAGCGTCGCCTTCGCCTGTACCAGCTTCGCGCGGGCGTCACGATCGTCGAGACGAGCGATCACCTCGCCGGCTTTCACGGTGGCGCCGACGTTCACCGGTGTCGCGATGATCTGTCCCGAGACGAGCGGGCTGACCTTCGAGCTCTCGGCGGCCGTGAACGAGCCGGTCGCGCGAATCGTAACCGGCTCCTCTGCCACTTGGACTGGTGCCGAGGTGACCGCGACCGGAGCAGATGGAACAGTACTCGAGGAAGCCGCGCCGTCTGTGGTGCTTCCCTTTCCGGTGCCGCAGGCGAGAGTCAGCAGTGACGCTGCCGCGAGCACGGCCCAGTCGGAACGCCGCCTTCGCATCGCCATGCTCCTCGAAAACGAAGACATCGCTGGCTGCTGAGCGCGCGCACCTTATGTGCAAGAAGTCCACCAGCCTTCGCTCACGCCAGGCTTCGCCTGAGGCGTGAGCTTCGGC
>DATFRP010000381.1:0-71505 GCA_035263125.1 Vicinamibacterales bacterium
CCGTGCCCTGCGCAACGGCCGGCAGTGGCGCCAATGCAAGTGGAGTGGCGAGCGCGAAGAAAAAGTCTCTGCGATCCATTCACGTCCCCCCGAGGTCCGACAGGCGGGACGCATTGTGCGTCAAATCATTCCGTCGAGCAAAGGGGAGTGCCTGCGGCGTTACTCCATGTGCAGCGTGGCTATCGGGTCCAGACGCGAGGCTCGCCAGGCGGGGATGCCGGCGGACACTGCCGTCACCCCAGCGAGAACCACAGCGGCGGCAGCAGGCGTCAGCGCCGTGGGCGCAGGACCAAACAGCAATGCGTTGACGCTCCGCATCGCCAGGAACGAGAGCGGCACGCCGACCGCAAGGCCGCCGACCACCAGCCGCGCCGTGTCCCGCATCATGAGGCCGATCACCT
This sequence comes from Vicinamibacterales bacterium, assembly GCA_035263125.1. Classification (GTDB taxonomy): domain Bacteria; phylum Acidobacteriota; class Vicinamibacteria; order Vicinamibacterales; family UBA2999; genus Gp6-AA40. Next base: position 402 of record DATFRP010000381.1, read on the forward strand.
GAGCCCTCGTGGAGCCAAGAGAAAGTCGAATGCCGATCTCATGACGACGAGCAGCGGCGAGATAGGCCACGAGACCGTAGAGCCCAATTCCGGCAAGCGTGGTGGCCAGCGCACCGAACGCACCCGCGAGCCAGGCCATCAGGCGTTCCGCCAACGACAGCTCGCGGATCTGCCGCTTGATCTCCCCGACTTGGACGACGATTCCTGGACTCAGCCTCGCAACACTGCGTCGAATCCCGTCGGCGACACCGATCGAGCCGTCGGTCCGCACCAGTACGTTGGTCCACGCCCGCGGATTCGGATGCTGCGCCATCGGGACGAACGCGATCGCGGGCATCCCTCCGCGGAGCGACGCGTACATCGTGTCTCGCACGACACCTACGATCTCGTACACCGTGGCCGGATAGCCGGGTTCGGCAAACGTTCGCAGCGTCGCGCCGAGCGGACTTCGCCCCTGGAGCTGCGTGCGCACGAACGCCTCGTTCACGACGATCACGCGCTGTCTCACCGTGGTGTCCGAACTCGCGAGCAAGCGACCTGCGACGAGTGGAATCTTCATCGTCTCGAAGTAGTCGGGATCGACATACGAGAACTTGGAGCCGGTGCGCGCATCGATCGCGACGCTGGTGAATCTGAATCCCTGCGACCAGCTGGCACCATTCAGCGGGGTGTGGGTGGACGAGGCGGCGGCCACGACGCCCGGTGTCATTCGGATCGCATCTGCAAGCGCCTGCTGGAACACCATGCGACGCTCGAGCGAGAGACCGGACGCGGCGAGGTCGGCAAACGATACCGCCAACAAGTTGTCTGGCTCGAAACCGATCTTCACGTCGATCAGATTCCTGAAGCTGCGCACGAACAGCACCGCGGAGACGACCAGTACCAGCGACATCGCAATCTGGGTGACGACGAGCCCGCGCTGGAAGAGCGCACGGGTCCGATCGAGGGTGAGCCCGCGCCCCGCTCGCCGCAACACGCTGACCGGACTCACGAGCGATAGCCTCACGGAGGGCAGCAGGCCGAAGAGGATCGACGTGACGAGCGCCACGCTGCCGGCGAACGTGACGACGCGCCAGTTCAGCGCCAGGTTCAAATGAATCGGGTTCCAGTCCGGACTCAGAAACGCAACCAAGGCGCGGCTCGACAGCAGCGCGACCGGCACCGAGAGCGCGGCGCCGGCGAAACCGATCAGCAGGCTCTCGATCAGCAGCTGCCAGAGCACGCGTCGAGTCGTCGCGCCAATGGCGATGCGCACCATGATCTCGCGCGCCCGCGCTCTCGAGCGCGCCAGCAGCAGCGTCGCGAGATTGCCGCAGGTGATCAGCAGCACCAGCGCCGTCATCACGAGCAGGAGCCATAACGATCGTCCGTAGTCTTCGCGGAGCCCGCTTACGCCTCGCGACGCTGGCACGGCGCCGAGGACAAACCCGAGGTACCGCTTCGTGCTCTCCGCGCTGTATCCCGAAGGAACTGTCGCCTCGAAGAAACCGGGGCTCAACCCGCGCAGTTGCGCGTCCGCTGCGGCGATGGTCCAGGACGGTTTCAGCCGTCCCATCACCGTCAGCCACCAGTAGTGACGCTGATCGAGCGCGTCGCCCCACAGCGCCGCCGAGCACACCGGGATCACGACATCGAAGCTGCGTCCGACTTCGAGACCGGTGAAGCCCGCGGGGGTCACGCCGACCACGGTGAAGGTCTGGTCGAGGATCTGCAGGCGAGCGCCCACGACTGAGTCCTTCCCACCGAAGTCGCGCTGCCAGAACGCATGGCTGATGACGACCGCTCCCGCGCCGCAGCCACGACGATCGTCCGAGTCGACCAGCAGCCGACCGCGCTCGGGTGCAATGCCCAGCACCCGGAACAAGCTTCCGCTCGCCCAGAGGGCGATCGCACGCTGCGCCTCGGCGCCGCGACCGACAAAGGGCCGGAATACTCCCCACGCGAAGACGCCCGAGAATGCCTGCTGGTGATCGCGAATCTGCTCCCAGAGCGGATAGGTGATCTCGGAATTGAAGCCATCCGAGATGCCGAACGCTCGAGACCCCTTCACTTTGATCTCCGCCAATTCGTGTGGACTGGCGACCGGCACACTGCGCAGCTGGATGAGATCGATCAACTGGAAGAGGGCGGCATTCGCGCCGATCCCGACGGCGAGCGATCCGATGGCGATTGCCGTGAACAGTGGACTGCGTCGGAGCACCCGCAGCGCATGGCGGAGATCGCGAACGGTCATGTCGATCAACGAGAAGCCGCGCGTGTCGCGGCACTCCTCCTTGCGTACCTCGACGCCGCCGATCGCCCGCAGCGCCGCCGTGCGCGCCGCGTCCGCCGTCATGCCGCCCGCGACGAGTGCGTCGATCTGCCGTTCGATGTGGTACTGGAGTTCGTCATCCAGCTCACGTTCGACCGCATCTCGTCGGAAGAGCGATCGCAGCTTCAACGGAAGGACATGGCGCCAGCGCTCGAACCACATGTCACCCCTCCGGCAGTTGGACAACCAGCGAGATCGCACTCGACAAACGCTGCCAGTCCGCCATCTCCCGCTCGAGCTGTCGCCGTCCGATACGCGTCAGCGAATAGAACTTGGCCTTGCGGTTGTTCTCACTCGGTTTCCATTCGGCCTTGATCCACCCCTGTTGTTCCAGCTTGTGCAGCGCGGGATACAACGAGCCGTCGCTCACCTGGAGGACATCGCGCGATACCTGCTTCAGTCGCTGGCTGATCGCCCAGCCGTGTTGCGGCTCGAGCGCGAGGATCTTCAGGATCAGGAGATCAAGGGTGCCCTGCACGAGATCGGCTGGCCGGCTCATCGCTCCTCACGGTTACCGAGTGAGGCTAACACACGCTCCACTCGGTAAGCAAGAGGAGAAGATCGCGACCGATTCCGGGCGGCATCTTTGCGCCCACGCCGCCGGTCGGGCCAGAATGCGCGCGACACCGCCCGCGCGCAGGCGTGAGCAAGGAGGAGGCGTGGCACGAATCGGAATGGGGCTGGTCGGCGCCGGCTTCGTCGGACCGCATCACATCGACGCCGTCAGGCGTCTGGGCTTCGTCGACATCGTGGCGGTCGCCGGCAGCAACGACGAGTCGGGGCGGCGAAAGGCTGCGGCGCTTGGCGCGCGCAAGGGGTATGGCAGCTACCAGGCGCTCATCGACGACCCCGACGTCCACGTCGTCCACAATGCGACGCCCAACTACCTGCATCACGAGGTGACCGTCGCTGCGCTCGCCAAAGCCAAGCATGTCGTGTCCGACAAGCCGCTCGCCATGACGGCGGCGCAATCGAAGGATCTCGTTGAGCGCGCTCAACGCGCCGGGGTCGTAACGGCCGTTACGTTCAACTACCGCGGCAACCCGCTCGTGCAGCAGGCGCGTCTCGCGATCGCTCGCGGCGACATCGGCACACCCCATTTCCTGCACGGCCTCTACCTGCAGGATTGGCTGCTCAAGGACACCGACTACTCATGGCGACTCGACCCGGAAAAAGGCGGTGCCTCCTCCGCCCTCGGTGACATCGGGTCGCATTGGTGCGATCTCGCCCAGCACATGAGCGGTCTGCGCATCACACACGTGCTCGGCGACATCACGACAGTCATCCCAAAACGCAAGAAACCACGTGGCTCGCGCGAGGCCTTTCAAGCGGCACGCATCGACGCGGTCGACGTCGTCGACATCACGGTCGAAGATCTCGCGTCTGTGCTCGTGCGATTTGACAATGGCGCCAAGGGCACCTTCTCGGTCGGCCAGGTCTGCAGCGGTCACAAGAACGATCTGGTACTCGAAGTGTGCGGATCGAAGGCTTCGATCCGATGGCGGCAAGAGCAGCAGAACGAGCTGTGGATCGGCCGCCGCGAGTCGGCAAACGAAATTCTGCAGAAGGACCCCTCGCTCATCGACGAAGGCGTGCGCGGGTACGCGCATCTTCCCGGCGGACATCAGGAGGCCTGGGCCGACGCGTTCTGCAACCTGATGCGCGACATCTACGGGTGCATCGCCGCGGGCACACCATACCAGCCGTTGCCGCCCGCCGTCGCGACGTTCGAAGACGGCCACCGCGCCAATCGAATCGTGGAAGCAATTCTTGAAAGCGCGAAGAAGGGCGCATGGACGGAGATCTGAAAGGAATCAGGATTCAGGAGTCAGGAATCAGACCTGGGCCAGGTAGAAGCAATCGGGCTCGAGGCTTCAGCCTGACACCTTTCAGCAGGCCCAGAGCTGCTTCCTGATTCCTGATTCCTGATTCCTCGAGAGGACACGAATGAAACCGTTTTCACCCCAATTCATGAAAGTCGGGATCCTGACCGCGGCGCTTCAGGAGCTGACGCCGCGCGCGGTGCGCGATGCCGATCCCGATCGCGCGATCGAGGACTGGCTGGCGTTTGCGCGGGAGCTCGGCTCGGGACACATTCAGCTGTCCGCGGCGCTGCATCCATCAGAAACCGACGTGCCGCCGGAAGCGATGCTCGATCCGGTCGCCAACACGCTCGATCTGCGTCGCCCGTTCGACAAGGAGCGCGCCCGCCGGGTCGAGGCGGCGCTGCGGTCTACTGGCGTTGGTCTCTCCGATCTCGCGTACTTCGACAACCTGCTCCATCACGATCCCGACACGCGCAAGAAGAAACACGACTTCGTGATGCGCGTCTTCGACGCCGCCGCGCTGCTTGGCGTGAACGCCGTCTGCGGGTTCGTCGGCCGCAACCAGCAGCACAGCATGGACGAGAACCTCGTCGACTTCGAACAGCAGTTCATTCCGCTGCTGAGGGCGGCGAAGGACCGTGGCCTGACCTATCGCGTCGAGCAGTGCCCAATGCCCGGCTGGACCACCAGCGACAACTGGCACAACAACATCGCGTACACGCCGGGCGCGTGGATTGCGCTGCACCGCCTCTGCGAGAAGCACCGCGTCGAGGACCAGTTCCGCATTCACTACGACCCGTCGCACGCGATTCTGATGGGTCAGGATACGCGGTCGATCTTCCAGTTCCTCAAAGAGAGCGGATATGCCTTTCTGATCGCCGGCTTCCACGTGAAGGGCCAGGTCGTCGACGCGCGCGGCGTCTCTGCATGGGGCTACGGCGGGCAGACGATCGAGCGCGGCGACTGGATCACAGGGAAGCCGTCACCGCGGCCCGAAGACCAGGTGAATGCGTGGAAGAAACAGGTCGTCTTGTGCGAGCACGAGCTGCCGGGCACGGCGCGCCACGATCCGCTGGCCTATCTGCAGAACCGCACCGTCGACTGGCTAGACCACCAGCTCGCTGCGCGCGAACTGTTGCCGCTCGACGTCGCCAACACGCATCTCGTCGTCGAGCACGAGTATCCCAAAGCGCGCATTCAGGATCGCGAACGGCTCAAACCGATCCTGCAGGGATCGCTGGCGTTCGTGCGGCATATCGACGAAGCCGCCGCGTGTATGTTCGCCTTGCAGCACGAGGTGATCGCGTCGCAGAGCATCCCGATTCAGGGCACCGGCCGCGAAGCATTCCGTACGTAGGTGCTACACTCCATGCCATGACGCGCAATCATCTCGGGGTTGCCGTGTTCATCCTCGGCGCTGTCGCGTGCGCCGTGTGGGCCATTTCGAACATCCAGCCGCTCTTCGCATTCGTTGCATTCTTTGGATCAGGCAGCGGCGGCGTGGCCGAAGTCAGTGTCGGACCGTTCGGTATCGAAGCGCTCGAGGCGATCGGGGCGCCGCTGATCGCATTCGCCCTGTCAGTCCTCGTACGCAAGCGCGACGGCTTCGCGCGTTCGCTGCGCCGGGCGCACATCATCGCCACCGTGACCATCGCGCTCATCATGATCCTGGTGATCGGGTTGGGCATTCCAGGGCTTGTTCCCCTCGGCGTCGTCGGTCCCGAGTCCGCCCGCTTCATGGCGCTCATGCTCGGCGTGGCGCTGTGGGTCCCGGTTCAGGGATTTTTCGCATCGGGATTCCTGGGACTGCTGATACTGAAGCGATCGTCGTGACACGAGTCCTTGCGACCTGCTTCGTCGTACTGCTCGGCCTCGCTGCGCGCGCGGCCGCGCCGATCCCCGTGATGGTTCTCGACGGCGAGAGTGGCGGGCCGTATCACGACTGGCTGCACGTCACAACAGTCCTGAAGAAGATGCTCGATGAGACCGGGCTCTTCGCTGTCACAGTCGTCAGCGCGCCTGCGGCCGGTGCGGATTTCTCCGGCTTTGCTCCCGAGTTCGCGAAGTACCGCGTCGTCGTGCTCAACTACGATGCGCCCGATGAGCGCTGGCCCGAGGCGTTGAAGCGTTCGTTCGAGCAATACGTCTCGAGTGGGGGCGGCGTCGTGTCGGTGCACGCGGCTGACAACGCGTTTCCGGGATGGATCGCGTTCAACGAGATGGTCGGCGTCGGCGGGTGGCGCAATCGTGCCGAGCAGGCCGGGCCATATTGGTTCGAACGCGACGGCAAGGTCGTGTCCGATTCGACGCCGGGGCGGGCCGGCAGCCACGGACGTCGCGTGCCGTTTCAGGTGACGGTACGCGAGCCGAACCACCCGATCACGAAGGGACTGCCGCGGATCTGGATGCATCAGGGCGACGAGCTGTACGCGCGACTGCGCGGCCCGGGTAAGAACATGACGGTGCTCGCTACGGCGTTCTCCGATCCGTCGAACGCGGGATCCGGCCGAGACGAGCCGCAACTGATGGTGCTCTCCTACGGCAGGGGTCGCATCTTCCATACGACGTGGGGACACGACATCACGGCGTTGAGCTCAGTCGATTTCGTCGTGACGTTTCAACGTGGCACGGAGTGGGCGGCGACTGGGCAGGTGACGCAGAAGCTCCCGACGACATTTCCGAGCGCCGATTCGGTGAGCTACCGCGCGGACATCGCGGCGATGGATCCCGATTTCAAATACGGCCTCGACAATCTCGACCTTCCAGTGCCCGCCAGACGCTAGGCCACGAAGAACACGGAGAATTCAGGCCACGGAGAACACGAAGATCACGAAGGAAGACGCGGAAACTTGATCGACTCCGTCTCTCATCTTCGTGTTCTTCGTGATCTTCGTGGCCCTTAAATCTCCGTTTCCCTCTGTGTTCTTCGTGGCCTAGATGAGATGAGTAATGTTCGGCTCTACTCCAAGCAAGGCCTTCCCGTACACCTCGAGGTTCACCTGCCACTCGGTGATCGCATGGTGGCTGGCGGTGTGAACGTCGCGCCAGAGACGCTGCATCCGGTTGGCGTCGGCGAGGCTCGAGGTGCCGTGCGCGGCGACGAGGAGCTCGACGGCGTCGCGGCAGTGCTTCGCGGCGAGAGCTGTATCCATGCGCACCCGCGCGCGTGCGGTGAGATCCATGATGCGGCTCTCGGCGGCCGCGCGATCGAGATCGTCGGCTGCCCGCTGCGCGTGCAGCGTCGCCGTATCGATCTTCATCGCGGCTTCCGCGATCTGCATCTGGAACCCGGACGAAGCAGCTTGCGTCGCGAAGTTCGTATGCGTGATCCCGCGCGTGCCAGCTTTGGCGACGGCGTGATCGAGTGCGGCCCGCGCCACGCCGAGCTGCGCGGGCACCAGGATCAGCACGGTCACCGGCACCAGCGCGACGCGATAGACCGCTTCATCGGTGAATTCGGTTCGATACGTTCCGGCAAAAGCCGCCGGGTACGGCAGGAAGCGATGCTCGGGCACGAACACGTCGTTTGCGACGATCGTGTTGCTGCCGGTCCCTTTCATGCCGGCCATGAACCACGTGTCCTCGACGCGGAGGTCGCGGATCGGCATCAGCGAGAGGCCGAAATTCACGACCTCGCCACGATCGTTCTTCATGTGGATGCCGCAGGCCCCCCACTGCGCGTGGAGCGACCCCGAGGCCCAGGGCCAGCGCCCGGTGACCCGCCACCCGCCTTCCACGGCCACGGCCTCGCCATTCGGCGCCAGCGAGCCGGCGAGCCACGCATCGGGATCCGATGCCCAGATGTCCGCTTGCGCCCGCTCCGGAAAGAGCGCCGCCAGCCACGCGCACACGTTCACCAGACTCGCGACCCATGACGTGGATCCACAGCCGCGGCCCACTTCGGTCAGCACGTCGATGTACGTGCGGATGCTGGTCTGATAGCCGCCGAAACGAGCCGGCACCATCAGCCGGCACAGCCCGGTCTCTTTCAGTGCCTGCACGTTCTCGTCGGCGAGACGCCGCAGCGAATCGGTCTTCTCGGCGTGGCGCTCGAGAAGGGGCCGGATCGCCGTCGCACGCGCCAGCAGCGTCGATGTGTCAGGTGCGCTCGCAGTACCGCTCATGTTTGAGTCTGGGGCTGTCGCCCCGCGTAATGCAAAATGCAAAATTCAAAATGCAAATGTCGGAACTGCTTCGAACGACTTCGATTTTGCATTTTGCATTTTGCATTGACCCCCGAGTCTACTCCTGTTGCACGATGCGGGTGCCGGTAATGAAGCGCCGATAGTTCGTGTAGGTCTGGGTGATCCGCATACGCTGCACGCCGCCGCCGCTGATCACCGTCGTGATATCCACCCGTGCGGGGAGCAGAATCGTCTCCTCGGGGTCCTGGAACGTGATGCGCTTGTAGATCATCGACGAATCCGCACGCTCGATCGTCCAGAAGACCGGCAGGTCGGCCCGCTGTTTCTTGCGGGGTAACGACACGTCGACCATGCCGGTGAGCTGTTCGTCGAGACGGATGATCTCGCCGGTTTCGGGGTCGGCCCACACCCGGCCACGCGATCGACCGGGCAGGTCGAACATGATGCAGTCTTTGTCCTTCTCGTCGATCGTCGCGGTTGGTTTCTCGGGCCGGGTCGATCGGTAGTCGACCATCAACGCGGGGTGGCCGTCGATCTTCCCCAGGCCCGCACTCGTGAACGTGAACTTGTGACGGCGGTCGGGCAGGAGGAACCCGAGCGGCTCCGGGGTCGCGGTCTTCGGATCGAGACACTTCGGCTCGTCGTTTGGCTTGGGAGGCTTCCCGTTGACGCTGATCAGGCGTCGCGTGATCGTCGCGGGCGACTCGTCGCCGACCGCATCCGGGTTCCATTCGAGGCGCAGCTCGTAGACGAGGCGTCGCGGAAAGCCGACCGCGGAGAGATCGCGCTCGAGCGGCTGCACGGCGACCGCCTCGTCGGCCATGAGGCTTTGGGCGCGGTCGTAGTATTTCGTGACGTAGTCGCCGATGCGCGCGACCGTCTGTTCCGCACCGCTTTGCGCGCGGACGGGACCGTCCCACACGACAGAGAAGATCGTCAACGCCGCTGCGAGCGCGCCGATCGTGATGGTGCAAGGCCCGGTCACTCTTCCCGTCCCCTGTGCTACCTTAGCCGCCTCAACGGTCCCGGAAATATGGAGACGACATTGTACGAAAGGAGACGAGATGCGTAGGATGTTTCTCGCGGCGCTCGCGATGGCCGCACTTGGATCCCTGGTGACCTTTGCACAGGCACCCCAACAGCCGGCGGCGCCAGCCGGACAAGGTGCGGCCGGACAGCAGGGCCGTGGTGCGGCTCCGGGGCGCGGCGCTCCGCAAGGGCCACCCTCCTTCTTCATCACGAGTGTGGGCAAAGGCGACGGCGCCAATTACGGCGGACTGGCGGGAGCCGATGCGTATTGCGCACAGATGGCGCAGGGCGGCGGACTGCAGACCCCGGCGGGACGCACGTGGCGCGCGTACCTGAGCCAGCCGGCCGCAAACGGTCAGCCTGCCGTCAACGCGCGGGATCGCATCGGCGCGGGACCGTGGTTCAACGCCCGCGGTGCGATCATCGCCCAGAACGTGGCCGATCTCCACGGCGACGTCCAACGCGATCGCAATCAGATCAACAAGACGAACGCGATTACTGAGAAGGGCACGTCGATCAACGGCGTCGGCGACATGCCGAACCAGCACGACATCCTGACCGGATCGGATTCGCTCGGCCGCGCCATCGCCGGCGACATGGATTCAACCTGCAGCAACTACACGAGCAACGCCGATGGCCGTGGCAGCGTGATGCTTGGTCACCACGATCGAACGGGCGGCGGCAATTCGTCCTGGAACTCCGCGCATCCCTCGCGCGGGTGCAGCCAGCCGAATCTCGTACAGACCGGTGGCGCAGGGTTGTTGTACTGCTTCGCTGCGAACTGAAACGGTCCCGGCTGACCGCGAAGGCGGAAGCCGGAAACGACGTGCGGTCCGGCTGAAGCCGGACACTACGTACGAACTACTCGTCGAGCTGCCAGTCGGCGGGAGGCTGGGGGCCGGGTTTGATGTGGGCGATATCGGGATCGCCGTCAACCTCGGCTTTGTTCTCCGCCTTCCGCGCCTTTGCATCGACTCGCCGGGCGGCCTTCTGCTGACGGCGCTCGATGAGAGCCTTTTCGCGTTCGCGCTTCGCGGCCGTGGGGCGTGCGTTTCTCGCCATTCGGGGGTCACAGTCTACTCCATCCACCCGCTCTCCAGCTACGTGGCCTCGACGGGGACGGGCCCGCAACGCACCCATCGGTCGTGAGAATAGAGCCGCGTGCTAGCATCCGGAATCTGCGTGCGCACCATCCCGCTCGAGCGCATTGAGGCGTCCGCCCAAGCCATTTACGACCTCGTCGTTCGCACGCCAGTGATCCGGCTGCCTCTACCGGACGCGCTTGCCGATCGGCTCGCCGGATCCGAGATCTTTCTCAAACTGGAAACGCTCCAGCCCGTCGGGTCGTTCAAGATTCGCGGCGCTCGCAATGCGATTCGACAGCTCAGTCGCGACGAGTACCGGGAAGGCATCTGGACGGTCAGCGCAGGCAACGCGGCCCAGGGCGTGGCGCTCGCCGCGCGTCACGTTGGCGCCCCCTGTTCGGTCATGGTCATCGATACGGCCCCGCAGGCCAAGCTCGATGCCATCAGGCGACTGGGCGCGACGATCGTCCCGGCGACGTACGACGAATGCTGGGAAACGGTCACCGCACACGCCTCGCCGCGCATGCGGGGTCGCTTCGTGCACCCCTTCGATGACGACGACTTCATCGCCGGCAACGCCACGCTTGGCCTCGAGCTTCTCGACCAGGTCCCCGATCTCGACGTCGTCGTTGGTGCGGTCGGTGGCGGTGGTCTGTTGAGCGGAGTCGGGTCGGCCATTCGCGCACGCAAGCCGCACGTGAAGATCGTTGCGGCTGAACCTGTGACGGCCGCTCCCCTTCATACGTCTCTCGAGAAGGGTCGCGCGTGCGTCTTGGACACGTGGCAGGCATCGTTCGTCGACGGCGCCGGCGGCAAGTCGGTGCTGCCGACGATGTGGCCGCTGCTGTCGACGCTGGTCGAGGAGTCGATCGTCGTGTCGTTGACCGAGGTTGCGGACGCGATGAAACTCGTTGCCGATCGCTGTCACGTCATCGCCGAGGGCGCCGCCGGATGCGCGGTGGCCGCGGCCCTCAGCGGTCGCATCCACGGCCGCATCGTCGCCATCGTGTCGGGCGGCAACATCGACCTCTCGACGTTTGCGAGAGTAGTCGGGGCGTGCGAATGACCTGCGCGCGCGCAAAAGAGTGCAGGATGCAAATCGCAAAATGGAACCAGCTACACTGGAACTCTGTCATGCGTAATGCAAAATGCGAAATGCACAATGCAACATTTCGACAAACCAGCTGGTCGCCTGTGCGGCGCTGCTTCTTGCATTTTGAATTTTGCATTTTGAATTTCAAGGATCCCCATTGACCCCATTACCCGATCGCATCAACCGCCTCGACGCGCTCGCCAAGGATTTGTGGTGGAGCTGGAATCCCGAGGCCCGACAGGTATTCCGACGACTCGATTACGCGATGTGGCGTCTGACGGCGCACAACCCGGTGCGCATGCTGCAGGTGCTGTCTCCAGACACGCTCGCCCGCGCCGCCGCCGATCCGGAGTGGCTCGCCCTCTACGACCGCGCGATCGCGCGGCTCGATGCGGTCCGCGCCGCGCGGAACACCTGGTGCGAAAGCCACTGCCCAGAGCTCGCCGACAAGACGATCGCGTACTTCTCCGCGGAGTTCGCGCTGCATCAATCGCTGCCGATCTACGCCGGCGGCCTGGGTGTGCTGGCTGGCGATCACTGCAAGGAATCGAGCGATCTCGGGGTGCCGCTGATCGGCGTCGGGTTCATGTATCCGCAGGGATACTTCCACCAGACGCTCACCGCGGACGGCTGGCAGCAGGAGGTGTACGAGAAGTTGACGTGGACCGCCACCGCGATCGAGCCGGCGATCACGCGCGATGGCAAGCCGTGCATCACTGCCGTGCCGCTGGGCAATCGCACCGTGCTCGTGGCGGTGTGGCGGGTGCAGCTCGGACGCGTCACGTTGTATCTGCTCGACACCGATCTCGAGGAGAACGCGCCCTGGGATCGCGAGCTCTCGGCGCGTCTCTACGGGGGCGATCGCGAGACGCGCGTGCAGCAGGAGATCATCCTCGGCATCGGCGGCGTCCGTATGCTGAAAGCGATGGGATGCGTCCCCTCGGTCTACCACTTGAACGAAGGACACGCCGCGTTCGTGGTGCTGCAACGCATTCGCGATCTGTGCGAGGCCGGCGCGAACTTCGACGATGCGCTCGAGGAAGTGCGGCGGACGACCGTGTTCACGACGCATACGCCGGTGCCGGCCGGGCACGATGCCTTTCCCTTCCATCTCGTCGAGACGCACCTCGCGGGAGCGTGGGGCGATCTGGGCATGCATCGCGAGCGCTTCTTCGCGCTCGGTCATCACGACAACGGCGGCGGCCCGATGTTCAACATGACGGCGCTGGCGCTTCGCACGAGCGGATCGGTCAACGGCGTCAGCCACCTCCACGGCGAGGTCACCAAGCAGATGTGGCAGTCGATCTGGCCGGGCACGCCGTTCGAAGCGCTGCCGGTCAAATCGATCACCAACGGCGTGCATGTGCCGACGTGGATGTCGTCGGAGATCGGCGCGCTCCTCGAACGCCATCTCGGGCCGGACTGGCTCGAACGTCATGACGATCCGGTCTTCCTGGATCGCGTGCTCGACATTCCCGACGAAGAGCTGTGGGCGGCCCGGCAGTCGCTGCGCTCGTTCCTCTTCAACTTCATTCGCGAGCGCGCGCGCACACGGTGGGCGCAGGAGCACGTCAGCGCCGCGCGCATCGTGGCCGCCGCCACGATGTTCGATCAGAACACGCTCACGATCGGCTTCGCCCGTCGCTTCACGGGCTACAAGCGGGCCGAGCTGATCTTCACCGACGCCGAGCGCCTGGCGCGAATCCTCACCAACCCCGGACGCTCGGTGCAGATCATCTTCGCCGGCAAGGCTCATCCCGCCGACGACGTGGGCAAGCATGCACTGCAGCGCATTTATCGACGCGCGCTCGATCCGATGTTCGGTGGCCGGGTCGGATTCGTGGACGACTACGACCTTCACGTCGCCCACTACCTGGTTCAGGGGTGTGACGTCTGGCTCAACAACCCGCGGAAGCCGCTCGAGGCCAGCGGCACGAGCGGCATCAAGGCGGCGATCAACGGCACACCGCACATGTCAATCGGTGATGGATGGTGGGCCGAGGGGTTCACTGGCGACAACGGGTGGCTCATCGATGGGCGCGGCGTCGATCCCAACGACCACGGTGCACAGGACTGGGCCGACGTCCAGGCGTTGTATGGGCTGATCGAGGGTCAGCTCGTGCCCACGTTCTACGAACGCGATGAATTGGGCACTCCCCGCCGGTGGATGAAGATCGTCAAAGCTTCGATTCGCACGGTGCTGCCACGCTTCGCGGCTCGGCGCATGGTCAAGGACTACGTGCGCGAAATGTATCTGCCGGCGGTCCGCCGCGAAATTGTCACCAGATAATCACAGGCCCCAGGGCCCAGGCCTCAGGGCTGGGCCAGGCCCGAGGCCTTTCTGGGGCCTTGCCCAGCCCTGGGCCCTGAGGCCTGAGCCCTGAGGCCTGTCGAAGACCACCAATTTGCCGTATCCTCCGTCTAAGCCGACACGAGGTTTCTGCTGTGACGAGAACACAGATGCGCACAACGGCAACCGGGTTCGTCATCCTCGCCGTCATCATCACGGCGCCGGCGGTACCCGCCATCGACTTCCCTGCCGGACGAGACGCCGTCGGGCATGCGCTCAATCGACTGACATACGGTCCGCGCCCCGGCGACGTCGAGCGCGTGCAGCGTATGGGGCTGAGCGCGTGGATCGATCAGCAGCTCTCCCCCGCTCGTCTTGACGACTCCGCGCTCGCATCGCGGCTGCCGGCGATGCCCGCAAAGCCCAAGACCGTCAGCTCGCAGCAGGAGGCGCGACGCTACGGTCGCGAGGCGGTGCAGGTGCTGGCGCAGCAGAAGGTGATGCGCGCCGTCTACAGCGAGCGTCAGCTCGAAGAGCTGCTCGTCGATTTCTGGTTCAACCACTTCAACGTGTATGCGGGAAAGGGGCGGACCAGTCTCTTCATCCCCGAGTACGAGCGCGATGCGATCCGTCCGCACGTGCTCGGCAAGTTCCGCGATCTGCTGGGCGCGACGGCCAAGAGTCCGGCGATGCTGTTCTATCTCGACAACTGGCTCAGCGCCGATCCTGAAGCGGCCGAGCGACTCGCGTCGCAACAGCAACAACGGCGAGCCCGCGCGGGGCTCACCGCGCCTCCAAACGCACAGCAACGAAAGCGCGGTCTCAACGAGAACTACGGACGCGAGCTCCTCGAACTGCACACCCTCGGCGTCGATGGCGGATACACACAAGACGATGTGATCAACGTGGCCAAGGCGTTCACGGGCTGGACGATCGGTCGGCCGCAACCCCTGGGCCGTCGAGCGCAGGGTGCCCGGAGACGACCGTTCGGACAGGCCCCGCCGGCGATGGATATGGATCTCGGAGACGCGCCGTTCCGATTCGCGCGCGAGCTTCACGACACGAGCGAAAAGATCGTGCTGGGCCATCGCTTCAAGAGCGGGGGCGGCATGGATGAGGGCGAGCGCGTGCTCGACATCCTGGCGTCCCATCCGTCGACCGCGAAGCACATCGCGACGAAGCTGGTGCGACGGTTCGTGAGCGACGATCCCCCGGAAGCGCTCGTGGCCCGCGTCGCCGCACGTTTCCGCGAGACCGATGGCGATCTGCGCGAGGTCGTCCGCGCGGTGATCACCTCACCCGAATTCTTCGCGGCGCGCGAAGGCAAGATGAAAACGCCGCTCGAATTCATCGCCAGCGCGGTGCGCGCCACCGGCCGCGACATGACGGATGCGCAGCCGATGCTGCGCGCGCTGCAGCAGTTGGGCATGGCGCCGTACCAGTGTCAGCCGCCGACCGGATACGACGACACCGCCGAAACCTGGATCACGGCCGGCGCTCTGGTGACGCGCATGAACGTCGCGCAACAGATTGCCGGGGCTCAGCGAGCCACCGAGATCGGCGGACCGGAATTTCAGAAACGATAGCCGCGAGGACACGACTCATGACGTCTCGAAGAGTCTTCGTCAAGTCAGGCGCGATGGCGATGGTCTCGCTGGGCTTTGCGCCGTCGTTTCTCGCGCGCGCGGCCGAAGCAGCAACGGCGCGCAAGAAGCTGCTGATCGCGATCTTTCAGCGTGGCGCCGTCGACGGGCTGAACA
Source organism: Vicinamibacterales bacterium (assembly GCA_035263125.1). Classification (GTDB taxonomy): domain Bacteria; phylum Acidobacteriota; class Vicinamibacteria; order Vicinamibacterales; family UBA2999; genus Gp6-AA40. The sequence continues at coordinate 15,941 of DATFRP010000381.1, forward strand.
TGGTCGTGCCGTACGGCGAAGCCGACTACTACAAGCTGCGTCCGTCGATCGCGATTCCGCGTCCGAACGCAGCCGAGGGAGCAATCGACCTCGACGGCTTCTTCGCGTTGCATCCCCGCATGGGCGCGCTCAAACCGCTCTGGGACAACAGCTCGCTTGCGATCGTGCATGCCTGCGGGTCGCCCGATCAGACCCGATCGCACTTCGACGCGCAGGATTACATGGAGACGGCGACTCCTGGCGTGAAGAGTACGCGCGACGGCTGGTTGAATCGGTATCTGCAGGCCACCGGCAGCGACACGTCGCCGCTTCGCGGTGTGGCCGTGACCAAGCAGATGCCCCGCTCGCTGCAGGGGCACGCGCCGACCCTGGCGGTCGGCAACATCGAGTCGTTCGACGTTCGTGGCGGAATGGGCGCGGCGCGCGAGCTCGAGACCGCGTTCGCAGGATCGTCGGACTCGCTCCTGAGCGGAAGCGCAAAGGCGGCGTTCGAAGCGATGCGCACGTTGCACGCCGCGAGCAGCGGCCGCTATCAGCCGGCGGCCGGCGTCGAATATCCCCGGTCGCCCTTTGGTCAGGCGCTTCAGGAGATCGCGCGCATCGCGAAGTCTGACGTCGGCCTCGAGGTCGCGTTCACGGAGGCCACCAACTGGGATCACCACGTCGCCGAAGGCGCGACCCAGGGTCAGATCGCGCAGCGGCTCGACGACTTCTCGCGCGCCCTCGCCGCGCTCGCGACCGATCTCGGCGATCGTCTCTCGGAGACCGTGATTCTGACGATGTCAGAGTTCGGGCGCGCGGTGGCGGAGAACGGCAATCGCGGGACCGATCATGGGCACGGCAACGCGATGCTCCTCATCGGTGGTCCGGTGAAAGGGCGCAAGGTCTACGGCAAGTGGCCAGGCCTCGGCGCCGACCAGCGGTTCGAGGGTCGCGATCTCGCGGTGACCACGGACTTCCGCGACGTGTTCGGCGAAGTGGCGACGCGTCATCTGTCGCTGAGCCCGGAGGCGCTGGCAAACGTGTTTCCCGGTTTCAGACCCGGTGGACAGCTCGGTGTCTTCCGCGCGTGAAACGCGGGCCTGAAGAACAGGCCCGGCGTCTGTGTCAGCGTCGGCATCGCCGCGAAATATAATGGTCGGATGGCCCCCCGGAAATCCAACCTGGCGAAGACGAAATGCGCGCTCTGCGGGTCGAAGGAGGTGTCCGAACCCCGTGGCGAAGAGCGCTACTGCCGCGACTGTTGGGAAAAGAAGATCGCCGTCGAGGAGATCGTCGCGCGCGAGTTCGCCCTCAAGCGCTACATCCGCGCGCACAGCGCCGAGAAATACCTGGTCTATCACTCGACCATCAAGCGCCCCTGCGGTCAGATCATCGTCGTCGACGACGGCTACGACCTGTTTCTATCGATGATTCTCTATCCGAACTTCGGATGGGATGAGCCCGCGTATCACCTCGAGGGCGACCCGGAAGGGCGCACGTTTGCCGAGGTGCTGGTCGATGTCGTCGCCACCGAGGTCATCGAGCCGTGGGGCGGGGGCAAATGGCACTTGGAAATCTTCAGGTCCGCCAGCCCGGAGCCCGAAGACTGGAACGGCGAGATGTGAAATTCGCGTTCATGTTGCGGACGGGTTAGATCGGTATAATTGCGGCGCGTTCTTGGGGGAGGGTCAGATCATGAGCGGTCAGATACGTGCGTTCCTGACGCTGGTCAGCGTAGCGTTGCTCGCGACAGGAATCGTGGCCGAACAGGCCAAACAGGCGGCCGCAAAACCAACGGCCGCGACGAAGAAGCCGAACGATGAAGGCGTCACGACCGCACCCAACAAGCTGGTGGCTCCGGTTCGTGGCGAAGCCGAACTCGGTTACACGAAGCCGGTGCAGAAGAACGACGGCAAGTTCCTCGTCACGACGATGAAGGTGAAGAACCTGGCCAGCGGCGCGATCGCAGGCTTGAAGATTGACGAGTTCTGGTACGACAAGGATGGCAATCCGATTACCGGCTCGCAGCCGTTCCGCTATCGCAAGCCCCTTCAGCCAGGTGAAGTTATCGAGGTGACGCTCAAGGTGCAAATCGTTCCCGCAATGAAGACGGGACGCTACCAGTACAAGTTCGAGCACGCCAACGGCAAGATCAAGCCGACACTGGTGACGAAACTCTAAGCGCTCAGCGACGTTCGTAGGCGGCGGGTCTAAAACGGAAGACCCGCCCTAGTGCTACTTCACTCGTATCTGAATATCTCTGCTCACCGTCTGCACGTCTTTCGTGCGGGACTGCCCTTCGACGTGCAGCACATACAAGGCAGGCGCGATACTGTCGAGTGGGATGCGCGCGCTGAAGCCGTAGCCGCCCGAGCTCCCTTGCAGTTCCGTCGATGATCGCTCGTCGGTCACCGCACGCACGACTGTGCCGCCCTCGGCGCGCAGTTCGGCCTTGAAGTCGAGCATGTGCGCAGGGGCCCCCGGCTTGTTCTCGTAGAACTCCGCGAAGAGCGCGATCTCGTCGTTCTGCAAGAACTCGCGAGTGGCCGTCGGCGGTCCAGGCAGATAATCGCCAAGCGGGTTCTTTGGCTTGATCGTCGGCGCTTCGGCCATTGCGCGCGAGGTGATCGACACGCCGCTCATCGTGAACGGCGCGTTGGCAAAGTCGGGAACATCGAGATCGTAGAGCACGCTTCCGACCTTGCCCGACTTGGCGGACGCGGCGATTCGCAGTTGATACCGCCCCGGGGGCAAGCTCGCTTGCGACAGCATCCTGAAGCCGCGGCTCTTTGCGCGCGCCAGCGTATCGGGCTTCAAGGTGAGCGTCGCGGTCTGCCGATCGCCGGGAAAACTCTTACCCTTCGAGTCGGTCGCGGTGTGGCCGATCTCGATCGTCTCGTTATAGATGCCGTCTTTCTCGATGAAGTCGAGACCGTTCACATCGAGTTCGACGGCGAACGCAACCGAGGCATTCGGCGCCTGCCCCTTGTACGCTGCGGCGAACACCTTCATCGGGATGCCGGTCACCGGCAGCGGACTGCCGATCGCTCCAGAGAGCGATGGGTTCGTGTTGCTTTCCGAGGGGCGCGCCGGGCGCCGGCCGCCGCGCGCTTCGTAGTAGCCGTTACGGGAGCGCACCATCAGGCCCGGCCGTTTGATGCGAACTTCGATCTTGCGGAAACGGCCATCGCGCCGCTCGTTCGGCGAGTAGTACCCGAAGACGTAGTACGTGCTGTTCTCGTTGACGATGCGATCGAACGCGCCGTTGAGGTCGTTGCGGTTGACCGCCGCAAATCCACCCGTGCTCGACGCCAGCACACGCAGGCTGTCCTGCGACAGGCGGAGTTCGTTCTGCATCGCGCGGCCATCGGCGTCGCCGATAGTGCTGCTTGACTGAATGAGGTCTTCGTCACCCGCGACGAGGCCACGGGGATCGATCGCGTAAATCGCCACGTTCCCGCGCGTGGCCGCCGCGATCGCGTCATGTGTGTCGAGCATGACCGAGGACGCAGTCGCGCCAAGGACGCCGGTGGCCTCGTAGATGTCGTAGTCGACGCCTTCGCCGATGAGGAGCATCGCCTTCCGTCGTCCGTGCACGCCAGCCATGAACTCCGACATCTTGCGGATGTTGTTCATCACCGAGCGGGCGCGGAACGCGCGATCCATCTGATCGATGTCGTCGCCCGGTTCGAGGTTCCCGGTATCGGGATTGACGCGGGCGGTTTCGATCCGTTGCAACGTCGCCGAGCGGAGCTTGCGTCCAACGAACTTGTCGGTGGCGTTGAGCAGCAGCTTCGTGTTGTTGGTGAAGTCCTGCGACGCTTCGGTCCGCCCGGTGTACACCACCGCCGCCAGATCATTGGTACCGAACTGCTGCTCGAAGAACCGGCGCATGGTCGCCTTCACGCGCGGCGTCCTCGTGAAATCCGTGTGCACATCGTCGAGGACGATGAGATAGATGCGCCCTTCGACGTTTTGATTCGTCTGCACATCGGCTTCAATGGGCGACGACGCGAAGATCGGGCGCTCGGCCCGCTGGATCGGAATGTTCACGAGGGAAAAGGCCGTCACCTTCTGCGGCTTCCCGTCTTCGAAGACGTCGAAGTCCGACGCGGCCAGGTCGGAAACGACCCGGCCTTGGGCATCGGTCACGGTCGCATCGACCTCCACATAGTTGACCTCGACGCGGAACGTGACCGCCGGTTGAGGAGACTGGGGGGCTGGCGGCGTGGCACTTTGCTGCTGTGCGGCGAGGATGCCGCTCGCTGCGGCCACGAGAAAAGCGACCGAAAGTTGATATTTCATAGCTTCTTCGGGCAGGCTGGCCAGCCCCGATTATAGGTGAACCGACTTTCACCTGCGCAGTCGCGTCTGTAGGATTAGGGGTTCTATACTGAACGCTCAATGGGACTGGACATCGCATCCGTACAGCGGGCCCTGCGTGCAGCACGCCTGGATGGGTGGTTGCTCTACGACTTCCACGGGTCCAACCCGATCGCGGCGCATCTGGCCGGACTGACGCACGGGGCCCACATGACCACGCGCCGCTGGTACTACCTCGTTCCCGCTCAAGGCGAACCTCGTGGTCTCGTTCACGCGATCGAGCGACGCACCCTGGACGAGCTCCCAGGGGAGAAAATCGTCTACGCGGGGCGCCGCCAACTGGATGAGGGGCTGACCCGCCTTCTGTCCGGGGTGCGGCGCGTGGCGATGGAGTACTCGCCGATGTGTGCGATTCCGTACCTCTCGCGGGTCGACGCGGGAACGGCCGAGGCCATCCGGGCGAAGGGAGTTGAAATCCTTTCGTCGGGGGATCTCGTCCAACAGTTCGAAGCCTCCTGGACGCGGACTCAGCTCGCATCGCATCGTACGGCCTCCGCTTCGCTCTATCGCATCAAAGATCGGGCATTCGACGCGGCACACGCTGCGCTGCGAGCAGGTCGCGCGATGACTGAATACGACCTCCAGCAGCAGATGGTCGGGTGGTTTTCGGAGGAAGGATTAATCAGCGATTCGGCTCCGGTGGTCGCGGTCGGCGGCAACGCCGGCGACCCGCATTACCTGCCTGCTGCCGGCAGCGCACGGCCGATCGTCGCGGACGAGATTCTGTTGCTCGATCTGTGGGGCAAGACACGCGAGCCGGGGGCGGTGTTCGCGGATATCACGTGGGTCGGCGTCACGAGCTCGCGCGTGCCGGACGAGGCAGCGCGGGCGTTTGCCGCCATCGCGGAGGCTCGCGACGCAGCGGTCAGTCTGGTTGAAGACGCCGCCGCGCGGGGACGTGACCTGTGTGGGTGGGAGGTCGACGATTCAGCACGTCGGGTTCTGCAACAGCGAGGGTACGGGGATCGCATCCTGCACCGCACCGGGCATAGCCTGGGTGAGCTGGTGCATGGCAACGGCGTGCACATGGACGACTACGAGACCCACGACGACCGCCGCCTGCTGCCGGGCACCGGGTTCACGGTCGAGCCCGGGTTGTACTTCGACACTTTTGGCGTCCGCACTGAAATCAATGTTTATAGGGATGAACGCGAGGCTACCGTAACCGGGCCGCGACAGGCCGAAATCATCACATTGCTGTGAATCTGGAATTGGTTCGAAACTTGTGTATGCGGGAAAGCGAAGAGGTGTGGAGGCATCAATGTCCAACCGAGGAATGACCTGGTTTTATGCGCTGCTGATCGCGACCACCTCGGCCGCGGCGGCGCTGGTCCTTGCGTCGAGGCTGGGGCTTGCGCCGGAATCATCGGCGCAGACGGGACCGCTTCCCGTCCAGAACAGCGCGCCGATCACCGGCCCGCTGACGGCGACCACGTTCCGTGAAATCGCCAAGTCGGCCACGCCGGCGGTGGTGAACGTCCGGACCGAGTCGCGTCAACGCACACAGGACCTGAGCGACTTTTTCGGCGGTGGCGGCAGCGATCTCTTCGATCGCTTCTTCGGCGGCGGCGGCGGTGGCGGCGGCACCGGTGGCCGCAGCCCGCGTCAGCAGCCGCGCCAGCGCGATCAAGTGGTTCAGGCCGCTGGCACCGGATTCATCATCGACAAGTCCGGTCTCATCCTGACGAACAACCACGTCGTCGAAGGCGCCAACAAGATCAGGGTGTCGCTCTACGGCGAGGACGAAGATCAGGAATACGATGCGAAGATCATCGGACGCGATCCGTTGATCGACAGCGCCTTGATCCAGTTGACGGAAAAGCCAAACCACACCTTACCGGTGATCTCCTTTGGCGATTCGTCGAAGCTGGAACCCGGTGACTGGGTGATGGCCATCGGGAATCCATTCAACCTCGCGCACACCGTCAGCGTCGGCGTGATCAGCGCGATGGAGCGTCCGTTCGAAGTTGCGGAGAACCGCTTCGCGCAGGTGCTGCAGACCGATGCGGCGATCAATCCCGGCAACTCCGGTGGACCGCTGTTGAACATCCGCGGCGAGGTCATCGGGATCAACACCGCGATCATCGCGGACGGCCGTCAGTCGGGCAACATTGGCATCGGCTTCGCAATTCCGATCAACACGGTTCGCGATCTGCTGCCGCAGCTCGAAACTGGAAAGGTGTCCCACGGCCGCATCGGTGTCACCGTGGGATCCGTGCCGCGCGAAGCTGTCGACGAATTCGGCTTGAAGGAGCGCAAGGGCGCGGTCGTCAGCTCGGTCTCGCCGGGCAGCGCTGCGGCCAGGGCCGGTATGGAGCCCGGCGACGTGATCACTTCATACAACGGCAAACCAGTGACCGGGCGCGACGATCTCGTGCGCATGGTGGTGGCGACCAAGCCGCGTACCACGGTGCCCGTGCGCGTCCTGCGCGACAAACAGGAGAAGACGCTCAGCGTGACGGTCGATGAACTCGATCTCGAGGCTGAAGGCAACACGGCGCGTGGTGGCGGCGGGCGCGACCGCGACAACGACACGACGCAGGAGACCAGCGCGGGCTTCGGGCTGTCGCTCTCGAACGTGACCGCGGATATCGCTCGCAAGCTGCGGCTGGACGACAACAAGGGCGCGCTCATCACCGACATCGAGCCGGCCAGTCCTGCGTACAGGGGCGGTCTCCAGCCCGGTGACGTGATCATCCGCGTCGGGCGCACGTCGGTGAACAACGCGGCGGAAGCGTCGCGCGAGCTCAGCCGTGTGCCGTCGCATGGAACCGTGTTCCTGCGGGTGTTGCGCAACGGCACGGAGACTTTCGCGTCGCTCACGAAAGAATAGAAGGCGGGACCAGGACGCCGACCACGATCTCTTCGACACGGTCCGCAGGTTTCGCATAGACTGCGTAGCCTGCGGACCGGACTTTGAGACCGCACACCGGAGTCCGATGATCGAACGCGAGATCAAGCTGCCGTTCTCGACGCCGACCGATGCCCGGTTGGCGATCCTTGCCGCCGGGGCCGCGCCGCTCCGGTGCCGCCGACTCCAGGAAGATGCCTTGTTCGACACCGACGACGAGTCGCTTCGTCGCCGCGGATGCGCGCTGCGAATCCGCATGGATTCCGGCCGCAGCCTGCTGACGTTCAAGGGCCCGATTCAACCCGGTCCGATGAAAACTCGCGAGGAGCACGAAACCGTCGTCAGCGACGGTGAAGTGTTGATCAATCTGCTCCAGTCGCTCGGCCTGCACGTCTGGTTCCGCTATCAGAAATTCCGGGAAGAATTCGCCGCCGAGGACGCAACGATTGCCCTCGACGAGACCCCGATCGGAACCTTCGTCGAGATCGAAGGCGGCGAGCGTGCGATCATGACGTTCACGCAGGCGCTCGGGCGTTCGCCGGACGACTTCATTCTCGATTCGTATCGCGGGCTCTTCCTGGCGCGGAGAACGGAGTTCGGACTGCAGGGCGCCAACATGGTGTTCGCCGACGAATGGTCCCTGCGCTCGTCCTGACCGCGGGGCTGGCCACCCGCCTGCGCCCGCTGTCGTTCGTCCGCGCGAAAGCTGCACTGCCGGTCGCGGGTATTCCGATCGTTCGCCGCATTCTGATGTCGCTTGCGTCCGCGGGTATCAGCAAGGCGGTGCTCAATCTGCACCATCTCTCCCACACGCTGACGACCCACGTTGGCGACGGCAGCGATCTCGGCATGTGCGTCCGCTATTCATGGGAGACGCCAGTCCTGGGCTCGGCGGGCGGACCGCGCCGCGCGCTGCCGCTGCTCGCGGAAGAGGGACGGGACTCGACGTTTCTGATCGTCAACGGCGATACGCTCACCAACGTCGATCTCGGTGCGGTCGTCGAGGACCATCGGCGATCGGGCGCACTCGTGACGATGGCGGTCGTGCCGAATACCGAGCCCGGCAAGTACGGCGGCATCGACGTCGACGATGACGGCGTCTTCAGAGGATTCGTGGCTCGTGGGTCGACGCAGTCGTCGTGGCATTTCATCGGCGTCCAGGCCGCGGAACCCGCAGCATTCGCCTCAGTGCCGGCCGATGTCCCGCACGAAGTGCGGACGCTGTATCCCGCCCTGACCGCAGCACGGCCCGGCTCGGTGCGCGCCTACCGGACGAATGGTGCCGAGTTCTTCGATATCGGCACGCCGTCGGACTATCTCCGGACCTCGCACCTCATCGCCGCGCGCGAAGGCGTCGGACCGGGCGTTCCTGAAGGGACCTGGATCGAAAACGGCGCCCGGATCGAGCACTCGATTCTGTGGAACGATGTGGTCGTCGGCGCGGGCTCGATGCTGCGCGAATGCGTGGTGACTGATGGCGTGCGCGTACCGGCCGATACGTCATGGCACGGGGTGACGATGCGGGTGGCATCTGGGGAGCTCGGTCCTGGAGAACGTCAGATCGAAGGTCTGGCGATCGGACCGCTGGACGTGGAATGACCGATAACGCGGCAATTCAGTCACGTGTCAACCAATACCTCAGTGAGGCGGGCCTCACGTCGCGGAGCCCGCGGGTGGTGCCGCTCACCGGCGACGCCTCCGATCGCCGCTACTTCCGAGTGCTGTTCCGCGACGCGCCGTCGCAGGTGCTCGCGGTTCATCCGCAGGCGATCGAGTTCGAGCGGCTGCCGTTTGCGAACGTCGCGCGGCTGATGAGCAGCATGCCGGTGCCGGTGCCGGCGATTCTCGGACATTCCAATCCGCTCGGCATCATTGCGCTGCAGGATCTCGGTGACGTCACGCTGCAGGCGCACCTTGGCGCCGCCTCACCAGCGGAGCACGCGGCACTCTATCGTCAGGCGGTGACGCTGATCGAGACGTTGCAGCGACGAGGCGCCGATCTCGCGTCGCCCGAGTACATCCCCTACGGGATCGCGTTCGACGTCGAGAAGCTGACGTGGGAGCTGCAGTTCTTCACGAAGCATTTTCTGGAAGGGTATCGCGGCGCCGTGCTGTCACCCGCGGCGCGCGAGGCACTGGCGGCCGAGTACGCCGCCATCGCCAACGAGCTTGCAGGCGAGCGTCGCGTGCTGTGTCACCGCGACTACCACAGTCGCAATCTGATGCTCCACGAGGGCCGCCTCTACATCATCGACTTTCAGGACACGCGGATGGGGCCCGACACCTACGATCTGGTGTCGCTGCTTCGCGACTCATACGTCGATTTCACCGAAGAACAGGTCGACGAGCTGATTGCGTTCTTCCTGGCTCTGCGCGGCATGGGCTGCGGCGACGGCTCCGAGGCGCGCGAGTTCCACCGGCGCTTCGATCTGATGGCGTTGCAGCGGAATCTCAAAGCGCTCGGCACCTTCGGTTTTCAGACCGCGGCGCGAGGCAACCCGGTTTACATCCAATACATCCCGCGGACGCTGACGTATGCGCGCCACAACATGGAGCGCCACGCGCGGTTCGGCCGCCTGCAGGAGCTCCTCGCCGAGCACATCGAGGAGCTTCGATCGGGGAGCGCAGGCTTTTAGCCTGCGCGGCGAACGCGGCGGCTGAAGCCGCCGCTCTACGGTACAATCCTGGTCGGTCCCCCGCAGTCGCCAAACCCCAGGCACGTCATGAATCGCTTCGGGATCTCGACGCACCTCTTTCACGAGCAGCGCCTCACGCGCGAGCACCTCGTACACATCGCCGCGCACGGCTACGATGCGATCGAGCTCTTTGCCACGCGGACGCACTTCGACTATCACAGCGCCGAGGCTGCATCTGCGCTGGCCGAGTGGTTGGCGGACACGCGGATCGAGCTGCATTCGGTTCATGCGCCGATCGTCGAGAGCCTGAAGGCCGGACGATGGGTCGGATCGTTCTCCAACGCATCGGGCGACGACACGCGACGCAAGGCGGCCCTCGTCGAAACCGAAGCAGCACTCGGTATTGCGACGCTGATCCCGTTTCGCTATCTCGTCGTACATCTCGGCATGCCGACAGTTGAAAAAGTCCCGCCCGGCGACAACCAGCGCGATGCGGCACGGCGAAGCCTCGAGCAGATCGTGGAGATGGCGTCGCGCGTGAACGTGCGCGTCGCGGTGGAAGTGATTCCGAACCCGCTGTCGAGCGCCGACGTGCTCGCGCACGCGATCGAGGAACAGCTCGAGGGTCTCGACATCGGTGTGTGCCTCGACTACGGGCACGCGCACCTGATGGGCGATGTCGGCGAGGCAGTCGAAACGCTGTCAGGGCACCTGTGGACGACACACGTCCACGACAACGACGGTCGCCGCGACGAGCATCTGCTGCCCTATGCCGGGACGATCGACTGGGACGCCGCGATGATGGAGACGCAGAAGGTCGGCTACGACGGGTTGCTGATGTTCGAAGTCGCCGACACCGGCGACCCGATCGATGTGCTCAAGCGATCGATGAAGGTCAGGGAGCGGTTGGAGAAGACGTTGGTGACGTACTGATCGCCTGTAATGCAAAATCCAAAATGGAAAATGCAAAAACGCCGATACCGGCGGGGTCACGTTTCGCATTTTGCATTTTGCATTTTGCATCTTGCATTCGTCAAAACGCCGCATTCCCCGGCGTCCGCGGAAACGGAATCACATCTCTGATGTTTGCCATCCCTGTCGCGTAGATGATCGTCCGCTCGAGGCCGAGGCCGAAGCCGGCGTGCGGCACGGTGCCGTAGCGGCGTAGGTCGCGGTACCACCAGTAGGCTTTCGGATCCAGCTGCAGTTCCGACAAGCGTCGATCGAGGTAGTCGAGCCGCTCCTCGCGCTGCGAGCCGCCGATGATCTCGCCGATGCCCGGAGCCAGCACGTCCATCGCAGCGACCGTCTTGCCGTCGTCGTTCATCCGCATGTAGAAGGCCTTGATCTCCTTTGGATAGTTCATCACGACGATCGGCGCTTTGACATGTTCTTCGGTGAGCCAGCGTTCGTGCTCCGACTGAAGGTCCATGCCCCATCGAACCGGAAACTCGAACGGCTTGCTGCTCTTCTCCAGCGCCGCGACCGCATCTGAGTACGACATGCGCTCGAACGCGGACGACACGAATGTCTCGACCCGTCCGATGCACGTGTTGTCGATGCGTTCGGCGAAGAACTTCATGTCGTCGCCGCGCTCGTTCAGGAGTGCGGTCAGGATGTACTTCAGAAACGATTCAGCGAGGTCGGCGTCGGCCGAGAGATCGGCAAATGCAATCTCCGGCTCGACCATCCAGAATTCGGCCAGATGCCGGCTGGTATTGCTGTTCTCCGCGCGGAACGTCGGCCCGAAGGTATAGACCTTCGACAGCGCCAGACAGTAGGTTTCGACGTTGAGCTGACCGCTGACCGTGAGGAAGGCTTCTCTCGCGAAGAAGTCATGCGTGAAATCCGTACGGCCTTCGGGCGTTTTCGGAATGACGTTGAGGTTGGTGAGATCGAGCGTGCTCACGCGGAACATCTCGCCCGCGCCTTCGGCATCGCTGGCGGTCACAATCGGCGTGTGCACCCAGAAAAAGCCGTGCTCGTGAAAGTAGCGGTGGATCGCCATGCTCAGGCAGTGCCGCACCCGGGCAACCGCGCCGAGCGTGTTGGTTCGCGGCCGCAGGTGTGCGACTTCGCGGAGGTACTCGAACGAGGCGCGCTTCGGCTGAATCGGATACCCCTCGGGATCGTCCACCCACCCGAGCACGTCAACGGCGTCAGCCTGCACCTCGACGGCCTGCCCCTGCCCCTGGCTCTCGACGAGGAGCCCGCTGGCGACCACAGCGCAGCCGGAGGTGAGCCTTTTGATCTCGCTCTCATAATTCGGGAGCTGGGAGGGTGCAACCACCTGAATCGGATCGAAGCAGGACCCGTCATGCACGTGGATGAAAGACAGTCCGGCTTTCGAATCGCGGCGAGTGCGGACCCACCCGCGCACGGTGACGCGGGTTCCGACCAGCGTTTTTCCCTTCAGAAGCGCAGAGATGTCGGCATGATCGGCGGTGAGCATGCCGGTACCGTATCCTAGATCTCGTCTCTATTTCCCCAGAAAGCGACTGCATGAAGATTGGAATGGTGTCCCTGGGCTGTCCCAAGAACCTCGTCGACTCCGAGGTGATGCTGGGGCTCGCGCAACAGGAGGGGCATCTGCTGACGCGTGATGCCGCCGAGGCCGAAGTGCTCGTCGTCAATACGTGCGCGTTCATCGACAGGGCCAAGCAGGAATCGATCGACACGATCCTCGAGATGGCCGAGCACAAGAAGACCGGCGCGTGCAAACGACTGATCGTGACCGGCTGCATGGCGGAGCGCTACCGCGACGAGTTGCGCGCACAGATTCCGGAGATCGATGCAGTGTTGGGGACGAGTGAAGTCCCCGGGATCGTCGATGCGATTCGCAAGGCTTCGGGCGCCGGGCCTGAAGAACAAGGCCCGGCCTACACGGTCCCTCTCTTGCGCTCGAATGGGCAACCGGTCGTCATGAGGGCCGAGCCGACGCGCTCTTCACAGGCGTCGGCGAGTCTCGCCGGAGCCGGAGGCGAAGGCGGAGGACCACTTCCCACGTATCTCTACGACGCGAACACGCCGCGTCTGCTCGCAACGCCGCGACATTACGCGTATCTCAAGATCGCTGAAGGCTGCGATTACAAGTGCGCGTTCTGCATCATTCCTAAACTTCGCGGACACTATCGCAGCCGTCCGATCGAATCGATCGTCGCTGAAGCCGAACGGCTTGCCGCGAACGGCGTGCGCGAACTGCTGCTCATCTCGCAGGACACGAGCTTCTACGGCAACGATCGCGGTGCCCGCGGATCGCTTGCCCGCCTGCTTCGTGCACTGGACCGCGTCGACGGCCTCGAGTGGATCCGGATGTTGTATCTCTACCCGACCACGATCGGCGACGACGTGCTCGAGGCGATCGCCGAAAGCCGGAAGGTGTGCCGTTACATCGATCTGCCGCTGCAGCATGCATCCGATGCCGTACTCAAGCGGATGAAGCGGCCCGGCACGCGCGCCAGCTACGAACGCCTCCTCGCCCGAATCCGTCAGCGGGTCCCTGGCGTCGTCCTGCGTACAACGTTCATCGTCGGTTTCCCTGGCGAGACCGACGCCGACTACGCCGAGCTTCAATCGTTCGTGCAAACCATCGGCTTCGATCACGTTGGCGTTTTCACCTACTCGCACGAAGAGGGCACAACCGCCCATAGACTCGACGATGACGTGCCGGCTGCGGTCAAGCGGAAGCGGCAGGCCGCCCTGATGCGGCTCCAGAAGCGCATCGTCGGCCGGGCTCAGCGGAAACGAGTCGGGCAACGGGTTCGTGTGCTGGTGGATGGGCCTTCCGCGGACCACGAGCTCGTCCTGCGGGGGCGGCTCGAAGGTCAGGCGCCGGAAATCGATCCGCTTGTCTACCTCACGGAGTGCGACCCCTCGACGCTCTCGGCCGGGCAGTTCATCGAGGCTCAGATTGTCGGAAGCCGGGGCTACGACCTCGTCGCCAGGCCCGCAACATCGGTGTAAAACCGCTGATCTGCAGGCAGCGCCGGGAGTGGGGCGCGGGCACGGACACATTCGGGCGAAGGCGTAGCCTGCCTCGCCGAAGCGTAGGAGTCTGCATTTGCGCGAAGGCGGGCACGTGTTAAGCTAGAACGTTACCTAGGCGGAGGAACACTCCAAGTGGGCTCGTGCCCACTTTTTTTGTTTCAGCCGACAGTTGGTTCATAGGCGGTTCTTGTTGCAGGCGAGTATCGATGCAACCGCTGGAGCAGATTCGGTCGATTGCCGAGCGAGTGGCCCGCTCGCGGGGCCTGGAGGTCTGGGACGTCCAGAGCCGTCGCGAAACGGCCGGGCATGTGGTTCGGGTCTTCATCGATCGGCCCGGCCCGTCGGCGAGCCCCGACGACAGCGTGAGCATCGAGGACTGCGAGCAGGTCAATCGGGAGATCGGAACGATCCTCGATGTGGAGGACCCGCTGCCGTTCGCCTATACGCTTGAGGTGTCATCCCCTGGGTTGGATCGACCGCTCCGGGCTGTTGAGGACTATCGCCGCTTCACGGGACGGCTCGCCAAGGTCGTGGTGAAAGAGCCGGTGGACAACCAGAAGGCGTTCGAAGGGCGCCTGCGCGGGGTCGAGGACGACGAGGTGCTGCTCGAGGCGCCGAACGGACGGAAGCACCGCTTGCCCGTGCGCCTCATCACGCGCGGCCGGCTCGAGGTGGAATTCTAGGAAAGACACATGCAGAACCCGTTGATGCAGACGATCGAGGCGCTCGCGAAAGAAAAAGGGATCGAGGCCGACACGATCATCACGGCGATCGAAGACGCGGTCCTCACCGCGTCGCGCAAGTACTACAAGACGAACGAAAACCTGAAGACCCGGTTCAATCAGGAAACCGGGCAGGTCGATCTTTTCGCCATCAAGCACATCGTCCCCGAAGTGACCAACGACGCCACTGAGATCTCCTTGAAGGAAGCGCAGGAGCTCTACGGCGACGAGGCCGAAGTGGACATGGAGATCGAGTTCCCCAAGCGCACCGACGTGCTCGGTCGCATCGCGGCGCAGACCGCCAAGCAGGTGATCTTTCAGAAAGTGCGCGAAGCGGAACGTGAGAACGTTTTCGCCGAGTACAACGATCGCGTCGGAGAAGTCATCAACAGCACGGTCAAGCGCTTCGAGAACGGCGATCTGATCGTGGAAATCGGACGCGTCGAGGCGGTGTTGCCACGCAAGGAGCAGTCGCGGGCCGAAAGCTATACCCCTGGTGAACGCATCCGTGCGGTGATCAAGGGCGTCAGCCGCAGCGCCAAGGGACCGCAGATCGTGCTCTCGCGCACCGATCCGGCGCTCCTCATCAAGCTGTTCGAGCAGGAAGTGCCCGAGATCTACGACGGCACCGTCATGATCCGTGGCGCCGTCCGTGAGGCAGGCGATCGCGCGAAAGTTGCGGTCTACTCGAGGGAACGCGATGTCGATCCGGTAGGCGCGTGCGTCGGCATGAAGGGGACGCGCGTGCAGGCGATCATCCGTGAGCTGCGCGGGGAGAAGATCGACATCGTCGAGTGGTCGGAAGATCCGGTACTCTTCGTCACGAACGCGCTCAGCCCGGCGAAGGTGCAGCGCGTGTCGATCGTCGATGAGAAGGAACGGGTCATGGAGGTGGTCGTCGAGGACAAGCAGCTGTCGCTCGCAATCGGCAAGAAGGGACAGAACGTCAGGCTGGCGGCCAAGCTGACCGGGTGGCGTATCGACATCAAGAGCGAAGAGGAGAAACGGCGCGAAGTGGAAGCGCAGTTCCCCTCGCTCGAAGCCGGCACGGAGGGCGCCGAGGCTGCAGTGCCTGCATCAGAGACGACCGATCAGAACGTCGACGCTGAACAGAGCGGCGAAGCCACCGGAACTGCGGAGACAGAGAATTAGGATCGAGGGAATACACGCCGGTCACTCGTGGTGCACCGGCTTTGGCATTTCGTCGCGCACAGGCTGGCGCCTGTGGGCAGCAGCGCGTAGGCGCAGGGGCAACCTGCGCGGAATCAACAGAGGGAACACGTTTGTCAACGGTTCGGATCTACAAAGTCGCGGAGCTACTCGATACGACGAGCCAGGAAGTGCTCGCGCTGTTGAAGCGCGATCACGGCATCGAGCTGAAGAGCGCGTCGAGTACGATCGAAGAGGTCGTCGCGCGTTCATTCGTCGAGCGCGTCGCGCGACAGCGTGGCATTTCCTTGCCAGGCGGTGACATGTTCGCTGAGCATGCCGCGCCCGGCAAAGGAGGACCCAAGAAGGCGCAGCCGCCGAAGAAGACCGAAGCGCCGAAGCCGACCGTTCCTGTGCTTGGTCCGCCGCGCCTCGTCAAGACGGTGAGGCCGGTGGCGCCCGCTGCCGAAGCTCCGGCCGCACCTGCTCCCCCGCCCCCCGCGCCAGCTCCAGTTGCCGTTGAACCGCCGGTCGTCGAAGCGCCGGCGCCGCCGGCCCACGTTCCGCCGCCCCCGCCGCCGCCCGAGCCCGAACCGGTACCGGTTGCCGCCGCCCCAGCTCCGGTCGAAGAAGAAGTGGCACCGCCACCGCCGCCGCCACCTGCGGTCGAAGAGGCCGAGCCGGCGGCTGTCGAACCTGCGCACGAACCGCAACTCGTGGCCGCGCAGCCGACGCCAGCGCAAGCACCGGGACGATTCGTACCGCCCACGATTCGACTTCGTATCGAGGAGCCGGGTCAGACCCCGCAACCCGCGCGTCCCTTGACACCGGCAAAGCGGCCGCAGGTCTCGCAGCCCCGTATGGTGCAGCCGCCGCCTGCCACTCCTCCGGTATCCGGCAGCAGGACGGGGCAACCCGCAAGCGCGAAGTCAGCGCCCCCTGGCGCTCAGCGCACGGGCACACCCGGTCAACCGCGAGCCCCGTACTCACCGCTTCGGCCGACCACGCCCAGCATGATTGGCGGACCGAGGCCGCTGCCCTCGCAACCGATCCGTGCACAACAGCCGCAACAGGCGCGTCCGGGAATGCCACCGCAGCCCGGGCAACGGCCGCCCCTTGGACAGCCTCGGCCGCCTGCAGGTCAGATGCGACCGGCGCCACGACCCGCGCAGCCGCGACGCGAACGACCGTCTGCGCCCATGGCGCCGGCAATGCCGGCCGCTCCTCCACCGATCACACGGACGATCACGCTCGCCGAAGGCATGACGGTGAAGGATCTCGCCGACAAGCTCGATGTGCGCGTGAAGGATGTCCTCGCCAAGCTGTTGATGAAGCGCATGATGATGACCATCAACAGCACGCTGGATGTCGAAACCGCCAAGGACATCGCGCGCGAGTTCGGGGCCGACATCGAGATTCGAAGCTTCGAGGAAGAGCTCGTTGCCGAGGCCGACGAGTCGAAGCCCGAGGACATGAAGTCGCGTGCGCCGGTGGTGACGGTCATGGGCCACGTCGAACACGGCAAGACGTCGCTGCTCGACGCGATCCGTGAAACCAAAGTGGCGGAGCGCGAAGCGGGCGGCATCACGCAGCACATCGGCGCGTATCACGTCGATGTCGGCGACGGCCGCAGCGTCGTGTTCCTGGATACGCCTGGCCACGAGGCCTTCACGCTGATGCGCGCTCGCGGCGCCAAGGTCACTGACGTAGTCGTACTCGTCGTCGCTGCCGACGACGGCGTCATGCCGCAGACGCGTGAGGCCATCGATCACGCGCGCGCCGCCAACGTGCCGATCGTGGTGGCGATCAACAAGATCGACAAGCCGGGCTCCAATCCCGACAACGTCAAGCGCGAGCTCGCCGAACTGAATCTCGTGCCTGAAGACTGGGGCGGCCAGACGGTCATGGTGCCCGTGTCGGCGAAGAAGCGGCAGAATCTCGATCAGCTGCTCGAGATGATCCTGCTGTCGACGGACATCCTCGAGCTCAAGGCGAACCCCAAACGGAGTGCGTCGGGCGCGGTACTCGAAGCCAAGCTCGATCGCGGGCGCGGTCCGGTTGCCACCGTCCTGGTGCAGGACGGCACGCTCAACGTCGGCGACAACTTCATCGCCGGACCGGTCGTCGGCAAGGTGCGCGCGCTCATCGACGATCGTGGTCGCTCGGTGAAGTTGGCGGGCCCGGCAACGCCGGTCGAAGTGCTCGGGCTCACCAGCCTGCCCCAGCCGGGCGATCCCTTCCAGACGGTTGCCGACGCCGCCAAGGCGCGTCAGATCGCGACCTTCCGTCAGGCGCAGGCAAAGGAGCGCGCGCTCGGCGCGAAAGGCGGACGGCTCACCCTCGAGTCGCTCAAAGAGCAGATCGCCGAAGGCGGCGTGAAGGAGCTGCCGCTCATCGTCAAGGCCGACGTGCAGGGCTCGGCGGAAGTGCTCGCCGACACGCTCACGAAGCTGTCCGACGACAAGGTCAAGATCCGCATCATCCGCTCGGGCGTCGGCGCCATCAACGAATCGGACGTGCTGCTCGCGTCGGCCTCCAACGCGATCATCATCGGGTTCAACGTGCGGCCCGATCGCAACGCGCAGGAGATGGCCGAGCGCGAGGAGATCGACATCCGGCTGCACTCGGTCATCTACAACGTGACCGAGGAAATCAAGAAGAGCATGGCGGGGCTGCTCGAGCCGACGTTCAAGGAAGTCCGCATCGGCACCGCGGAGATTCGAGAGGTGTTCCGCGTGCCGAAGGTCGGGTCGATCGCCGGTTGCATGGTCCTCGATGGCCGGATCACGCGCGCGGGCGAGACGCAGGCACGACTGCTGCGCGACAACGTCGTGGTCTTCGAGGGCAAGATCGGGTCGCTGCGCCGTTTCAAAGACGACGTGAGCGAGGTCAAGTCCGGCTTCGAGTGCGGCATCGGCCTGCAGAACTACAACGACGTCAAGGTCGGCGATGTGATCGAAGTGTTCACCATGGAGCGCGTCGCCGTCACTGCCTAGCGCGTGCGTATCGCCGTTCTCCACGTCGAGCTTTACCTTCCGTACGCGCAGTCGCTGAAGGACAAGCGCATGGTGCTGCGGCGAGTGAAGGATCGCCTGCAGAAGTTCAACGTCGCCGTCGCCGAAGTGGATCATCACGACGTCTGGCAGCGATCCACGCTCGGGATCGTGGCGATTTCGACGACGACCGAACACGTTGAGCAGTCACTGGGCGCGGCCGTCGACGAGATCGATCGCGTCGAGCCAGGGTTGGTCACGAGGACTGAGATAGAGTTTCTGATGTAATGGGGTCGGGAGTCATTTCCCGAGAAGCCGTGAAATGACTCCCGACCCCATTACGTTTCTGCAGTACAACGTCATGGCACAAGGCCACCGTCCCGATCGCGTCGGCGAAGAGATTCGCCAGGAACTCAGCGAACTGATCAGCCGCGGCGGAGTCCACGATCCGGGGATCGGCTTCATCACGCTGACGCGGGTGAAGGTGTCGCCCGATCTGCAGGTGGCGCGGGTGTTCTACACGACGATGGGAGATGCCACGGCGCGGCGCGAGACCGCGAAGGCGCTCGAGCGGGCGACGCCGTTCTTCCGCCGTCATATCGGCGGCCAGCTGCGACTCCGACGCGTGCCCGAACTGGAATTCCGCTTCGACGAATCGATCGCCAATCAGGATCGCATCGAGCAGATCCTGCGCGGCCTCCACGAAGAAGAGGCGCAGCGTGCCGTGGACCGGGCCGATTCGAAGCAGACGGCCGACGATGCCGGGTCCAAACCTCTCGACGATGCTCGGGGTGCCCAGAGCGATAGCCGAAGGGCAGAACAGGACCCGGCCTACAGTGATGACAAGCGTGGCTGAGGACACACAGGCGAAGATCGCCGAGGTCATCCACGCGCGACAGCGGTTCGTGATCGCCTCCCACACCAGACCCGACGGCGACGCGGTCGGATCGTCGCTCGCGATGGCGTTCGCGCTGCGACATCTCGGCAAGCACGCACGCGTCGTCAGTCGCGACGTGCCCCCGTCGCCGATGCTGGTGTTCCCGGGTGTGCTCGGAATCGAAGTGACCGAACGCGTCGACGACCCGGGCGACGCGGTCATCATCATGGAGTGCGGCGATCTCAAGCGCACCGGCATCGAAGGCCTCGAGCATGGGTTCGTGATCAACATCGATCACCATCCAGGCAACACGATGTACGGGGCGATGAACTGGTTCGACCTGTCCGCGGCGGCATGCGGCGAGATGGTCTTCGATCTCGTGCGGACGCTCGGCGTGCCCTTGACACAGGAGATCGCGACCCACGTCTACATCGCGATCCTCACCGACACCGGCTCGTTCCACTACTCGAACATCACGCCGCGCACGTTCGACATCTGCCGGCAATGCATGGAGGCTGGCGTCAACCCGCCCGCGGTTGCGCGCAGCATCTTCGACAGCAACAATCTCGGACGACTCAAGCTGTTTGGAGCGGTGCTGAGCCGCATGCAGCTCGATGCCTCGTCCCGAATTGCGACGCTGTACGTGGATCAGCAGCTGGCGCGCGAATCCGGCGGCACGTACGAGGACACCGAAGGGCTGATCAATCTGCCGCTCACCGTCAAAGAGATCCTCGCAGTCGTGTTCTTCAAAGAACAGGGACCGGGCGACTGGCGTGTCAGTCTGCGTTCCAAGGGCGATATCGACGTCAACGCGATTGCCAAGGAGTTCGGCGGCGGCGGCCACAAGAATGCCTCTGGCTGCGGCGCCAACGGAGAGCTGCGCGCGCTGAAGGTGATGTTCGAGCAACGATTGAGCGACGCGATCGTGCGCACACAACAGGCCTCAGGGCCCAGGCCTCAGGCCTCAGGGCTGGGCCAGGCCTGAGGCCTCGCCCCGGGCATGAGCTGAGGCCTGAGCCCTGAGGCCTGCTCTTCTATGGACGGAGTTCTCGTCGTCGACAAGCCTGCGGGGCTCACTTCACACGATGTCGTCGTCGTTGCTCGCCGCTGTCTCGGCGAACCGCACATCGGTCACACCGGAACGCTCGACCCGCTGGCAACCGGCGTGCTTCCGCTCGCGTGCGGTCAGGCCACGCGACTCATTCGATTTCTGACCGCGTCGGACAAAGAGTACGACGCGGGCATCAGGTTCGGGCTGACGACGGACTCCTTCGATATCACAGGACACGAGACGAGCCGCTCCAACGCTGTGTCGACGCGTGAAGCCGTCGATCGCGCGCTCGGCTCGCTGCGCGGCGAGTATCTGCAGACGCCGCCTGCCTATTCGGCCAAGAAGGTTGCCGGCGAACGCGCATACGTGCTGGCTCGGCGACGTGAAGAGGTCCGCCTCGAACAGGTACCGGTGCGCGTGTCGCGCGCGGAGGTGCTGGCGTTCGACGGGGCGACGGCACGCATTGGCATCGCGTGCTCGGCCGGCTTCTACGTCCGTGCGTTCGCGCATGCGCTCGGCGAACTGGTCGGCACCGGAGCGTGCCTCGAGTCGCTTCGACGAACGCGCAGCGGCGAGTTCGGTCTCGACGACGCGATCGATCTCGAGCGCCTGCAGTCGGGACGCGACGCCTGGGCGGAACGATTGATTCCGATCGAGCGCCTGCTGACCGGCTTTCCGGCCACGACGCTGACCGACGAGGGGCGGCGCCGGGTCTCGCACGGCCAGGACGTGCTCGACATACACCTGTCGAAAAAGGTGGGCAAGATCAGCCTCGAAGGGGCGCCGCCGCTCTGGATACGCCTGCTGGATACCGAGGGCCGGCTCGTCGCACTGGCGACCGCGGGAACGAGTGCAGGTTCTTTGCACCCGACGGTGGTCCTGATTTAAAATCAATCGTTTAAGGGAACAGGAGATTCCCCACAGTACGGCGGCTCGGTGGTTCGACAACGGGTGTTCAGCCCGGCTCGAGCAGGTTCTGAGCCGTTCGTGAAGGAGCCATCAGTGGCACTGACCAGGGATCGTAAGAGCGGAATCATCGGCTCGTACAAAACTCACGACGGCGATACCGGATCGCCGGAAGTCCAGGTGGCGCTCCTCAGCGAGCGCATCAACTACCTGACGGAACACTTCAAGGTTCACGCGAAGGACCACCACTCCCGCCGAGGCCTGTTGAAGCTGGTCGGCCAACGCCGCCGGCTGCTCGACTATCTCAAGAGCAAGGATTCGGATCGATACGCAGAGCTCATCCAGCGTCTCGGCATCCGGAAGTAACCGACGCACATGCACAACGTCAATCTGCAGACACGCGAGATCCAGATCGGATCGCGGCGCATTTCCCTGGAAACCGGCAAGCTGGCCAAGCAGGCCGACGGCTCCGTCGTCGTACGATCGGGCGACACGATGGTGCTCGTCACGGCCGCGCATGCTGCCAGCGCGCGCGAGGGCATCGACTTCCTGCCACTCACGGTCGACTATCGCGAATACACCTACGCATCGGGCCGCATTCCCGGCGGGTTCTTCAAACGTGAGGGCAAGCCCTCGGAGAAGGAGATCCTCACGAGCCGCCTGATCGATCGTCCGATTCGGCCTCTGATCACGGCGGGATGGCGATACGAAACGCAAATCATCGCGCTGCTGATGTCGGCTGACACGGAAAACGATGCCGACGTGCTCGCCATCACCGGCGCATCTGCGGCACTTGCGCTCTCGGAGATCCCGTTCGAGAAAGCGATTGCCGGCGTCCGCGTCGGTCTCGTGAACGGTGAGTACGTGATCAACCCCACCTACAGCGAGCGCAAGCAGAGCTCGCTCGATCTCGTGGTGGCGGGGACCGCAGACGGCATCGTGATGGTCGAGGCCGGCGCCAAGGAAGTGACCGAGGCACAGGTCGTCGGCGCGCTCGAGGCCGCCCACGCCGCCATCAAGAAGATCGTCGCCAGCATCGACGGCCTGCGTTCGGCCGCCGGAAAGAAGAAGCTGGCGGTCCAGGCGGAGGCCATCGACCACGCGTTTCACAGCGAGGTCGAGACCAAACTCTTCAGCCCGCTCGCCGATGCGATGCGCATCCGCGACAAGCTCGATAGCTACGGACAGGTCGATGCGGTCTTGAACGATTTCATCGACGCGCTTCCCGATGGCGACGAGCAGGAACAGCAGGCTGCCCACGCCAAGCACATCTTCCACGAGCTCAAAGAGAAGGTGCTGCGCGACGAGGTCCTCAACAAAGGCGTACGTCTCGACGGACGCCAGTTCGACGAGATCCGTCCGATCTGGACCGAGGCGGGGATACTGCCTCGCGTGCACGGCTCGGTCGTCTTCACCCGTGGCGAAACGCAGGCGCTCGTCAGCTGCACACTCGGCACCGCCGACGATGAACAGAAGATCGAGCACGTCAGCGGCGAGTACTACAAGCGTTTCATGCTCCACTACAACTTCCCGCCGTTCTCGGTGGGCGAAACCGGCCGATTCACCGGGCCGGGCCGCCGCGAGATCGGTCACGGTGCGCTCGCGGAACGCGCGCTCGCGCCCGTGGTTCCGGGCGACGACAAGTTCGCCTACACCATCCGTCTCGTCTCGGACATTCTCGAGTCGAACGGATCCTCGTCAATGGCCTCGGTCTGCGGCGGCTCGATGGCGATGATGGACGCGGGCGTCCCGATCAAGTCCCCGGTCGCAGGGATTGCGATGGGGCTGATCATGGACGAGAAGACCGGCAAGTGGGCCGTGCTCTCGGACATCGCCGGCGCTGAAGATCACTACGGCGACATGGACTTCAAGGTCGCCGGCACCGCATCGGGCATCACCGCTCTGCAGATGGACATCAAGGTCACCGGTATCACGTCGGAGATCATGGCCAAGGCGCTCGACCAGGCGCGGGCCGGACGGATGCACATCCTCAGCGAGATGAGCAAGACGCTCTCGTCCGCGCGGACCAACATGTCGATGTTCGCGCCGCGGATCATCACCATCAAGATCCCGGTCGACAAGATTCGCGACGTGATCGGTCCGGGCGGCAAGATGATTCGCAGCATCATCGAGCGAACCGGCGTGAAGATCGACGTCGAGGATGACGGCCGGGTCAATGTGGCATCGGCTGACGGCGAGTCGGCTCAAAAAGCGATCAGCATCATCCAGGAACTCACCGCCACGCCCGAGCTCAATAAGACCTACATGGGCAAGGTGCAGCGCATCACCGATTTCGGCGCGTTCGTCGAAATCATGCCCGGCACCGACGGCCTGCTGCACGTGTCGGAGATCGCCACGCATCGCGTCAAGGACGTGCGCGACGAGCTGAAGGAAGGCCAGCAGATTCTCGTGAAGGTCATCAACATCGACCCGACGGGAAAAATCAGGCTGAGTCGTAAAGCGCTGCTTCAGGAAGAGGCGCAAAAGGCCGGGGCCCCAGCTCCGGCGGCGAAGGAATAGCTGAGCCGGCAACCGCCGCCCCGTCGAGGTCGTCTAATATGATGTGATGACACCGACGCGGCGGATGCTCGGACTGCTGCTCGGGGGCGCGGGCCTCATCGTAGGCGCATCGCTGCACGCTCGTGCGCAGTCTGCGTCAGTTCGGCCGATCACTGCTCGACCTGACGCGCAAGACCAGGCGCCCAATCGGCGCGAATTCACGGTGACAGCGCGCGACTACCGTTTCTCGCCCGACCGCATCGAGGTCGGGCAGGACGACCTCGTCAAGCTCACGGTACAAAGCCAGGACGTAGCCTACAGCCTGGCTATCAAGGAGTACCGTGTTTCACGACGGATTCCGGCGGGCGGCACGACGACAGTCGAGTTCCGGGCTGATCAGGTCGGGACGTTCAACTTCTATTGTGATTTGACGAGTGACGCCCGTCACGCCCAGATGATCGGCCATCTGGTCGTTCGTCCGCGCTAACCTGTGCGCTCGTAGAGGCCGCCTTCAGGCGGCCCATCATCCGCTCAACCCGCTGACCACTGACGCGCGGCTTCTATCCGCGCCGATGTCGAGGGGTGCGTCGAGAAGAGCACACGCACGAGCCGCGACGGGTTTTCTTCAGCAAGGTTTTGTGCAGCGAGCCGCTTCATCGCGGTGATGAACGCCGACGGGTTGCGTGTCAGATCGAGCGCGTACCGGTCGGCTCGCCGCTCGTGAGCACGCGAGACGGCGTTCGCGATCGGCAGCAGCGTCAGTGAGACCGCGCCGGCCGCGAGAACGAGCAGCGGCAGTCCCGCCATATCGGCCTTCCCCTCGAGGCCGGCCCATGCCCCGAATCGCGTCAACGCGGCATCGGCCAGATAGAACCCCAGGGTAATCAGCACCGCCTCGAGCAGCACGCCCGACCAGATGTCGTGATGCACGTGATGCGCGAGCTCGTGTGCGAGGATCACTTCGATCTCATCGTCGGTGTGATCGGCGAGCAGCGTGTCCGAGACCAGGATCCGACGCGTGCGGCCGATTCCTGCGAGCGCGGCGTTGGCCTTCTTCGTGCGATCGCTGAGGCGCCACTCGAACACACCGAGCACACGCGCGCCCGCGCGGTCGGCCAGCGACAGCAACCGCTCGCGCAGCGAGTCGCGCGCAAGCGGCTTGACCTCGTAGAACAGAGGCAGCAGAACGACCGGCGCGAGTTGTGCGAGCAGCACGAGGATCACCGTAAACGTGACAGCCGCGCTCACCCACCATCGATCGGGGCTCCACTTCACGAGCGAGAGGACGATGAGCGCGGCACCAATCGAGAACACGATCCCGATCGCTGCCGCTTTGAGATGATTGATCCACCACTTCGCGGTGGTTTCCGTGGACAGCCCGTATCGTCGCTCGAGTGTCACACCAGCGTAGAAGGCCCACGGCAGCTGAATCAGATCGAGCAGAGCAGCGAGCATGACGACGTAGGCCGCCACGGCAGGTATGAAGTGCCGACCCGCAAGCGCCATGGCTGTGTCGCGCAGAAGAACGGAGCCACCAGAGATCAGCAGGAGTATCAGGGACACCACCTGCACCGCCGCGCCCAGCACGGACGATCGTCGTTTGAGTCTCTGATATCTGGTGGCTTTGTCTTCGTTGAGCATCAGGACTGCATTAGCGCCGCATTACGATGGCGGCGCACCACGGCGTCTACGCCCACCTCGCTCCGGAAGCTTGCCCGATCGCACGTGCACGGCGCCGTTGGTCGTCTGTGCCACGATTCTCGGCCCGCCCCCATTAATCTGGCCGGTGACGCGTTGTACCGTAGACTCCTTCTTCGCAATCGTCAGATCGTTATCGATCATGACGGCACCGTTCACGACCGACGCTTCCAGCGACGCATTGAGATCGGGGGCCAGACCCAAGTCGACCGGACCGTTGACGGTCGTGAACCGCGAGTCACCCGTCACCTTCGAGATGTCAATGCGGACGGGACCGTTCACCGTGTCGGCGGTCACCGCGCCGGAGATGTCATGGCCGGTGATCGGCCCGTTCACGGTGCTTGCGGTGACCTCGCTCGTGATGCCCTCGAGCCTCACGCCCCCGTCGCGCGTTTTCAACGTGAGCCTGATGCCGTCTGGAACGCGCACCGTGATCTGCACGGTCAGCCTGCTGCGCAAGCCATTCTCCTGGTTGGTGCGTGACTCAATCGACACACGATCGGGCGAGACCTGCTCGATCATCTCGGCCTTCTGAAGCACTTCCCTGGCGGCGGCATCGCTGCTCGCGCGAACCTCGCGCGTGGCGACTACTTCGACGTCAGGACCGCCGGCAGGCTCGGCAATGAGAAGCCCACTGACGTTCTGGACATCGACCAGCCCACCCGGGGTCACGTGGTACGTGCGCTTCCATTCGTCGGCAGCGTTGCCGTGAGCGACGTCGACGGAGAGGCCGTTCTCACCGACCTTCACGTCACAGGCGGTGATCGCGCACACGGCACACAGAATGCGGAGGGACGCTGACAGGCGGCTCATCATGCCGACTACTACGTTCGGATCAGCCGAATCGTTCGAATCGTTGGCCTAGTTTAACTGGACCGAGATCAGCTTGGATACACCCGGCTCTTCCATCGTCACACCGTAGAGGCGATTGGCGATTTCCATCGTCTGCCGGTTGTGCGTGATGAGGATGAACTGGGTGCGATCGAGCATCCCTTTGAGCATCTCGACGAAACGATGGACGTTGGCGTCGTCGAGCGGCGCGTCGATCTCGTCGAGCAGGCAGAACGGACTCGGTTTGTATCGGAAGATCGCGAACATCAGCGCGATCGCCGTGAGCGCCTTCTCGCCGCCCGAGAGGAGCATCACGCTCTGAAGACGCTTGCCCGGGGGCGAGGCCACGATGTCGATGCCGCTCTCGAGCGGATCGTTCTCATCGAGCAGTGTGAGGCCGGCGCGCCCGCCCCCGAAAAGGGTCGTGAACGTGACCTGGAAGTTGGCTTGGATCGCTGCGAACGCCTCGCTGAAGCGCGCCTTCGTCGTCTCGTCGATACGCGCGATCGCCTGTGACGTCTGCGCGATCGAATCGACCAGATCGCGCCGCTGCGTGGTGAGAAAGCCGTGGCGCTGCTCGAGCTCGTCGAACTGCTCGATCGCCATCATGTTGACCGGACCGAGCCGATCGATTTTCGCCTTGAGTCGGGTGATCGCCTCCTCGGCAGTCATCGATGCTGGCACGTCGACCGGCGCTGCCGGCGCCTCGGAGCCTACCGCCGCGCCCTCTTCGTCGCTCTCGAGGTCGGGTTCCTCCGAGGCGATCGCCTGCGCATCCGGTGTCGTCTGCCCCTCGAGCTCCAGCTGTTCGACTTCAGCGAGCACCTCGTCGAGTGACCCCTGAACCGCCTCGACGCAAGCCTGCGCAAGGTGCGTGAGATCGCTTTGGGCGGTTACACGCGCGAGCTCGAACTCGCCGGCTTCGGCACGAATGGCTTCGAGCGCTCCGCGTGCTTCGCGAATCACGACGTCCTGGGCGTCGACGCTCGCTCGCAGGGCGCTCGCGGCGTCGTCGGCGCCGCGCAGCTCATCGCGCTGTTCGCTGAGTACCCGAATGTCGACGTCGAGAGCACGTTCGCTGTCAGCGACTGAGGCCAGCAGCGCGGCACGTCGCTCGTCGGTCTGCTGCCGCTCGGTGCGACGAGTTTCGACTCGCAGCTCGAGATCGCGCGCGCCTTCTTCGAGACGCTGCACCTCGGCCTCGAGCGCGGACGCGCGCTCGACGAGCGCGGCGTGCACGGCACGGGCTTCGGCGGCCTGCGCTCCAATCGCTCCGGCCGCGTCGCGTGCGTCCGACAAGCTTCGCTGCGACAGGCCGAGACGTTCTTCACCCTGGCGCTGCTCGGCTTCGAGACGGATGATCGACGCTTCCGCCTCGGTACGGCGCGCCTCGAGGCCGGCGCGCTCTTCCTCAGCCTGGCGACGCTCGAAGGCAATGACGTCCGCCTTGCGGTCGAGACGCACAGTCTCTTCGTCGGTGTGCGCCAACTGCGCTTCCTGCCCGACGATGGCCTTTTCCTGCCAGTGCTCTTCTTCCTGCAGCGCGGCGATTGCGCCCGTGGCCTGCGCAATGGTCAACTCGAGTTGCGCGGCTTCGGCAGTGAGCCTGGCGAGCACGTCACGTTCCCCGGTCACGCGCTCGCGCAGTTCCTTGATCTCGCGACGTGTCGCCAGAATGCCGCGCGATTCCACTTTGGTTCCACCGGTGACGAGGTGCGGTCCTCGCAGCACGTCTCCCTCGAGCGTCGCAATCACGGCCGTCGTTTCGCGTGAGAACGCAACCGCCTGTGTGAACGACTCGGCGACGTACGCCTCGGGCAGCACGTTGCTGATCGTGATCGCATGCGGTCCCTGCACGCGAAGGACATCGGAGACCGGCACGATCCCCGGCACGCGCCGTATCTCGCGGGGGTGATACCCGTTCGATCCCGGATCGACGACAACGAAGCCGCATCGTCCGGCATCCTGTTCGCGGACCAGCGAGAGTCCGGCGGCGGCCTGATCGTGGCGATCGACGATCACGTACTGGAGCAGCTCACCGAGGCAGGCCTCGACGGCGCGCTCATAGCGGCTGTCGACCTCGAGATAGTCGGCCACGGCGCCCTGCTGACCAACATGACCGTTGGCCTGCACCAGCACCGTGCGCGCGGCGTCGCTGAAATCGGCGCGACTCGCGGCGAGCTCCTCGAGCGAGGCGAGGCGGGCTTCGAGCGCCGCGACATCCTGTTCGCGCGCACGGACCTCGCGGGTGCGCCCTTCGTGTTCGCCACGCGCGGCCGCGAGCTCCGACCGTCGCGTGGCCAGATTGATGCGGACGGTCTCGAGTGCCGCACGGGTACGCGCCAGCGCGTCGGTGGCAGCGGCACGTTCGGACAGCACGCGTTCGTGTTCGCGCCGGTGATCGTCCTGCTCGACGTCCAGCTTTCCGAGCGTCTCCCCCACGCGTTCCTGCTGCGCAGAGGTGTGCTCCATGACATGGCGCACCGCCATGACGGAGTTGACCGTGGTGAAGAGATCCGAGCGCGCAGCCTCGACATCCGACTCGAGGCCTTCGATTCGCTGCAGCGCAGTGGCATGTTCTTCGTTGGCGGTAGTGAGCAGGCCAACCGCTTCTTCGCGAGATTGCTCGGCCTCGATCGCAGCCTGACGACGAGACTCGATCGCAATGCGCGCCGGTTCACGACGCTCCTCGAGCTCGCGGATCTCGACGTCGATTTCGGCGCCGCGCGCGTCGAGGCCCTCGGCCTGCTGCCGATTGAATTCCTGCTGCTGTTGGCGACGTGCGATGTCGAGCTCGCGCGCATGCGCATCTTCGCGAATCGCCGACGCGCGGTTGTCGGCTTCGGCCTGCTCGATGCGGAGTCGTCCGAGATCGGATTCCACCTCGGCCACGCGCGCCGCGGCGGCGGCCTCCCGCTCGCGTGCTTCGCTCAGCCTGGCGCGCGCCCCTTCGATGCTGCCGCCCAGCTCGCGGTATCGTCGCGCGAACAGGACCTTCTCCCATCGCCGCAACTCGTCTCGCAGACGACGATAGCGGCGCGCCTTCGCCGCCTGACGCTTGAGTGCGCCGCGCTGCTTCTCGACCTCGAAGACGATGTCGTCGATGCGAACGAGATTCTGCTGGGCGGCTTCGAGCTTCAGTTCAGCCGCACGACGACGCGAGCGGTACTTGGTGATACCCGCGGCTTCCTCGATCAGCTGACGCCGATCGGTCGGCCGCGAGCTGAGAATCATGCCGATCTTGCCCTGCTCGATGATGGAATAGGCTTTGGCGCCGAGCCCGGTGTCCATCAGCAGTTCGTGAATGTCGCGGAGACGGCAGACCTCACCGTCGATGAGGTACTCGCTTTCGCCCGACCGGTACAACCGCCGTGTGACTTCGACGTCGCGCGTCAGCGGCGGCTCGTCATCGAGTTCGGCCTGACTGGCAACGAAGTCGACGGCCGCGACGTTCGCGGCATCATCGCCGACGGTCTCGAGGCCGCTCCCGTTCGACGCGATCGGATGAAACTCCTTCAGCCCCTCGACCTCTGCCGCCGGCGTCCCCGGGAGCGCCGTCCTGGCCACAGGCAACCCCGCGAGTCGAAGACGGACCTCCGCGGTGCCGCCCGGCTTTCGGGCGTCGCTCCCGTTGAAGATCACGTCTTCCATCTTGTCGCCGCGGAGACTCTTGACGCTCTGCTCGCCAAGCACCCAGGTGATGGCATCGGCGACATTGCTCTTGCCGCAGCCATTGGGCCCCACGATGGCGGTCACGCCCTGGTCGAAGGAAAGCTCCGACCGGTCTGAAAACGATTTGAATCCTGAAATCTCGAGACGTTCGAGGCGCATTCCGGTCCCCTTGCCGACGGTCAGGAGGCGCCGCCCCGACCGGCGCAGGCGTGCAGTGGCGGGCGGCTCGATCAGCCGGGCAAAAACGGCGTCAGTCTAACAAGGGCTAGCCATTGTGGCAAGGTCAAAGTCCGACCACAATATTTTGGGCCAGGAACCCAACTGCTGTGTCTGAGGCCTTCTGAACCAGTCAGTTCGAGGGTTCGGGAGCCCGGTGTTCCAGTTCCACTTCCTCTTCTCGGTTCCAAGTTCGACGTCCTGCACTGAGCCGGATTTTGGCCGGCCCATGCCCTAGAGTCTGGACGCCGAGCCTCGAACTCCAAACCGGGATCTGGAACCCGGAGGAATCTGGAACATCAACTCCTGAACCCCGACTGCAATTGGTCCCTCGTTTATCGTGCCGCCCGACTGGTCCGCGACCGCTTACTCGTATCGAGCAGCTGCTGCGCCTCCGGAAAGAGGGTCAGCGCGTACTGCAATTGAGGGTCGTACTTCGCGATGTTCTGATAGGCGACCGCCACCCCGAAGAGATCCATGTCGATCTCGCGATGAATCATCGCTTTGATGAACTCGAGGTCCTTCTGCCACGACGCCTCGTCGAACGGGATCGGCGATTTCTGCACCAGCTGCTTGAAGTCCGCGAGCATGGCGTCCGTCACCTCGTAGTCCGGCGTGAGTTCCCGTGTCTTCGCGTCGCGCAGCGTCAGGCGGGTGTCGCCTTTCCTTGTGTACTGCTGAGAGAACGTGTCGAAGAGATTCCTCGCGGCAATCGCGCGGCCGAACCTCGTCGGATTGAATCCATCAGACGGACCGTCGAATCGACGATCGGGTTCGATTCCTCCACCGCCATAGACCTTGCGTCCGGCGTCGGTGTATTTCAACTCGTCGGGCTTGTGCGCGCGATTGGGATCCTGATCGCGATAGATGTACATCAGATACTCGTCGAAGGTCCCGTCCCACGGCCGCTGAATCATCCGACCACTCGGCGTGTAGTAGCGCGCGGTCGTGATCGCGGCGCCCGCGTTCTCGGACAGACGATAGACCGACTGCACGAGCGCCTTTCCGAACGTCGTCTCGCCGACGATGAGCGAGCGATCATGATCCTGCAGCGCACCGGACACGATCTCTGATGCACTCGCGCTGCTGCGACTGACGAGCGTCACCATCGGAAGATTGAGGTACTCGCTCGTTTCAGTGGCGCGATAGTCCTGATCGGAATTCGGTACGCGCCCGCGGGTGTAGACGATCAAATCGCCCTTCGGCAGAAAGCGATTCGAGACCTTGATTGCTTGATCGAGCGCGCCTCCAGGATTCCCGCGGATATCGAAGACCAGCTTCTTCATCCCCTTCTGCGTGAGATCGTGCAGCGCGCGACCGAGCTCCTGATCGGTGTTCTCACCGAAATCCTGCAGCTTGATATACCCCGTCGACGCGTCGAGCATGATCGCGGCGGGCACAGTTGGGATGTGCACTTCATCGCGACTGACCGCCAGATCGATCGGTCCGGGATATCCGACCCGCCTCAAGGTCACGTTGACCGAAGAGCCCTTCGGGCCGCGCAGCTTCCGCACCGCCTGCTCGGTCGTCCATCCCTTGGTCACCTCACCTTCGATCTTGGCAATCACGTCGCCGCGGCGAAGCCCCTTCTGATACGCCGGCGACCCTTCGAACACATTGAAGACGGTGACGTCGCCGTCGACCACGTTGATGGAGATGCCGAGACCGTAGTAGCGACCCTCCTGCCGCTCGCGCATCTGCGCGAAGCTGCGCGGGTCCATGAAACTGGAATGCGGATCGAGCGTCTGCAACATGCCGGTGATGGCGCTGTACACCAACTTGTCCGACTGGTAGTCGCCGACGTAGTTCGCTTCGACGGCGGCAAGCGCCGCCGAGAAAATCTTGTATTGCTCCGGGACCTGGTCCTGCGCGACGAGCGCGGTGCGGCCCAGGAAGCCGCCAACGAGAGCGCAGACGGCAATGACCGAAACCCCAGCCGACAGTGAGCGATAGCTGCGCATACTTTTGAATGTACACCCTTGCGCGGGAATTTGGGGGCATCAGCGACGTGATCTTCGGGAATTCAGCGCCGGCCACGGCCGGTGCCTTGACCCCGTCCAGACCGCATTTCTATAATGCCATGAAGGACTTGCGGGTACCCCACCCCATCGCGCACATGTGCACGGTGGGGCCTCCGGGTCGCGGCCCTGTGCCGGTGGTGGCCGGCTGGAGTAACGCCTATGTTTGGTTCTGTCGGCATGCCGGAGCTGTTGATCATCCTGGTGATCGCACTCATCATCTTTGGACCGCGCAAACTCCCCGAGCTCGGCCGCTCGCTCGGCAAGAGTCTCGGTGAATTCAAACGGGCCTCGAACGAACTCCGCAATACCCTCGAAGAGGAAGTGCGCATCGAGGAACAGAAAGAGCAGCGCGCGAAGATCGAGGTCGAACAGAACTCGGCCATCGATGCCGCCCGCTCACCCGACAGCGCAACGACGTCCCCTGACGGCGGTCGGAAAGACGACGACCGCACGGTCAACCGGACCAGTACCGGCACCTCGGCGTAGCGAATCGATATGGCCTTGGTGCCGTTTCCGAACAAGGCACAAAAGTCAGACCCTGACGACGAGCTGGATCCCTCGATCGACGAGGAGGAATCCAGCGGCGGAAAGATGTCGTTTCTGGAGCATCTCGACGAGCTCCGCAAACGCATCATCTATGCCCTCATCGCCATCGTCGGCGGGTTCGGCATCGCGTGTCTCTTCCTGACTCCGCTCTTCAACTTCATCATGGGGCCGATGACGGCGGCGCTGCCGAAAGGGCAGACGCTCATCTACACCGAGCCGACTGAAGCGCTGATGTTGTATCTGAAGATGGCGGTGCTGGCGGGTCTCCTCATCGCCTCACCGGGCGTCATGAGTCAGGTCTGGCTGTTCGTCGCCCCCGGTCTCTACGCGCACGAGAAGAAGATGGCGGTGCCGTTCGTGCTGATGTCGTCGTTCTTCTTCATCGTCGGCGCCGCGTTCTCACACTACGTCGTCTTTCCGCTCACGTGGAAGTTCTTTCTCAGCTTCTCCTCCAAAGACCTCACGTTCATGCCCCGGGTCGAGCCGGCGTTCGGGCTGTACGTCAAGCTGATGCTCACGTTCGGCCTGATCTTCCAGATGCCGACGATCGTGCTCTTCCTCGCGCGGATGGGCGTCATCACGGCGAAGTTCCTGATCAAGAACTTCAAGTACGCGATCTTGATCAACTTCATCATCGGTGCGGTGTTGTCGCCAGGCACAGATCCTGTCGGTCAGGTTCTGCTCGCTGCGCCGATGTGCCTGCTCTACGTGATCAGCATCGGACTGGCCTGGATGTTCGGAAAGAAGCGAACTCCTGCCCTCGCGGAAGCCGATTAGTGGATGCCTTTCGTGAATCACGACCGGCCGCTCCATCGTCGTGGTCGGCAGGATCGCTATCGAGGCTCGATGTGACTGGTACCCGTTCAGCAGATACGGTCCAGTAGCTGGTGTCGTCCCTGCGGCGTGGCTTCCCGCTCCTCAGGCAGTGAGATCGCGCGGCTCATCGCCGATCTGGATTCGAGCGACTCGATTCGCCGGGTGTCGGCAGTCGCTCGTCTCCGTGTCATCGGGGAGCGCGCGATTCCACGTCTTGCGGACGTCATCGACTCGAACGCAGCGACCGGGACCCGGGCGCTGGCGCTCCGCGCCCTTCAGGATCTGCGGGTCCCCCGAGCCCTCGACGTTGCCCTGCGCGCCGTGGACCAGCCCGAAGCCGATCTCGTGATCGCGGCGCTGGCCGTGCTCCGCGAGTGGGTCGTCCGCGAAGAGGGCACGCGCGCACTCGAAGCGGTGACGGCAATCGCCGTTGATGCGTCACGCGACTCCAGGGTCCGTGCCGCCGCCGTGGAAGCGCTCTCTGATCTTCCCGCCCACCTCGTTCGGCCGCTCCGCGCTCAGGCGCCGCGTCTCGCGCACGAATGGACCTCGCTCGATGATCCTCTCGATGCCCGCGCGTGGATCGAGGCTCACGGCGCCACCGCGGAGCCGTCGACGCTGCATGCGCTCATCGAGCGCCTCCACACACAGGAGCGACACGAATCAGCGGCGCGATTGCGGCACGAATGGCGACGCGCGCGCGGGCTGGCGCATCGCGTCCTGGCCAGGAGAGGCAGTCGGCTGGCGCTCTACGATTTGAGGGAGAGCTTCGACAAGACGCCGGATCCGCTGCCAGAGGATTTCCTGATGGCGGTCGAGACGCTGGGCGACGCAAGCTGCCTCGAGCCGCTCGCACGCGCGTGGTCGATCGCGCCGAACGACCCGACCTGGCGCGCGCGACTGTCAACGACGGCGACCGCGATCGCGCGCCGGGCGAAGCTCACCTCGCGGGGCGCGGCGATGAAGCGGATTCGAAGCCAGTGGCCTGGGTTTATCTGAGCAGAGCCGTTCACTGCTCAACTTTCAGCGGCCGTGTTCCTACGGACTTGCCGTCCATGAGGACTTCGACGACATACTCGCCTGCCGGAAGGCCGCTCGGGTACTTGATGTGAAACGCGGTGGCAGCGGCGTCACGATACGACACTTCGCGCGAGTCCTCGCTGACCAGGCGGCCGGCGTAGGTCCACCGAACACCGATCGTTCCCGACCCTGGCCCTTTCGTCAGCACCGACACGAACATGGTGTCGTCCGGCTTGAAGCGGCTGGTGAGATTGCCGACGCTGTTATCCGAATTCAGCGACGAACCGGTCTGAATCGTGTTGAGCTGCAGCGGACCGCTCGGCCGACAACCGGCAAGTACTGCGACGAGAACAAGCGCACCTAGTAACTTTTTGCAAACCATGCTGACACCGTGGCGCCTCCGCCGCATTTGATGCACGTCTTCCCGCTGAGCGGCGCCTCGCCGAAGGGAATGTTTCGAATCGTCGCCTGCGTCTCGGTCTTGATGTCGGCTTCACATGTCGCCGACCCACACCAGGGCGAGACAACGAAGCCAGGCCGTCCTTCCATGATCGCCTTGAATTCCTCGTACGAGTCGGTCCGGCTCGTGTGCTCCGTGCGATACGCGATCGCGCGATCGAAGAGCGCCTGCTGAATCGTGGCAAGCCTCGTCGTGACATGAGCCGCCAGGCCTTCCATGGCCGCCGTTGATTTCTCGCGCGTGTCGCGGCGCGCCAGCATCACCTGCGACTTCTCGAGGTCCTTGGGTCCGATTTCCAGGCGCAGAGGGACGCCACGCATCTCCCACTCGTTGAACTTCCAGCCAGGCGTCTGCGTGTCGCGTTCGTCCAGCATGACACGCACACCGTGCGTGGTCAGCTCGTCGCGAATCTGCCGGGCGCGTGCCAGAACGGCGTCGCGCGAGCTGCCCTTCAGGATCGGCACGATCACCACCTGATAGGGTGCGATCCGAGGCGGCAGGATGAGACCGCCGTCGTCACCGTGCGTCATGATCACGCCGCCGATCATCCGCGTCGACACGCCCCACGAGGTGCCGTAGACGTACTGCACCGACTTGTCGCGCGCCTGAAACTTGATG
Organism: Vicinamibacterales bacterium; assembly: GCA_035263125.1. Lineage (GTDB taxonomy): Bacteria > Acidobacteriota > Vicinamibacteria > Vicinamibacterales > UBA2999 > Gp6-AA40. The sequence goes on from DATFRP010000381.1 coordinate 51,875, forward strand.
TCGAAGACCTTCGCGAAGTTCTGGCCGAGGTTGTGCGATGTGCCCGCCTGCAGGGCGCGGCCGTCGCGCATCAGCCCCTCGATCGAGTAGGTTCGCTCGGCGCCCGCGAACTTCTCGCTCTCGGTCTTCTGTCCGTCGATGACCGGCATCGCCAGCTCGGTCTCGGCGAAATCCTTGTAGACGCCGAGCATCCTTCGCGTCTCCTCTTCGGCTTCCTCGGGCGTCTCGTGCGCCGTGTGACCTTCCTGCCAGAGGAATTCGGTCGTGCGGAGGAAGAGCCGCGTCACCTTCTCCCAGCGGACGACGTTGGCCCACTGATTGATGAGGATGGGCAAGTCGCGCCACGACTGCACCCATTTCGCGTACATCGTGCCGATGATCGTTTCGGAGGTCGGGCGAACGACGAGACGCTCCTCGAGTTCTTCGTTCCCGCCCTGGGTCACCCAGGCGACCTGCGGCGCGAAGCCCTCGACATGTTCCGACTCCTTCATCAGCAGGCTTTCCGGGATGAACAACGGAAAGTACGCGTTGACGTGACCGGTCGCCTTGAACCGCCGATCGAGCGCCTGCTGCATCAGCTCCCAGATGGCGTATCCGTATGGACGAATCACCATGCAGCCTTTGACAGGCGAGTAATCCGCCAGCTCGGCGCGGCGGACGACATCGATGTACCAGCGGCCAAAGTCCTGCGACTGAGGCGTGACCTCGGTTGGAAGGTCGGGGATCTCGGTCTCTTTGCTCATTGAGGCGTGAAAGTTGGGAGTTATCGCTGAAGCACGTCGGCGACGTGTCTCAGCCAGTGTATATCGTCGCGCTGCGGGAAGTCCTCGCGGAAGTGGCCGCCACGGCTCTCTTCGCGGCGCAGGGCGGCACGGGCGATGAGCAGGCCCACGGTGGCGAGGCTGGCCACGCGACGCAACTCGCGATCGCCTGGTGCCCGATCGCGGGCGCGAACGATCGACGACCGCCAGGCCGACAACTGCGCCACCGCGGGCCGCAGGCTCGCCTCGGATCGCATGACGCCAGCCTGTCGCCACATGATGTCGCGCACATCCGATGCGGAAGGGGCGCTCACCTGCCCCGCGTCCTGACAATACCGTTCGGGCGCGGTTCCAAACGACGCGTGGACCATGGGGCCCTGCATGGCCTCGGCTGCACGCGCGCCGAACACGAGCCCCTCGAGCAGCGAGTTGCTCGCAAGTCGATTGGCGCCATGCAGTCCGGTGCATGCGGCTTCACCCGCGGCGAAGAGACCAGCCACTGACGTGCGCCCGTGGAGATCCGTTTCGACGCCTCCCATGAGGTAGTGGGCGGCAGGGCTGACTGGAATGCGATCGGTCGCGAGGTCGAACCCGGCTTGACGACAGACTTTCGCGATCGTCGGAAACCGGGAGCGGACATAGGCCGGATCGAGATGAGCCATCGAGAGGTAGATGCGTGCGCCTGTCCGCTGCATCTCGCGAACAATCGCCCGCGAAACGAGATCGCGGGAGGCGAGATCACCGGCCGGCTCATATCGCTGGACGAAGCGCTCTCCTGCGTCGTTGACGAGCCACGCCCCTTCGCCGCGCAGCGCTTCCGACAGCAGAAACCGTGGCGCGCCGGCGACATTCAAGGCGGTGGGGTGAAACTGGACGAACTCGAGATCGGCGACACGTGCGCCCGCTTCGAAGGCCATCGCGATCCCATCACCGGTCGCTACCGCTGGATTGGTCGTCTCGCGATACACCTGCCCGGCGCCGCCACTGGCAATCAGCGTGCGCTCCGCCTCGACTGCCCGCTCGCGTCCGTCGCGATCGAGAAATGTCGCGCCTCGACAGACGCCGCCACGCACGATCAGCGAGAGCGCGAGGGCATCGTCAAACACACGGACGCGGCTGTGCGCCGCGGTGGTCTGCCAGAGGACCTGCCCGATCGATCGGCCCGTGGCATCGCGCACGTGCAGCACCCGCCGCACGCTGTGCGCCGCTTCACGAGCGAGCGCCGGCTGGCCGTGATCATCGCGGTCGAAGGCCACGCCCCACTCGATCAGTTCTCTTACATAGCGGGGGCCCTCGTGTACGAGCACGTCGACCGCCTCGGGCGTGCACAACCCGTCGCCGGCAGCCATCGTGTCCCGTGCGTGCGAGTCAGGCGAGTCGTCCTGCCCGAATGCGGCCGCGATCCCGCCCTGTGCGTAGCCGGTGTTGCTCTCCCGGGGATCGGCTTTGGTGAGCACGATGACAGTGCCGGCCTCGGCCAGCGAGATCGCCGCGCGCAGGCCGGCAATGCCGCTGCCGATGACCAGGAAATCGCCGCGTACGCTCACGCATTGGTATCCTATCAATGCCGAATGCTCGAGGGTCAAATGGGGTCGGGAGTCATTTTCTCGATCCACGTAAAATGACTCCCGACCCCATTTGACTCCCGACCCCATGTGAGCCTTGAGCATTGAACATTGAGACCCCTGTCAAGGTAGACGTCACCGTCGGCTCGCGCCTTTCGCCGATCCTCATCGGTCACGGTGCAAGCGAACAGCTTGCCGCCCTTCTCGACGCGCACCGTGTCGGCTCCCGGCGCTTCGTCGTGTCGAATTCCACGATCTGGCGCCTCCACGGCGAGCAGCTGCAGCGAGCGATCGGGATCGTCCAACCGATTCTGCTTCCCGATGGCGAACGCTACAAAACACTGGCATCGGTCGCACGCGTCTACGACGGGCTCATTCGTGCAGGCGCCGATCGTGGCAGCGCGATCATTGCGCTCGGCGGCGGCGTGCTCGGCGACACGGCCGGGTTTGCCGCAGCAACCTTCCTCCGCGGTATTTCACTCGTCCAGGTACCTACGACGCTGCTCGCGCAAGTCGACAGCGCGATCGGCGGGAAGGTCGGCGTCAACCACGCGCTCGGCAAGAATCTGATCGGCGCCTTCCACCAACCGGCGCTCGTGGTCGTCGATCCGCGGTTCCTCAGCACCCTGCCGCGTCGCGAGTTCCGCTCCGGTCTCTACGAGGTCATCAAGTACGGAATGATCGCGAGCCGCGATCTCTTCGAGCGCCTGGCGCGCCAGACCAGGGCGGTCATGGCAAAGGAGCCGGCTGTCCTGGTGCCAGCGATCGAGGAATCCTGCCGAATCAAAGCCGACGTCGTCTCCAAGGATGAACGCGAAAGCGGACTCCGCCGCACCCTCAACTACGGCCACACGGTTGGACACGCACTCGAGGCGGTCACGAAGTACCGACGGTTCAGACATGGAGAGGCCATTGCGATCGGCATGCTCGCCGCAGCCGACCTCGCCGCCGCACGTGGTGCCCTTGCCGGAAGTGATCGCGATGCGCTCGCGGGCCTGATCGCAGCGCTCGGTCCGCTTCCCTCTGTCTCAGATCTGCCGATTGCAGATGTCCTCGAGGCCATCCGACGCGACAAGAAGGTAGTCAACGGACGCCTGCACTTCGTGATCGCGATCGAGATCGGCGCAACGATGACGATCGATGACGTGACTGAAGACGAACTGGGTGGAGTCCTTCGCAGAGTAGGTCTTCGAGCGTAACCCCCACCAGCCTCACTCGCCCGACCAGCCCCACCAGCCTTATGTTTCCAGCCCGAGGGCTTTCAGTTTCTGGACAAAGACCTTGTAGCTAATCTGCAGCGCCTCCGCTGCGGACGCCTTGTTGCCGCCGGCTTTCTGTAGCGCCTGACCGATCTTTATCCGTTCGACCTCGGCCGTGACCCGCTGGAGCGCGTCGGGCAACGTCCCCGAGAGATCGATCTGATCCCACGGACTCGCCGCCGGCGGAGCGGCCACGGCCTGGCGGAACGACAGGTTGAGATGACGGGGGTAAATCGTGTCGCCCTCGGTGAGAATCACCGCGCGTTCGATGCAGTTCTGCAGCTCGCGCACGTTGCCCGGCCATGGATACGTCCGAAGCTCGTCGATCGCCGCCGGCGCGAACGCGAGCGCGTTCTTGTTCAGATCGCGACAGAACTTCTCGACGAAGTACCGCGAGAGCATCAGCACGTCATCGCCGCGCTCACGCAGGGGAGGAATGACGATCGGGAAGACCGACAAGCGGAAGTAGAGATCTTCTCTGAACTGACGCTCCGTGACCCGCTGCTTCAAGTGACGATTGGTCGCGGCGACGATGCGCACGTCGACGTGCAGCGACTGTGTGCCGCCTACGCGCTCGAACTGTTTTTCCTCGAGGACGCGCAGGATCTTCGCCTGGAGCGGCAGTGGCAGATCACCGATCTCATCGAGCAGCAGCGTTCCGCGATGAGCGATCTCGAACCGGCCCGGCTTCCGTTGAGCGGCCCCCGTAAACGCGCCTTTCTCATGGCCGAAGAGTTCGGTCTCGAGCAGCGTCTCCGGAATGGCCGCACAGTTGATCGCCACAAACGGCCCGTCGGCACGGGGGCTGAGCGCATGCAGCGCGCGCGCGAAGAGCTCCTTCCCTGTCCCACTCTCGCCTTCGAGGAGAACCGTCGCGTCGGTCGCGGCCGCGCGATGGAGCTGCTGCGACACCTGCCGAAGCTTTCCATCTTCGCCGATGATGCGAGGCGCGCCGCGTCGCTCGGCGAGCTCCTCCTTGAGGATGATGTATTCGGTGAGCATGCGCCGCTGGGCAATCGCACGCCCTACCATCAGCAGGAGATGGTCGGGATCGATCGGCTTCGCAAGAAAGTCCATCGCCCCTTCCTTCATGGCGGTCACCGCGTCCTGAATGCTGCCGTAGGCGGTCATGACGACCACCGGGACATCCGGGTCGAGCTCCTTCGCGGCGCGCAGAACGCCGAAGCCGTCGCCCGAGGGCAGCTTGAGGTCGGTCAGCACCACGACCGGCCGCGTCCGGCGCAGCTGCTGGACGGCCTCGGGCTCATCCCGTGCCTCGAGCACGGCATGACCGTGCCCCTCGAGCGCGTGACGGAACATGGTACGAAGCGAATCTTTGTCTTCGACGATGAGAACGGGGAATGAGGACATTGATGATGGGTGATCTTTGATTATCGAATCGTTGTTGATTGCTGATTGTTGATCATTGATTGATCGTCCAATCAATCGACAATCACCAGTCCCCAATCATCAACGAATCAACAATCAAAGATCACCAATCACCAAAAATGTGATTACCTCACCCACCCGGCAGGAACACCGGCCTTCCGCGCTTCCTCCTGAATATCGGCGATCGCTTTCTGGTGCTGCTCGACTTCCTTCTTCACGCGATCGAGCTCGCCGATGCTCTTCTGGCGCCTGGCCGATATCTCGCTGCACTGCGGAGGCGCCTGGCAGGCGGTGAATTCCCCGTACAGGCCGTTGATCTGACTTTGAAGGGCAGCCGCAAATATTCCGGCTCGTGCCAGGGCGTCGCGCTCGATCTTGATCCGATCCCGCCAGGCGGCCTCGTCCTTGGCGCCGTCCGGCTGTTTCGTCTTGCTGTCGCCGGCTCCGGAGGGCGGGATCGGCGGAGGCGCGGCCGGAGCCGGCGAGGGCGATGGATCCGGTTTGAGGCTGTCGTTCGTATAGACCTTGCCGCTCGCTTTGAGGGCCTTTCGCTTGGCCTCGGTCTCTTTCGCGACGGCGCCCAGGCCCTGCCCCCAGGCCGGACTTCCGATCGACACAGCGACGACCGTGGCGGCAATGAGCGACCACGCGCCGACGCGCGCACGCATCACATCGGGCTTCATGATCTGATCCTCGACCCGGGGCCCTCACGGTCAAGACGACCGCAGTGGCGAACACATCATTGTCGAACGACACGCCACGAGAGCACGCGAGTGCGTGTCAGCACACGATGCAGTGTGACTTCGATCGTCTGCACCGAACCTGCAGTCCCGTAGGCCTGGGCGCGCAGTTGCAGAACGCCCCGACCAGGATTCGGCCCATGCGACTCGTCTCCATCGACGAGCGGGTCAGCGTCGGTCTCGAGTGGATCGTCCGCGACCCAGACCATGAGGTAGACGCGCGAGTCGATGCTGCCTGAAAGGCTCAGCGCCGAAAGCGGCGCATGCGCATAGAGACGCCAGATCGGATTGTTCGCGCCCCATGGTCGTTCCACAGTGTTCGCGATCAGCTCGTCGCTGCTGCACGAGGCGTGGCCGCAGTTGAGGGTGTCGGTGGCTTCGCTCAAATCCAGTCGCGATCCGTCGGTCAGGATGCGAACCCCGGGGGGACCATCGACAAACGTGGACACGAACGCGCCGTTCAGCACCCCGGTCCAATCGCCCGCACGCGAGAGATCCAGAATAGCGCGTTCCACGGCCGCGTCGGCGGCGAAGAACGTCTCGGCGCTCCAACGGTGATGTGCGGCGATGCGCATCTCGGTCGATGCCAACAGCGTCAGGGCCAGGCTCAACGCGCAGATCAGGCTCATCGACAACAACACGACGACGAGCGCGAGACCGTGCTCGGCGTTGACCACACGATCGTGCGCCGGCTGCTCAGCGCCCGATGAACAGATTGCGTGGCGAAACATCGAATTGCACATGAAGATCGGGAACGTACATGTCGGCGGCGCCGGCGATCCCGCCTCTCGAGAAGAGTGGGCCTGCGGGGCCGCGTAATGCGACGATGGCTGACTGCAGGCGCAGGCTCACGCGCACGGTGCGCACACGAAGCAGATCGGCATCGAAACGGTTCGAGGCCGTCGCATTCGGGCACCACGGACCATCGTTGAGCAGATCCGGCGTGAGCTCCACCAGTGCACGACTGCCTTCCGCCAACGTTGGCAATCGCGGCACGTGCTCCCCGGCCACGACGAGAAACGTGCAGTTCTCACCTGGCGGCCACGCGTCGCCCTCTGCGCCAATTGCCGGCGGCTTCGGTCCGTACGTCGTCCATGGGCCAGGCTGGCTGTCGAGAGCGATCGCCGTACGTCGTGGCGGCTCGGCCTCGCCGAAGTAGTCGAAGCTCAACGCGACCACATCGTCGACAACCGGCTGATCACTCGCCCACCCATCGAACCGCATCAACTGGGAGGTGCCGGTCGCGGTATCGAGCTTCAGATAGTAGGTCGCCAGCTTCACCTCGACGATCGCACTCCCGGCCTCGTACGCTGCCGCTGGCGCGCCCCGATGACCAAGGGTGGCGATCCCGGCGCCTGTCTGATCGACCGTGAAAACGTCCCACTGACCACGCTCGTCGAAGACCATGGCGCGGGTACCCACGTCGAAGCCGCATACCTGCGTCATCGTCGCGCCGGGGCAGTTCGGCATCGCGCTGAGAGAAGCGTCGACGCTGCCCGCCGGCAGCACGGCAGCCAAGGTGGATTGAGCAGACGTCGCGGCGACGTAGACCAGACTCATCGCATCGCGACGGAAGAAGACTCCGCGTGCGGGATCGGAGACGTCTCCGAACGCTCGATACGGCATCACCGGCGCAATCGCCTCGTTGAGCGGTCCACGTGCCGGACCGGCATACGTACCTGCGCCGGCCATGAGGAGATCCTGCCGAAGAACATCAACCGCGACGCGGGCACGCTGCTGAAGATCAGCCTGGTCCGTCTGCGCCCGGAAGATGCGTTGACCCTGACTTGCAACGCCGAGCACCGCAGCGACGACCGTCATCGCAATGAGCAACGCGACAAGCAGTTCCACGAGCGTGAATCCCTGTTCGATTCGTGACCGACCCTCTGACGAACGCATCATTGGCTGTGCCTTGCTTTCACGCTGGCAAACTGGGCCTGGCGGAGCAACCCATCTGCACCTGTTTGATCTCCCATGCCGCTTCTCACGAGGACTCGGACGATCAGGACGAATGCCTCGTCGGAACCCGACGCGATCCGTTCGATCGACCATCGTCGCGTGTAGACGGCGGCAGCCGGCCGCTCGACGCCCTGGCCGACGACCACGCCGCGTGCATCAACGTGATCGACAAAGCCGGCGATGTTGTGCGCGAGCGGGTCGCCGGACACGGATTCAACCGCCCATTCGCTGGCTCGCAGCTGTTCCAGTTTCTGGACGCCGAGAATCGTCGCCTCGGTTGCGCTTCTCGCCGTGAGATTGGTGGCTGCCGCGAGTGAGAGCAGCCTCACGACTGCGAGCACACCGGTGGTCATGATGAGCGCCGCGATCATGACTTCGATCAGCGAAACGCCGCGCTCATTCGATCGGACGTGTGTCGCGAGAGGTGCCGCGTCGTTCATGCAGAGGAAGGCCGCGTCGTTCATGCCGAGGAAGATCGCAAGTCGAATGCCGCACAGAGTCGGGATCCACTTCGCACCTGCAAGTCACACCGCGTCGTGGAGTTGCGGAAACGTTGGAGGGTGTGAGGGAGTAGCGATCGGTTGCCGGATCGCAGAATCTGCCACTTCACCGAGGCGAGAAGATCAGGTAATCGGCAACGTCACTTGAAAGGTCGCGCCACCACCAGCGAGGCTGGTGGCGCTCACGCGACCGTTGTGCGTGACGATGATCTTCTGCACGAGCGCGAGGCCAAGGCCGGTTCCCGTCTTCTTCGTCGTGAAGAACGGTCGGAAGATCTTCTCGCGGACCTCAGGGGCGATCCCGGGGCCGTTGTCCTTGACGGTGACACGGACGACATTGGCTGCGTGGTCGATCGCACCTTCGACCTTCACGTCAGGCGTCACGCCGTGCCCCTGACAGGCCTCGACGGCATTGCGCAGCAGGTTCATGAACGCCTGACGCAGCAACACATCGTCGGCTTCGACTCGCCCGAACTCACCGCTGACGACGATATCACCGCGTAGCTGTCGCGCCTCTGGCTGGAGGTCGACCCGCACGCGCTCGATGATCGTGGCGAGCTCGTGCGTCGCCAGGGACAGTTGCGCCGGCCGCGCGAAGTTCAGAAAATTCGTGACCACCTGTCCGAGGGCATCGGTCTCCTGACGAATCCCCTCCACGTACGGCGCAAACGGCGCCGGCAGAGCCGCCGGGTCGAGCAGTTTCCCGTACCCGTGAATCGTCGCGAGGCCGTTGCGGAATTCGTGCGCGATGCCGGCCGTGAGCTCCCCGAGCTTCGCGAGCGTGTCTTTGAGACGCAGCTGCTCCTCGAGCTCGACGACGGCGGTGATGTCCGAGAACAGGCAGATGACCCCGCCATCGGACCCGGCAGGCGAGCCCAGCGGCGAGACGGTGACGCCGACGTGGGTGACCGCTCCGGCATGCGGCATCTGGAGCGCGCGCCGGACGATCGCCTGCCCGGTTGTCAGGCATTCGGTGATCGCCGACGCGAGCGGCGCCGCCGCAACCGGCAGATCCGCCAGTCGCGATCGGACACTGTCACCGACGCCGAGCATTCTGCTTCCCGCTGGATTGAGAATCTGTATGTGGCTGTTCTGATCGACCACGAGGAGTCCCGCAGTCAGGCTGTTGAGGATTTGCGTGTTGAGGCGCTCGGATGCCTCTGCGCGTTCCGCGGCCGCCCGCTCCTGTGCGCGCAGTTTCTGCACCACTTCCTGGAGCGCCGACGCCAGCAGCGGCGACTGGCCGGCATCCTCGCGCAACGCCCGGCGAGTGTCGCGCGCCGCTGCCCCGAACCGCAGCACTGCAAACACGACGATTGCCACGACGACGCCGACCATGGCGGTGAGACCGAGCAGCGCGTAGCCCTGAGGGCTCACGCGTAGAAGCCCATATACCAGTCGATGATCGGAGTGCCCCAAATCGCAGCAATCAGCGCACCGGCAGCGAGGAAGGTCCCGAACGGCAACGCGTATTTCATGCTTCCACGACCCGACGCGATGAGAATGCCTCCGGTCACGGATCCGGCAAACGAGGCCAGGATGAGCGTCAACAGTACGAGCTTCCACCCGAGGAAGGCGCCGATCATCCCGAGTAGTTTCACGTCGCCCATCCCCAGGCCCTCCTGGTTCCGAACGCGGTAGTACGCTTCCGCGATCGCGAACAAGGTGCCGCCGCCCACCACGATTCCGATCAGGGAATCGCGCCAGCCTGGTGGAAGAAACAGACTCAGGATGAACCCGATCGCAATACCAGGCACCGTGATGATGTTCGGGAGAATGTGGTGCTGAAGGTCCGTGACGAAGAGGACAATGAGCGCACAGGCGAACGCAACCCGCACCGCCGCCGTGGGTGAGAAACCGTACAGCACGTAGCCGCTCACAAATGTCAGAGCCGTGACGATCTCGACGATCGGATACATCCACGACACCGGCGCGCGACAGGTCCGGCATTGGCCTCGCAGAACGATCCAGCTGACCACCGGTACATTTTCGTACCAGGCGAGGGCGCGATTGCACGTCGTGCAGCGGGATGCCGGCCATGCGACCGACTCGCGACGCGGCAGCCGATAGATGCAGACATTCAGGAAACTCCCCACGCACAGGCCGACGAGCGCAACGGCTGCAATCATCAGCCACTGCGGAATCACGGGCGCGGCCTCCTGCCCGGCAGCGGATACAGTGGCGATTCCCGCGCGACATCGACCTCGCCCGACACAGGGTCGAGCGCGTACGGTTCGCCCGACGGGTCGAGAGGCGTCCCTTGGATGCGCCTCGATCCGATCAAGTCCGACCACGAGGAAGGAAACCGGCCGTTCTCGTCGGAGAACTTGTTCACCGCCTGCTGGAGCGATTCGATGACGGCCTCGGCATCGAGCTGCATGAGTCCACGGCGAGCCGCCTGTCGCAGCCACTCATGCTCCGCATTCGCAGCCATTTCAGCCCAGAGTCCACGGGCCGAATCGCGCGCCCCACCCTCGGCCAGAAAGGACGCGGCAACCTGCCCCAGCCACTTCGGCGCGCCGGGCAGGGCTTCGGCTTTCAGGAACCAGTGAGCAGCCGAGGTGTAGTCCCGGTTCCACCAATACGCCACCATGCCCGCGTCATGGGGGTACTGCCACTTGTCGGGCATCGCGCGCATTCCTTTTTCAAGCAAGGCGATCGCCTGATCGGGCCTTCCAGCCCCGCGTGGATACGGCTCGGACAACAGAATCGCACCAAGCCGATAGGCAATGTTGAAATGTGGATCGAGCCCAGTGGTGATATCGAGCAGCGAGTTCAACCGATCGTAGTTCTTGTTCGGATCTCGTGAGCGGAGCGTGTCACCGAAGAACTGGATCGTGCGTATCCAGTAGATGTCCGCCCCGAGAGCATTGAACCCGAGCGTTGCGCGACGCATCACGTCCGGCGATCGAATCCAGCTCACGTCGGGCGGTGACACCCGTTGTACAAACCGGCCGTCTGTCGACACCTGCGACGCCACGGCACTTGACAGCAGCGCGACCAGAACGAGCCACTGCAGTCCCGACGTTCGTCCGGCCGCGGCACGCTGCGTTGCCATCTACTGCAGATCGCGGCGCGAGAAGATGATGGTCGCGCCAACGAGAAGCGTCAGGATGTACAAGCCGCTCGACAACGCCGCCACGGCCATGTACGCGCCCGTGATTGGTTCAGCATGAACGACCGCCGCCTTGACGTCGAGGCGCGAGAGATTGGGCATCACGTAATACGCCGCGCGGCCCAGCACCGGCAGCAGCCACGAATTCACGGTCACATCGAGGTGCTTCAGGTCGTCGCCGAAATGCCCGACGATGTAGACGCCTGCCGCGAGTACGGCTGACAGAAACGAGCTGGAGAATGTCGAGAAGAACAGGGTCACCGCCGTCATGACCATCAGCTCGACGCCGATCAACGCAAACGCCTTGAGCATACGCGGATCGAGCGCTGACGATTCCCACGCCGCCTTGACGCTGGCCGGCGTGACCCAATCGAAATACGCAAGCACGAGATACAACGCGATCGCCATCACCGACAGGTTGATGAGCAGCGTCATCACGAGCCCGATGTACTTGCCGACGATGAACTGACTGCGCGTGACCGGCTTCGAAAGCAGGCTGTAGATGCTGCGGCGTTCAACCTCTTTCGTCACCAGCCCGATACCGAAGAAGACCGCGATGAACAGACCGATCATCGACGAGGCTGCCAACCCCAGATCCTTGATAATCTTCACGTCCTGTCCGGCGGTGAGCTGCGCCAGCAGGAACGATGCGGCGATCAACAGGACCGCGAAGAACACGAGACCATACGCAATGCGATCGCGAATCGAGTCTCTGAACACCCCACCGGCGATAATGCCGATCGCTTTCACGACGCCCTCGACACTTCGCGATCCTCGGCGGCGGCGCGCACCTGTTCCACGAAGAAATCTTCGAGTGTGCTGCGAACGGGATTGAGCGACACGACCCGTGCGCCGGCAGCGGCCAGTTCGGCGATGAGCGGCTCGGGCGCAGTCGATGGCGGCAGCACCAACGAATATCGGCCCGGTCCAACACGCGTGCTGTGGCTCATGCGACTGTGCACACGCTCGAGCAGCTGTTCCGACAGCCCGGCGACGACGAGCTCGTATCCCTTCGCTGCGAGCGCCGTCAATTCCTCGACCGAGCCGGTCACGGCGAGGCGACCCTTGACCAGAATCGCCACGCGGTTGCACAGCGCCTCGGCATCGCTCAACACATGAGAGCTGAAGAAGACGGTGCGTCCCTGATCGCGCAGCTTGAGGATCAGTTCCCGAACATCACGCCTGCCGAGCGGGTCCAGTCCCGACATCGGTTCATCGAGAAACACGACTTCCGGGTCGTTGATCAGGGCTTGTGCGATGCCGACACGCTGAATCATCCCCTTGGAGAACTTGCGCAATTGAAAGCGACGTTCGGGGCCGACGCCGACTTCGTCGAGGAGGCGTTGCGCGCGAGCGCGCCCTTCCCGTGCACTGTGGCCAAAGAGGCGTGCGAAGTACACCAGCAACTCCTCGGCCGTCAGGTTGTCGTAGAAGTACGGGTTCTCGGGAAGGTAGCCAATGCGGCCGCGAACGGAGACGTCACCGACCGGCTTTCCCAGAACTTCGGCGGTCCCGGACGAGGGGTAAATGAGCTGCATCAGCAGCTTGAGGGTAGTCGTCTTGCCCGCGCCGTTCGGGCCAAGAAACCCGAAGACATCGCCCTGCTCGACTTCTAGCGTCAGGTCCCGCAGCGCCGGGTATGGGCGGGGCCGCCAGAACCCGGTCTTGTAGTGTTTGGCCAGTCCCTCTGTCTTGATGACGGGCATCACAACCGTCGTTTCGGCCCAGGCCGCACAACCGTTATGACGTCACCCCGGCTTTCTTCAACTCGTAGGCGATCATCGCGTCGAGTGCCGCCGGCCTCAGGAGACTGAGCTTGATGCCGTTGAGGAAGAAGGTCGGGGTGCCGTTCACACCCAGTTTCTGCCCGAGTTGCGAATCGGCCTTCACGTCTTCGAGCACCTTCGCATAGCGAGCGTCGTATTCGCTCCCGTCGATATGCGCCACTTCCTTCAAGGCGGCTTTCACATCGTCCCGGGTCAAGGAGAACGACTGCCGCTCGAACAGCGTGGCCTCCATCTGCTTATCGAGATTCTTCTCGCGCGCCAACCGAACGGCGACCGCCTCCTCGCACGCGGCGGTGTGTACGCCGCCGGCCCCGCACTCGGGCTCGAGCGGGAAGTCACGCGTCTCGAACCGGAAGACGCCCGGATAGGCCTTCTCGTACTTCGCGATGATGTCCTTGTACAGCACCCAGGTCTGGCGGCACGTCGGGCACTGATAGTCGTTGAACTTGATCAGCAGCACTTTTGCGTCACGCGTCGGCGTCGCATCTGGCAGGCGCGGTTGGCGATCGAGCCAGGCATGCAGTTCCACAAGCTGCTCCGGAGCAAGCGTTTCGACCGGCGTCGGGTCCGGCGTCGACGCCTGAGCCGCGACCGTCTGCTCGCGCGGGAACAACAGTACGAGACCGGCCGACGCCACTAGCCAAATCACCGCGAGAGCGATGCCCGCGGGACTGCGCCCAAGACTCCCGACGTCCTTCCCAATGCCCGACGCCAATGAACCAAGGGGACCAGCCGCGCTCGCCGACAGCAGGAAGATACCGATGACGCTCACGTACATCGTGACGCAGAGGGGGCACACATGGTGCAGCACAAAAATCGACGCGTACGCCAGATAGAAGACCGCCGCGAGTCCGAGCGTGGAAAGTAGAAACGTGTAGCCAGCGGCTCGCGATGCATCGTCCGACTTGGGCACCCGCATGCCCCAGGCCGCCAGCATCAACACAAGAGCCGACCAGATCGCGCCACCAGCCGCAACCGGCACACCGAAGAGCGTGCCGTACTGACTCTGGAAGACCTGCTGACAGCTCACCGTTTCACTGATCTCGCAGAAGCTCGAATACGAGGGGTCGATCATCAGACGGTAGTGCACGTACAACGCCGCGATGGACGCGCCCAATCCGAGGAGGGCGAGAAGGACGATCGGAATGCGGTAGCGGCTGTTCTTCATCATGATCGAGCCGATTATAACGAACCCCGGCTTCACAATTCGTGGAGGCCCGCTCTGGTGTGCGGTGGGGTTTCCTGGCGCTGGCCTGCGGGAAAAGCGATGGATACGCCGAGGGCCAGCGCCTGCGCCGGCCCCCGAAGAGGTACCGGGCTTACTGGAGGATGTTCGCCGTTCCTCCGGGCGGGTTCGACTGGATGTCCATCTGCGACGGGGCAGTAGCTGTGTTGTTGAAGAAGATCGTGCCGGTGTGGTTGGTCGCGAATGACCGGTTGCCGGTCGAGCTGAAGTTGATGGGCTGAGCGGTCGAGTAATAGCCAACAACGGTGTCGGTCGTGTTGCAGTCTTTCGGACCCATCATGAAACCGCCGTCCGTCAGTACGATGTTGTAGCCGGCCTTCTGAGGAATGCCGGCCCTGCCAAGGTCCGGCGAGATGAAGCCCTGGTTGCCTCCAGGCGGCGCTGTTCCGAGGGTCGCCAGGCTACCCGTGTAGCCACCCTGGCCGCAAGCCGACGAGTAATTGACCTCCGCGGTGTTGATGGCGCGCATCGAGCCGATCGCCGACGTCTCGTTGCCCGACATTCTGGCGCGCATCAACCCAGGCACGGCAATCGCCGCAATGATGCCGATGATCGCCACGACGATCAGCAGCTCGATGAGCGTAAAGCCTTCGTTCTTCTGCATCTGCTTCACAACCGTTCTCCTTGAGAGCGCGACATTCACTTCAATCCGCCGCTCCGACACGGCGCCTCGTAAGTCGACGGTGCAGGGAAACCCGGCCTCGTCGGTGAACGGTCGAGTCAGAGGCAACTGCGGTGCCAGAACCAACCGCGACAGGTCCTTGCCCACTTAACCGACTCGAATGCCTGGAGATAGCGCGCTGATTTGCCGACGGGATCGTGATGTTCTACTCTGCCAATTTTCGACCGCGTAACAGAAAGTGTCAACCACAGCTGTCAGGAATTGGCGCGCGATAAGCCCCGCTGCTTTTGACTGCGGAGTCCAGCGTTCGGTCGTGACGCCTTACCTCATCCACATCACCCAGTGAGCTTGCTGATCAAGTCGAAGATCGGCATGTACATCGCGATCACGATGCCACCGACGACCCCACCGAGGAACGCGATCATGATCGGCTCGAGGAGCGTCAGCAGGCCCGCGACCGCCACGTCGACTTCCTCTTCGTAGAAGTCGGCAATCTTCCCCAGCATCGTATCGAGCGCACCGGTCGCTTCGCCGACCCCGATCATCTGCACCACCATGGGGGGGAACACCCTCGTCTGCTTCAACGGTTGCGCAATGGTCTCGCCGCGTTCGATGCCCTTCCGCGTGGTGAGAATGGCGTCTTCGACGATGGCGTTGCCGGATGTCCGCGCGGTGATGTCGAGAGCCTCGAGGATCGAGACGCCTGAGGCCAGCAGGGTCGACAGCGTGCGGCAAAAGCGAGCAACCGCGATCTTGCGAAGCAGCGGCCCGAGAATCGGCAACCGCAGCATCATCCCGTCGATCATCGTGCGGCCAGCGGCCGTTCCGTAGTACGACCGGACGCCGAAGATCAGTGCCCCGATGCCGATCAGCACGAATGGCATGAAGCGGACCAGCCCGTTGCTGAGCGCAATCACGATCCGGGTCGGCAGCGGCAGCTGCGCCCCCAGGCCGGCAAACAGGCTGGCGAACGTCGGAATGACCTTCCAGAGAATCACGCCAACGACGATGGCGGCAATGAGGATGACGGCAACCGGGTAAGTCATCGCCGACTTCACCTGTCCCGTCAGCTTGACGGCCTTCTCGATGTAGGTCGCCAGCCGCTTCAGGATCGTGTCGAGGATGCCGCCTGCCTCGCCGGCGGCGACCATGTTCGTGTACAGCGCGTCGAACGTCTTCGGATGTTTCCGCATCGCATCGGCGAGCGATGCTCCGGACTCGACGTCGGTCCGTGTGGCCCGGATCACTGCGGAGAAGTTCTTGTCCTCCTCCTGCGATCCGAGAATGTCGAGACACTGCACCAGCGGAAGGCCGGCGTCGATCATCACCGAGAACTGCCGCGTGAACACCGCGAGATTCTTGGCCGAGACGCCCTTGCTCTTCGTCTTGGGCGCGGCGGCCTTCGCCGCGTCCTTGACCGGGTTGATCTGGGTGACGAGGATCTGCTCGCGCCGGAGGGCTGCGACGGCGCCGTCCAGTGTGTCGGCAACCCGCTCGCCGCTGACCGTCTGTCCGGCGCGTGTCCGACCGCTATAGGCAAAAGTAACCATCCCCACTACTCCACCGGTGACTACTTCACAGGTCGCATGCCGGGGCGGTTGAGCCCTGCGCCGGCCACGACGCCCACACCACGGTTGATCAGGTCCTGGAGCTCATCGCGGTTCGACGACGCCATCATCGCGGTCTCGAGGGTGATGAGCCGCTTCTGATAGAGCGTCGCCAGCGACTGGTTCATCGTCTGCATGCCCATCTTTTCCTGCCCGGTCTGCATCGCCGAGTAGATCTGATGGATCTTGTCCTCGCGCACCAGGTTCCGGATGCCGTGCGTGGGCACCATGATCTCGAGCGCCATCACGCGTCCGCCGCCAACCTTCGGCAGCAGCGCCTGACAGACGATCCCTTCGAGGACGAGCGAGAGCTGCGTGCGGATCTGGCTGTGCTGATGCGCCGGAAAGAGGTCGATGATGCGGTTGATCGTCTGCGACGCCGAGTTCGTGTGCAGGGTGCCGAACGTGAGGTGACCGGTTTCGGCGATCCGCAGCGCCGATTCGACCGTCTCGAGATCGCGCATCTCGCCGATCAGCACGATGTCGGGATCCTCGCGGAGCGCCGCGCGCAGCGCATTCGAGAAGCTCTCAGTATCGCTGTGCACCTCGCGCTGGTTGACCAGACAGCTCTGATGGTGGTGCACGAACTCGATCGGATCCTCAATCGTGAGGATGTGGTCGTGGCGCTCCTTGTTGATCTTGTCGATGATCGCAGCCAGCGTGGTCGACTTGCCCGACCCGGTCGGACCGGTCACGAGCACGAGACCACGCGGGCGGTCGGCGAGCGTGGCCAGAACCGGCGGCAGGTTCAGCTCCTGGAAGCTGCGAATCTTCTCGGGAATCAGTCGATAGACCGCCCCGACCGACCCGCGCTGATTGAACATGTTGACGCGAAAGCGGGCCAGCCCGTTGATACCGAACGAGAAGTCGAGTTCCATCGTCTCCTCGAACCGCTTCTTCTGCGTGTCGGTCAACACACTGTAGGCGAGATGCTTGGTGTCGGAGGGTGCCAGATTGGGTGCCTGCAGGCGAACGAGATGTCCGTGCACCCGGATCTGCGGCGGCGTGTTGGTCGTGATGTGGAGATCCGAGCCCTCCATCTGCACCATCGTGTGGAGGAGTTCAGGCAGCGTCTGCATTACTTCATGGTCTCCCTGACGATCTCCTCGAGCGTCGTGACGCCATCCTTCACCTTGAGCAAGCCGCTGCGGCGAAGCGTGATCATTCCTTCGTCGACCGCCTTCCGACGCAGTTCGAGCGCCGAGGCGCCGACGAGAATGAGCTCACGGATTGCTTCGGTGACTTCCATGACCTCGTACAACCCGACCCGGCCCCTGAAGCCGGTGTTGTTGCACTTGTCACAGCCTTTACCCTTGTTGGGAACGACTCCCTTTGCCTCTTCGGCGGTGAAGCCGGCCTGCACCAGCGCTCGGGCTGGAGTCGACTCGACTTCCGTGCAGTTCCTGCAGATTCGGCGCACCAGTCGCTGCGCACATACGAGGTTCAGTGAGCTCGCGACCAGGAAGGGCTCGATGCCCATGTTCATCAACCGGTTGATGGTGCTCGGCGCGTCGTTGGTGTGCAGCGTTGACAACACGAGGTGTCCGGTGAGCGCCGCCTTGACCGCGATCTCAGCCGTCTCGAAGTCGCGGATCTCGCCGACCAGGATGATGTTGGGATCCTGACGCAGGAAGCTGCGAAGCGCCGCGGCGAAGTTGAGCCCGATGCTCTCCTTGACCTGCACCTGATTGACCCCCATCAGGTTGAATTCGACCGGATCCTCCGCCGTCATGATGTTGGTCGTGGTCGTGTTGATGCGGGAGATCGAGGAGTACAGGGTGTTGGTCTTGCCCGATCCGGTTGGCCCCGTCACCAGCACCATGCCCCACGGCTTTTCGATCGCGACCTCGAACTTGCGGAGCGACTCTGATTCGAATCCGAGCTTCGTCATGTCGAGCATCAGCTTCGTCTTGTCGAGGAGACGAAGCGCGATTTTCTCGCCGAAGAGCGTCGGCAGACTCGAAACGCGGAAGTCGATGTCGCGCATCTCGCCGTTGTCATGGAAGCGGATCTTGATGCGGCCGTCCTGCGGCAGGCGCTTCTCGGCGATATCGAGCTTCGACATGATCTTGATGCGCGAGGTGATCGCATCCCGGAACTTCATCGGCGGCTGCATGATGTTGTAGAGAATGCCGTCGATGCGGTACCGGACCCGAAGCTCCTTCTCGTAGGGCTCGATGTGGATGTCGCTCGCGCCCTTCTGAATCGCCGACATCAGAATGACGTTCACCAGCTTGATGACCGGCGCTTCCTCGCCCTGCTCGGCCAGCGCCTCGACGCTGATCTCTTCGACCTCCCCGAGGACTTCGACGTCGCCGGTATCGGCAAGCGCCGGCATCTCTTCCAGCGCCCTGCTCGCCATTTCGAGCGCGCTCGTGCCGGCTGGGGCCGCGTCGTCGCCGTTCCCGTTGGCGGCGCCTTTGTTGTAGTACTTCTGGATTGCGTCGATGACCGCGGTCTCGGAGGCGACGACCGGTTCGACGTTGTAGCCCGTCATGAACTTGATGTCGTCCATGGCGAACACGTTGGTCGGGTCGGTCATCGCGATCGTCAGGGTGGCACCCGACCGCGAGAGCGGGATGATTTGGTACTTCTGGGCCGTCTCGGCCGGGACCAGCTTCACGACGGCGGGATCGACGTCGAACAGACCCAGCGCAATTGACGGCACTCCGTACTGCCTGCTGAGAAGAGCGGTGATCTCGTCGTCTTTGACGTACTCGAGCTTTCTCAGGGTGAAGCCGAGCTTTCGCCCGTTTCGGCGCTGATCGTTCAGCGCCTCCTGGAGTTGCTCCGGCGTGATGCGCTTCTCTTTGAGAAGCAGCTCTCCGATTCGGACCGCCATGCAGAAACCGGGATTAGGTCTGTCTCAACTAAACGTCAGCGCCACACCTGCACCGCAATTGGCGGGTGAACCGACCCTGCAGGGCACTCCGACTCGTCTATCTTCTCGGTCCGCGGAATGGGCGGCGATAGGGTGAGAAACGGCGAACTTATGGTGGAATAAGGGAGAAAGCGCCGCTTTCCCTACCCCGCCGGAGCGATAGGATCCCTCAGCGTATCGGGCGGTTGCCCACAGTGCTT
>DATFRP010000382.1:0-3515 GCA_035263125.1 Vicinamibacterales bacterium
CGCCGGCAGCTACGTCCTGGTGGGCATGGCCGCCACAACGGCCGCGAGCATCCATGCACCGCTGACCGCTGCCGTGCTGGTCTTCGAACTGTCCGGCGATTATCCGATCGTGCTGCCGCTGCTGCTCGTGACCGTCATCGCGACGGGGATGTCACGGGCGCTGGGAAGTGAGTCGATCTACGAAGCGGAGCTCCACCGGAAGGGCGTGCGATGGGAGGTGACCTTGGAGGGCCGCCGCATTCAGCGGGGCTGAAGGTTGACGAAGACCGAATCACCAGGCCGACGTCATGACTCATGCCTCGGGACGACGGGCGCGGAGGTTTGCCACGAACAGATAGAACGCCGGCAGCGCCAGCAGCGTGAATGCGGTCGACGTGACCAGGCCGCCAATCATGACGACGGCCAGCGGCCGCTCAATCTCCGTCCCGTGCATGTTGAGGACGAGCAGCGGCAGCAGACCCAGAATCGCCGTCGATGCCGTCATCACCTTCGGTCGCACACGTCCGATGCTCGCCTCGTGCAGCGCCTCGCGGAACGGCCGCCCCTCGTGCATCAAGGTACGCGTCTGGGCGATGAGCACCAGGCTGTTCTGCACGGCGATGCCGAACAGCCCGATCAGTCCCACCAGCGAAGACACATTCCACGTTTCGCCGGCGAGCATCAACGCGGCGATCCCGCCCACGAATGCACTGGGTATCGTCGCCAGGATCACCGCCGTTTCGGCAAACGATCCGAGCGCGAGGTAGAGCAGCACGAAGACGGCGAGAATGGCCGCGGCGATCGCGACCGTCAGCGATTGGGTCGCGCGTTCCTGCTGCTCGACGCGCCCGCCGACGTTCCAAAAATAACCGGTGGGGAGATGCAGGTCCGATGCGAGCCGTTGCCTGATTTCCGCCGCGGCGCTGCCGAGATCGCGTCCTGAGACGGATGCTTCGATCGCGACTCGTCTGCTTCCGGCTTCCCGCCGGATGGCACCAGGCGCGAAGACTTCTTCCACGCGCGCGATCTGTTCGATTGGAATCCTGGTGCCGTCGTGCGCTTCGAGCCGCAGCGTCCGGATCGCGGCGGCGCTTCCTCGCGCCGCGTCGCTCAGTCGTACGACGAGATCGTACCGCCGCTGCCCGACCCACACCTGTGACGCTTCTTCCCCGACCAGTCCGATTCGCAGCGCCCGGACCACATCGCCCGGCGTCAATCCGGTGCGTGCCACCGCCTGACGATCGATCGAGACGCGAAGCTGCGGAAGCCCAGCGACGGCTTCCACTCGAAGATCTTCGATTCCCTTCACTGACGACATCGCACGTTGCGCGTCGGCGCCCAGCTTCGCCAGTTCGTCGAGATCCGGACCGAAGATTCGCACAGAGAGATCGGCGGGAGTGCCGCCCAGGCCCTCATCGATGCGCATCCCGAGCGGCGTCGTGAACAGCACGGACGCGCCGGGAACGTTCTCCAGCGCTTCGCGCATCTCGGATTCGAGCGCCGGCAGGGGAGTCGATCGATCCGGCTTCAGCACGACGAGGACGTCGGACGTCACGTGCGGCATCGGATCTTCGGTCTGCTCCGCGCGTCCCGTTCGACGAACGACATCGCTGACATCGCGAAAGCGGCGGAGCACATCCTCCACACGATGATTGACGCGATCCACTTCCTCGAGCGAGCTGTCCGGAGGCAGCATGGTCTGGAGCAGGAATGCCCCTTCGTCGAGCTGCGGCATGAAGTCGGAGCCGATCACGAACGCCAGCGCGATTGTCGGCACAGTGATGAGGAGCGTCGCGATTCGAACGATCGATGGGCGCCGCATCGCGAGATCGAGGAGCGGCGCATACGCTCGCTTCAACATTCGCACGAGATAGACATCTTCCGGGGCATCTGGCCTCGGAGCACGCAGGAGCAGCGAGGCGGCGACCGGGACAATCGTCAGCGCCAGCAGCAGCGACGCGGTCAACGCCGCCACCACCGCCGCAGCGAGCGGGCGATACATGCGGCCCTCGATGCCGGTCATGGCAAACAGCGGAACGAACACGGCCACCACGATCAGTGTCGCGAACAGAATCGGACGGCCGACTTCCTGTGCCGCACGCAACGCCACGGCTCGACCGGGCGCGCCGGGCTCACGCTGCAGGTGATGGACGACGTTCTCGGTCACGATGATGGCGGCATCCACCAGCAGACCAACCGCAATCGCCAGACCGCCGAGCGTCATGGTGTTGATGCCGACGCCGACCAGGCGGAGCAGCAGGCCGGCGAGCGCGATCGTGAGCGGCAGCGTCAGCGTGACGAGCAACGCCGCCCGCCAGTTGCCAAGCAGGATGAACAGGATCAGCACGACCAGACCCGCGCCAATGAGAATGGCCCGGCTCACACCACCGAGCGCGGTTCCCACGAGCTCCGACTGGTCGTAGACCATCCGCAGGGTCACGCCTTTCGGCAACGTGCGGTTGATGTCGGTGATCGCCGCCCGGACCGCGGCGGCAACCGTGACGGTGTCGGCGCCGAACTGCTTCACCACCCGACAGCTCACGACTTCTCCGGCGAGACGATGCGCCATGCCGCGTCTCACGGCAGGCGCCTCGAGCACGTCCGAAATGTCGCCGAGCATGACCGGCACGCGATCCTTGATCGCGACCACCGTCGTGCGCAGATCGTCGATCGATCGAACGCGGCCGACCGCGCGCACCGCCCATTCGGTGCCGCCCTGTGTCACGAATCCCCCCGACGCATTGATGTTTGCGTCGTCGACGGCGTGCAACACTTGATCGAGCGTGACGTTGCGTGCCGACATCCGCGTGGGATCGAGCTGAATCTGGAACTGGCGGAGATATCCACCGAGCCGTTCGACCGCCGCGACACCAGGCACCGCGAGCAGCCGGTTCTTGATCTCGAACTCCGCGAGATCGCGCAGCGTCATCAGGTCCACGGCGCCGGATTGCGCCTCGATCGTGAACTCGAGCACCTCATTCAGGCGTCCGGTGAGACTGGAGAGCAGCGGTGCGCCCGTCCCCGGAGGGAGATCCGAGGAGGCTTGCCCGATTCGTTCGGCGACGAACTGTCGCGATCGGTAGTAGTCGGCGTCCGGCTCGAACTCGATCGTGATCTGGCTGACCCCCAACTGTGACGACGAGCGGATCCGTCGCACCTCCGGCAGGCCGGCGAGCGCCGTTTCGAGGGGAATTGCCACGGCGACCTCGAGCTCCTCCGCGCCCATCGCCGGGTTCTGGACGATCACGTTGAAGACCGGCGCGGAGAGATCGGGGAAGACGTCGCGCCGCAGCTGCTGAAAGCTTACTGCGCCGAACGCGGCGGCGATCATCACCACGAGAATCGTGAACGCCGGACGCCCGAACGCGGCAGTCATCAAACGGCTCGTCATCGCACGCCTCAGTCGTGCCCGCCGGTGCCGCCGCTTCGCTTCTCGGCTTCGGCTTTGAGGAGAAATGCGCCTTCGACGACGACCATCTCACCGGCGCGCAGTCCCGATACGACCTCGACCTCGTTGCCCAGATCGCGGCCGCGGC
>DATFRP010000383.1:0-5415 GCA_035263125.1 Vicinamibacterales bacterium
TTCAGAACGTGAAAGTCACGTTGAATCGCACGAACCGCGGCGGAACGATTGCGGTCGGACGCAACCACGTCGCGCCGTTGGTCGCGTAGTCGAACGTCTGCTCGAACGTTGTCGTGTCGTTGGTGTTGAACAGATTGTAGAGATCGACCCCAAGGTCGGCTCGGCGGCTGCCGAACTGAACGATCTTGGCAAATCGCATGTCGACTTGCGTCAATCGGGTATCCGGATACATCTGACCCGGCGTCAGCATGTTGATCGTGGTCGTCTGCGTGATGAGCGACGTACCTGGTGTCCGGCCCAGCGTCTGCTGGATCACGGCGTTCGGCACGGCGATGTTCGCATTCAGCGAGGCCCCGTTGGTTGCCGAAGTACTGCCCACACCGGCGATGTTGGACGGATTCAGATTCCGGATCTGTGTGCTGACCAGCACATCGATCTTCGGCACGGTGTAGTACGCCGCCAGTCTGAACGACGTCATCAGCGGCTCGGTGACCGCGCACGCCGAGGCAGACGACAACGGCGACACCCCCGATCCAGCGCCGACGATCTCCTCGGGCAGGTTCTTCGTCGACTCGCACCGGTCGCGCACGCCGCGGCCAGTGCTGGTCCCTCCTTGGAATGAGATGCCACTGCGAAGCCGCGCATTGAGGTTCAGGTTGACGCCATGCCAATACTGCGTCCGCGCCGGTCCGTAGTCGGTCTCGAAAGTCTGGTAATTGCGCGCGCCCCGGAGTGCGGCCTCTCGCGTGAGTGCGTAGAGCGTCAGCGGATATCCGCCGCCGCCCGGCAGATCGGCCTGCTGCGGAGCCGCGAACGTGAACGCCTCGTAATCGGAAGGACCAACGAGCTGGTTATCGGTCACGAAGAAATTGCCGAACCAGCGGCGATTGTAGCTGACGTCGACCGACAGACGCGGCAGCAGTTCGTGCTGAACTGAGAGACCGAACTGCCAGTCGTTCGGACGCACGCCCCACCCGCGAAGGATTTCGGGGTTCACGATCGTGAGATTCGGATTGGCATTTCCAAAATTCACGTCGTTGCCACCGAGGGCCTGGCAGAGGTCACCACCGCTTGCGCGGTTGTCCTGCAGCGCCGAACTGCGGAGATCGCAATCGACGACGAAGTTGCTGTTGGCATCGGTCCAGCCGCGATTGAACACGGAACGCACGATCCGGCCGGCCGGGTTGTTGGCCCAATAGTTCTCGTCGTTGGTCGCGTTCTGCAGGTACTTGCCCAGGTTCACCCGCAACGCCGTCTTGCCCGTTCCGAAGATGTCCCAGGCTGCGCCCCATCTGGTGGTGATGTCGTTGTACGCATCGACGCTTGCCGTCCGACCGAAGCTTACGGGCGCCGAGAGAAACGGTGACGTGTGGGTCGTCCCGTTGCCTTCAGCCGGTGCCCAGCTCCATGCGCGGTCGTAGCGCACGGCACCCTGCACGGTGATGCGGCCCCTCGTCCACTGATCCTGCGCAAAGAGTGATGTGGTTTCCGTGCGGTCGTTCTGCTCCCAGCGATCGACGAGCGTGTATCCGACGCCGATAGGGTTGAGCGCACCGGTTGGATTGGTGGCGCTCACGGAGCTGTTGAACAGGTAGCGCAGCAGCGTGCTGTTGGCGTCCCTCGCCTGCAATGATTTCTGATAGGACCCCTGATATCCCATCTTGAGGTTGTGCGCTCCCGTGACGTACGAGATCGAGGCGCGCCAGTTGTTCGGGTTGGCATCGTTGTTCGCCCATCCAAAACCAAGCGGATCGTACATGCCGCGGTAGGTGAAGTTTGCGCGATGCCCGTCGATCGCGGCCTGTTCGGTCACTGGAATGAGGTCGCGCAGCGAATCGGGCGGCGCCTGCCCGAAGCCGTACCAGATGTAATGGAAACGCGAGAAGCCGGCATCGAGCAGCAGCTTGCTCGAGAACGGCGACTGCCACGTCGCCTGCGTCACGTAGTAAGGGGCGTCGTGATAGCCGGGCCACGATTCTGGTGAGGCCGTGATCGTCCCGTGACCGATCCAACCGGCTTCGCGCTGCCGGCACGAGCCGTCGCCGTTCAAGGTGACCGTCGAGCCGGTGCAGCGACGCTGATACTCGTGGGAAAACGACACACGGTTTCGTGGTGTCAGCTGCGAAGTGAATCGGAACGAGTAGATATCACGCCGGTTCGAGTTGCGCGTTTCGACCGCAGGGTCGATCGCATAATTCCAGTGGGAGGCGTCGCCCGCGAACTTGTTTCCGTTTGCACCCTCCACGAGAGTCGCGCTGCCGAAATCACGAAGCGTCCCGAAGAACCACAGCCGATCGCGCAGGATCGGCCCTCCCAGCGAACCGCTGACATCGTAGAGGTTGAGCGTGGCGGGAGGTTTGACGATGCCGGCGCTGCGCAGATAGTCGTCGATGTTGTCCGACCGGAGGCTGTTGCCGGTGGCGCTGTAGAACGCGCTCCCTTTGAAGCTGTTGCCGCCTGATCTCGGTACGAGGTTGACGATCGGGCCGCCAGCTTCCGCTTCACCAAGTCCGCCCGACACGAGTACCTGCATCTCGTCGGTGTTCGCCACGTCGTATATGAAGGTCGAGACGCCGCCGCCGTTGAACGACGCCGCCACTGGCAGCCCGTCGATCAACATGCGCCCTTCGTTGGCGCGGCCGCCATTGGACGTGAAGAACGTCATGAACGGCTCGGTCATCGCACCTCGTGACGTGTTGTCCGTGACGATCCCGGGGATGGCCGCGAGCAGCGTGCCGTAGCTCCGCGTGATCGGGAGCGTACGGAGCGTTTCGGCGTTGATCACGGTCTCGCGCCTCGTCGACTGCACGTCGACGACCGGTGTCTCGCCGGTGACGGTGATGGTCTCCTGCAGCGCGCCAACGCGAAGGTCGGCGTTGATCGTGGTCACGCCAGAACCGGTGAGCGCCACCCCTTCGCGTACCACTTTGGTGAAGCCCTGCAACGTATAGGTCACCGTGTACGTGCCTGGCGCCAGATCGGTTATCCGATACTGTCCAGAGTTATCCGTGACCGCGGTGCGGACCTTTTCGATGAGCACCGCGCTTGCCGCTTCAACCGTGACGCCGGGGAGCACGGCCCCTGACGAGTCGCGAACCATTCCCGCAAGTGTGGTCTGGCTGTAGGCCAGCGTAGGGGTCAGAAGGCATCCAAAGACGACGAGGGTAGCCGCCAGTCTGCGCATCGGGAGAGCCTCCTCTGCTCGAGTCAGTTCGAACCGGCACGAACCCACGCCCTCGATCAGGAAGACCGACCGAGACGCGCGAAACCGGAACACACGCGAACCCCAGGGACCCGCCTTCGCCAAGGCTACGGCGGGCAAGCGCGAAGAATGCAGACAGGCACGCGGCGACTCACGCCGCACGTCGACGGGAAGAATTGAGCGCGGTTATACGCCCTTGCTTGGGCACACGTCAATCAGGCAATCTCTTGCTCATGCGCAAAACACTGTTCTCGCTCGTCGCCCTCTCCGCCATGCTGATCGCGCTCTGGACAATCGCCGGACGTGCGGCTGATGGTGACCGCGACTGGCCGGCCTATGGCGGCGACAAAGGCGGCTCGAAGTATTCGCCGCTCAATCAGATCAACAAGGACACCATCAAGAATCTCAAGATTGCGTGGCGGCGATCTGGCATGCCCGAGGAGCTTCGGACCGCGTTCCCCGACGTGCAGGCGTCAGCCAACTACCAGAACACACCGCTGATGGTGGGCGGCATGCTGTACATCAGCAGCGCCGCCGGCGCGGTTGTCGCGCTCGATCCGGGAACGGGCAAAACGATTTGGTACGACACGCTGCCGCCACGCGCGGAGGGTCAGGGGCCCGCACGCGGTGGATCCACGCGCAGCCTCGCCTACTGGTCCGACGGACGCGACGCCCGCGTCGTGACCAACGTCGGCACGAACCTGGTCGCCCTCAACGCGAAAACCGGGAAGCGCTATGAGGACTTCGGCGAGCGCGGCCAGGTCGATCTCACGAAGGGCTTCGAGCGCACGATCACCGGCTGGCGCTGGAGCAGCGGTCCGATGGTCGTGAAGGACGTCGTGATCGTCGCCGGGGTGCCGTCGCCGGCGACCGACATCCTCAACGAACGTGCGCGCGCTCCCAAGGAGATGCCTCCCGACGATGTGCGCGGCTACGACGTGCGCACGGGAAAACTGTTGTGGACCTTCCACGTGGTGCCGAGAAAGGGCGAGTTCGGCAACGAGACGTGGCTGAACGACTCGTGGACCTATTCGGGAAACAGCGGCGCATGGTCGCTGTTGAGTGCCGACGAAGATCTGGGCTACGTCTATCTGCCGTTCGAAGAAGCCACGGGCGACTACTACGGTGGCACCAGGCCCGGCACCAATCTCTTCGCCGAATCGATCGTCTGCCTCGACGCGAAGACCGGCAAGCGAGTGTGGCATTTCCAGACGCTGCATCACGGGTTGTGGGACTACGACCTGCCGGCCGCGCCGGTCCTCGGTGACATCACCGTGAACGGGCGACGCATCAAAGCGGTCGCGCAGGTGTCGAAGCAGGCGTTCGTCTACGTGTTCGATCGCGTCACCGGCACACCCGTGTGGCCGATCGTCGAGCGTCCCGCGCCGAAGGGCGACGTGCCGGGCGAATGGTACTCACCGACACAGCCGGTGCCGTCGAAGCCTCCCGCCTTCGATCAGCAGGGCGTCACCGACAACGATCTGATCGACTTCACACCCGAGCTCAAGGCCGAAGCGAAGAAGATCGTCAGCGAGTACAAATCCGGTCCGCTCTACACGCCCCCTGTACTGCTCGGAAGCCCGGACGGTCCCAAAGGGACGCTGCTCGTGCCCGGCACCAACGGCGGCGCCGACTGGGGCGGCGCGGCGTTCGATCCCGAAACGGGCCTGCTGTACGTGCCGTCGACGCACATGCCCGACATCATCGGGCTGGCCAAGTCGCAGCATCCCGAGTCGAACATGCCGTGGGTGAAGCGCGCGTGGCCGAAGATGCTCGGCCCGCAAGGCCTGCCCGACCCGTTCAAGCCGCCGTACGCGAAGCTGACGGCGATCGACCTGAACAAAGGCGACATCGCGTGGTCGGTCGCCAACGGCGACGGCATCCGCAATCACCCGGCGTTCAAAGGACTCAAGCTGCCGGCGATCGGCACGCCGGGCCGCAACGCGGCCATCGTCACGAAGAGCCTCGTCTTCATGGGCGAAGGCAGCGACACGGGCGTCGGCGTCCCCGCCGGTTTCGGCGGCCGCATGTTCCGCGCCTTCGACAAGAAGACCGGCAAGATCGTGTGGGAAATGGAACTGCCCGCCGGCGTCAGCAACTCGCCGATGACCTATATGGCGAACGGCAAGCAGTACATCCTCGCCGGCGTTTCGGGCCGGATGTATCCCGGCGAACTGGTTGCGCTGGCGCTGCCATGAATACGACCGTTTGTA